>CAWUJX010000107.1:0-10149 GCA_963922635.1 uncultured Hyphomicrobiales bacterium | reverse complement strand
TCCCGCTTATGATCACGCGGATATAACTGCGATTGCAGGATCGCACGTGGCGGCGTATATGATGGCGCTGCAGGCAGAAAAGAAAATCGAGCGATGATGCTTTTCTTTAAGCAACTGAAGTTAAAGTTCTGAATCAGATTCTGCCGATTTTTATAAATAATTGTTTTAACAGGAAAAACCGATGAAACCGCGCGTCTTCATAGATGGTGAACACGGCACCACAGGCCTCCAGATCAGGGAACGGCTTGCGGAACGTGATGATCTCGAACTGCTATCTCTGGCAGTCGAAGACCGCCGTGATGACGCAAAACGGCTCGAATGTTTGTCGGCGGCGGATGTGGCAATCCTTTGTCTGCCCGATGATGCTGCCCGGCAGGCGGTGGCTATGCTGGAAGCAAGCGGCAACGACACGTGTCGTGTCATCGACACTTCCACGGCCCATCGTACCGCTCCTGATTGGACTTTCGGCTTTGCTGAACTAAGCAAAGATCAAGCAAACGCCATTCAAACTTCCAAACGTGTGAGTAATCCGGGCTGCTATTCCACTGGGGCGATCGCATTGCTACGCCCGTTGATTGATGCGGGCATCATGCAACCTGATTGTGCGGTGACGATCAATGCGGTCTCTGGGTATACCGGCGGCGGCAAGCAGTTGATTGCCCAAATGGAAGACGCCTCCCATGATAGCCACATCGAAACCTCGTTTCATCTTTACGCCCTCGGCCTAAAGCATAAACATGTGCCTGAAATCATGGAGCGTAGCGGCTTGACGAAGCGGCCAATTTTTATGCCGAGCGTCGCCCGGTTTCCTCAGGGCATGTTGGTATCAATCCCGTTACACTTGGAACATTTGCAATATGCAAGCGCCGATACCGTACGCGGCGCGCTTGAAGTTCATTACGAGGGTTGTGATTTTGTGAAAGTGGCAAGCGAAAAAGAAATCGCCTCGCTCTCCCATGTGCGCCCTGAGGACTTCGCCAACCGCGATGATATGCGTTTATTTGTGTTCGCCAATGCCGATGAAGGCCATGTGAACCTCGTCGCGCAACTGGATAATCTCGGCAAAGGCGCATCAGGCGCTGCAGTCCAAAATCTGAACTTGATGCTGGATCAGGCGTAGCTGCCTTTTATCCCGCGCCAATGGGCCACTGCAAATCCGAGCAATACAACCGCGCCACCCTGGTGGACCAATGCCCAGGAAAGCGGCACTTGCAGAACAAGGGTAACTACGCCAATGGATGCTTGCGCAAGACCAAGGCCGAGCAGTAGGACTGTGCGCCGCTTGTGCGTATCGCCGCTGTTTGAGCGATAGGCAATCCAGATTTGCGCCAGCAACAGGAGCAGAACCGCATAGGCGCTAACCCGATGAATGAACTGAACGGTCTTTGGATTCTCGAACGCGTTTATCCAAACCGGGTTTTGCACCCATAGGTCGCTTGGAATTATCGCACCGTCCATGGTCGGCCAATCGTTAAACGCCAGCCCCGCGTCCATGCCCGCAACCAACGCGCCGAGGAAAATTTGCAGAACAATTGCGAAAAACACGATCACAGAAAAACGATGCACCGAATTTGTTGCATGTTCGCCAGAGTGTGGAGCCAGCCCACGGGCAATCCAAAGTGCATATGCAAAAATGAGGCACGCCAATGTCAGATGCACGCCCAAACGATATTGGCTCACATCCACACGGTCAACAAGACCGGATTTTACCATCCACCAGCCGATCGCGCCTTGGAGCCCGCCAAGTGCGAATAACAAGACCAACCGTGGCTTCAAAAAAGTTTCCAGCCGTCCTGTTGCCCAGAAATAAACCAAGGGAATTGCAACGAAGAGGCCGATCAGCCGCCCGAGGAAGCGATGCGCCCATTCCCACCAATAAATAAACTGGAATTCCGCGAGACTCATGCCCTTGTTGATGAGTTGATACTCAGGAATTTGACGGTACTTGTCGAACGCAATTTGCCAGTCAGCCGCTGACAGCGGAGGAATAACACCCAATAGCGGCTTCCACTCTGTGATCGACAAACCACTGTCAGTGAGCCGGGTGGCGCCACCAACAATGACCATAATGAAGATCAACACGCAGACGCAATAAAGCCAAACCCGTACCATTGCTCTGTTTTCGGCGATGGTTTTGTCTAGTGCCAAATCAATGTTTGCAGTTGCGACGCTCATTGCTGTTCCTGAGTTTATTCAATTTCGAAAACCAAATGACATCCGCGTACACATTTCTCAAGGCTTTACGGCGTGACAAGCGGTCGCGAAAGGCGATACTGAAACTGCTGCCCTATACATTGAAACTCTCTGGTAATCCGATATGTAGTTCTCATGCACGTACGAATTAAGAAACTGATCGGCTCCATCCTCATAGTTGCTCTTGCGTTGTTATATGCGTTGGTGGCGACAACCATTGCTTCCGCAAAGCTTGCCGACGCAAGCGGTTGGATACATCTGATTTATTTTCTGCTGACGGGTGTTTTCTGGGTGATTCCGGCAATGTTCATCATCAATTGGATGATGCGACCGCCAAAGCAGAACAAGCAACAATCCGGCGTGAATTAAGCCAACGTACCGGTACTATGCCACGTCCAGCGCTTTGCCGTAGTTTTTCAAGCGTGTGGGCAAGCCGGACAACAGCGTTTCCATGTAATGCATCGATTGGTGATGACCATTAACCGATACTCTCGGCAATGCCGTCATGTGATCGGCAAGCTGTGAGTATACCACACCATGTCTTGTCGTCACGGCTGACTTGAAACCAAGCTCTTTTGCAACCCTGAATTCTCGCGGGCCAGCAGCCTCCGGAAAACCATAGGGGTAAGCCAGATGTTTGACTTGAGTGCCGAGCTTTTGTTCCAGCACCTCACGGCTCTGGGAAATTTCCGCCCTCAACTCCTGCTCATCCAGTTTTGAAAGAACGAAATGGCGCATGGTGTGCGCCCCAATCGTACAGAGCGGATGCGAGGATGCAGACACGATCGTATCCCAATCTGCCACTTCCTGTTGCAGGTGTAGTTTCGTGTCGAAACCATATTTCCGTGCGATATCAGAAACGATTTGTCTTTGCTGCTTTTCGTCCACCTCAAGGAACAGATATTCCATCAGTTCCTTGTAGATTTGGCTTTTCTGGGCAGGCGACTTGGTTTCATATTTCTGCGGCCCCTTTGGAAGCAAAATATTCAGTTCATCTGCCCGTGCAATTACGTGCTCCAGATCTTCCCACCAGATCGTGCTGTTTCCATCCACCATTTCCGGGGCAATATAAATCGCGTACGGCACTTCGTGCTTTTCAAAAATTGGCGCAGCGGTCGTGAAGTTATCACGATATCCGTCATCCAGAGTGATCGCCAAAAACGGTCGCGAAGAACCAACACCCGCCTCACCGTTCAAGCGCTTCACCATTTCATCCATGGAAATTAGGTCATGGGTTTGTTTGAACCGGCCTAGCATTTCGTCGAGGAAAGACGGAGAAACAGTCAGATGAAAATTTGGCGAAAATTCCTCGCATTGCATGTCACGAACGTGATGCAACATGAGAATTGAGCCGAGACCGCCATATGCGGGCCTCAGCAACGATTGAATTCCAGAATAGTAGAAAGCGTTCAATATCGCTTTGCGTAACAGCATGTGGGGCCAAACTCATTTCTGTGGAAGATGTGTAACATACGGTTTGTTTAGAAAGTCTTGATACTGTTTTACGGTTCGAAACAATTGAAAGCTATGGATGTCTGTGGCGAACACTCTTCTGGAAACTCCCATGAGCGCCGGACAGCAAACGATCGACGCGATGAATTTACGTGTCGAAACAGACATTGCAGCGATTGAGCCGCTATGGCGATCTTTGGAAGCGGAGAAAACCAGTTTCGTCTACCAATCCTATGATTGGATGGAGATTATTTATCGGACACTGGAAGCCGAAAACAAACCTCTAATCATCCACGGTTCCACGGCTTGTGGCAGGACTTTCATCTTACCCCTCGTCATTGTGGAAGGGTTGATAAGGACCGTGCGCTGGCCGGGTGGCAAATATACGAACATATGCTGCGGCTTATACAGCCGACGGTTCCTTGAAACCGTTGACGGCGATATCATGCGAAACATCGTCGCCTTCATTGGCGATCACGTCTCTGGCATTGCCTTATTGAAGCTCGATAGCCAACCGAAAAAATTACATGGGCTTGCCAATCCCATGGCCTTGCTGCCCACCCAGGCGTCTCAGAACATCATGTATGAAGTGTCCATCAGCGATGGCATGGATGCTGTGCTTGACGCCGGTAACGGAAAGCGGAAACGTAAAACGTTTCGAAAACAAGTGCGCGAAGCGGAACAACGCGGTGGCCATGAGCTGGTTACCCCGGAAACTGACGCCCAGATCAACCTTGCTCTCGACGATTTCCTTGAACAAAAATCAAAGCGTTTCGCGGAACTGGGCGTTAAAGATGTTTTCTCCATTCCCGCAGCGCGCGAAATGCTCAAGGCACTTGCCATAACAAAAGGACCTGACGGAAACCGACTGTTACGCCTGCTTGAGCTAAAGGTCGGCGGGAAAACCCGAGCCATGTACGGTTATGGTGTTTCTGATGATTTTTGTCAGGCGTGGATTAACTCGGTGACGTATGATGATTTTGCTGATCACAGCCCCGGCGAAATGATCCTGTATCTACTCATCGAACGCTTGATCGATGAAGGTTTTTCACATCTCGATCTTGGTGTTGGTACTGAACGCTACAAGCAATCCTGGTGTCGGACAGGCACGCAATTGTTTGATGTTATCATGCCGCTTTCACCGGCAGCATATCCAATGGTCGCGGGAAACCGCGTTAAATACGCGATAAAAGCACGGCTGCGAAACAATGAATTGTTTTGGACCCGATTCAAAAAGCTTCGGAAAATTTCAGCGAAGTTGCTCGGTTATAATTCCTGAACCCAGACCCAATAGATTTGGGGTTCTAAGTGCCGGTTAAGCACCAACCTTCTCACTTGCCGAAATGTCCTCGCGATCGGGTGAGAGCGTTACCACTTCTTCAAAACCCGCAACCTTGAATTCGGCCTCAAGCGTTTCAACTGCTGCTGGGTCGGCCTCGACGCAACTCAACACGACGATTGTTTCATCGTCAGCAATGGCATCCACATCCTCAACATCTGCATCACCACAGTCGATGATACAAATCTCAAACGACTGAGCGATTGCATCGATTACTTCCGCCATAAATTCCATATCCACAGCCGGTTCGCCTGCAAACAGAGAGCCGGCAGGCACAACACTCACATCAGTTTCTCGGTCTTTATGGATTGCTTCATGGGCTGCAATTGAGCCTGTCAAAAGATTGAAAATTCCCGGGAGCTCGGCAGTCCCAAGCATTTTCTTTGCGCAGACATTCCCACCGCTCAAGTCAATCAATACGGTGCGTTTGCCGTTATCGGCCAAGCCCCTTGCCAACAACCAACTTGTGCTCGAGCCATGATCGCCACCCGGAGATACGACCGCTAAGCGGGCGGACGGCAACTCACTTAGAGTTTTCACCGCATATCGGATTGCAATCGGCTTAAACCCATTCGCCTCGACTTCCGAAGCAGCTATGTGTTCGACAGATTGAGCGCTACGGTTCTTCTGGAGAACTGCTTCCAGCTTATCATACCCGGCGTTTGTAATTGTATCGTTTTCAAGAGCCACATCCGCTTCATGGGCCAAGGCTTGATATGGGCCTTCGTCACCCAATGCGGGTTCGTTCTCGTCAAAGCTGCGAGCCGTTTGCGTGGTTCGCTGATTGGCCCCCACCGCGGACAGTAAACTGATAGCAATTACACAAAGGCAGGTGAGCAAGAACACCCCCAGAGTGCCTGCAATGGTGAAAGGTACAATCTTTGGAAAGAATGGCTTATCTGGTAACGTCGCGGGAGAAATGATCTCCGCATCCACCTGAGCCAAACCGCTACGCGTTTTCGCTTCGAGTGACCGGCTTTTATACTCGCGCAGAAGTGCCTTCGCAGCCTCAGCCTCGCGCTCCAGCGCCCGCAATTCCACAAGTTTCTCATCTACACGCGCCGCTTCCGCCTTTAACCGAACGATCTCTTTTTCAAGATCGGCCTCTGCTTCACGTCGCAACAAAACATCGTTTTCAAGACTAGTGACGATGTTTTCAGCGGCGTTTCTGATCTGGCCTTCAAAATCCTGAACTTGTGAGTTTAACGCCTTCAATCGTGGATGATTGGGCAGCAGGGTCGTCGATAGTTCAGATATCTGCGCACGCAATTCCACCTCGCGTTCACGCAAGCGTTGAATAAGAGGTGATGCAATCACTTCAGGAATTACATCCAGTGACGAACCGTTATTCAGCGCGGCGCGGATCGATGCCACTTTGGCTTGCGCGGAAGAACGCTGCGCCTTCAGTCGCGAAAGTTCGGTGGAAACCTGCGAAAGCTGCTGAGTGGCAAGCAGTGCATTATTGTTATCGGTTCGCAGGATATCAGAACTCGTGCGAAACTCCGCAACGGCGGCTTCTGTAGCAAGAACATCTTCTTCAAGTTCTGCAATACGTGGATCAAGCCAAACGGTTGCCGTTTCGCTGCTTTCAATTTCCGCATTGCGTTTCCGACGAATATATTTTTCTGAGATTGCCGATACGACGGTCTGGGCCAATTCCGGATTGTGAGACCAGAATTCAATGACGATTACCCGAGACTGTTCGATGGCATAAACGGCTAACTTCTCTTTCAGGATGCGCAATGTCTGGTTGCGCTGCTCCACTTCGGCTGTCGTGCGACGTGGCGGGTTGATCCGTTCTTCTTGCCCAGCAAGTTCTAGAATACGGTTGCGAAGTTCAGAATATTCACTGTCGCCCTCAAATTCCTCAAGCCGCGTCAGTTCCAATTCGTCGATCACTTCAAGCAAAAGCTTATCCGAGCCGACGATCTCTACCTCGCTGCGGACTGCCTGCTCATCAAATCGTGGGCTACCCAGCTGCTGGTTCGCATCTCCTGTCGCACGCGTGAAGGTTGTGTTCCCGTCGCGAACAAGAATTCGGGCTGTGGATTCATACCGAGGAGAGATGATTGACAGAACAACAGCCAAGCCAACACCTGCAACTGCGGTGACAAGTAAGATCAGCCACCACTTACGAAGAAGCGCGCTGAAAATCCCGGCGACATCAATATCGTCTTCTTGAAATAACACGTCTGGGCCTGGCAACGCGGACAACTCCTACAAACCTCCGAGCGCAATTTCCTAGCGCTGGGGAACACTACTCCGGATGAAATATGAAGGAACTTGGTAACCAAGGCGTTAAGAGGAAAACGAGAAACGCTTAATTTTCAACGGGTGCCTTTTTCAAACAGCTTCGACTTTACGCGATATTAACCATGCTCGTTAATGATCGGCTTGATTTTGTATCGTGCCAGCCCTGCCGGCCGAATCATGAGTGATGTTGAGTATGTTCAAGTTCAGGCTCCTAAATAGGCTTCTCGTTTTCGTTTTAGCTATCGCTTTGTCGGCGTGCGCGGCTTATCGACCACTTGATCCCGCATTCCACAAAGCACTGGGAAAGCCCTACACGCTGGACTCCGGTGATGTATTGCGGGTCACTGTTTTTGGAGAACAGGACCTGACGAATACGTTCGCAGTCGATAAAGGCGGGTATCTTGCGATCCCGTTGATCGGATCAGTTGCCGCGCGAGGACACACGACAAAGCAGGTTGAAGCCAAAATCGCAGCTGGTCTGCGAAACGGGTTTTTGAGAAACCCGGATGTGGCCGTTGAAGTGGATACCTACCGGCCATTCTTTATTCTCGGCGAAGTGGGTACCGGCGGCCAATATGTATATGTACCGGGAATGACCGTGCAAAACGCAATCGCAATTGCTGGCGGTTTTTCACCCCGCGCCGAACAGGAAAACGTTGATATTACGCGCACAATCAATGGCGAAGTAATCACTGGCAGGGTTCCGTTAAGCGATCCGATACTTCCGGGTGATACTATCTCCGTCAGAGAACGACTTTTCTAAAACGGGCAAGATCGACCCCATGAAAATCATTCACTGCTTTCGCTCACCGGTCGGTGGCATTTTTCGACATGTACGGGATCTGCTCGCGGAGCAAACCAAGGCTGGTCACCAGGTCGGTTTCATATGCGATTCTTCCACGGGCGGAGAATACGAAGACCAGCTATTTGAGAAAGTGAAACCAAGTCTTGCCCTGGGCCTCCATCGCATCCCCATGGCGCGCTCCATTTCTCCCAAAGATCCGATCACCCTTTGGAGATTGTCAAAGATCGTCAAATCTATTGCCCCCGATGTGGTGCATTCCCATTCGGCAAAGGGTGGTGTTTATGGGCGGCTCTCAGCGCGCCTGGCATCCAAATCAAAGCACAAGGTAAAGGCATTTTACTGCCCGCATGGGGGTGCGATGCACTATGACAGCGCGTCTTTTAAGGGAAAAATCTTCTTTGCCGCCGAACGTTTCCTTGAACGCTATACCGACAGTCTGATTTTTGTGAGCCGCTACGAACGAGATGCCTATCACCAAAAAGTGGGCAAACCCGCCTGCCCCGAAGCAATTGTGTATAACGGACTGTCTCCCAGTGAATTTTCACCCGTAACACTGCTGCCAGACCATGCGGATTTTCTCTATATCGGGATGATGCGAGACCTTAAGGGGCCGGATGTTTTCTTGCGTGCTCTTAAAATTGCCCGAGATCGATCAAATGAAAACCTCACTGCTTGGTTTGTAGGAGATGGCGAAGACAAACCCCGTTATGAGGCGTTCATTCGCAAAAACGGACTTTCAGATGCCGTTGCAGTCAGTGCCGCAATGCCCGCTCGGAACGCATTTACCAAGGCTGACATTGTGGTGGTGCCATCACGGGCGGAATCGCTCCCCTACCTTGTTTTAGAGGCAATCGCTGCCGCCAAGCCGATCATCAGCACAGATGTGGGCGGCATTCATGAAATCTTTGCTGAAGCCAAAGATCGCCTGATCGAACCAGAAAATCCCGAATTGATGGCTAACGCAATGCTGGAAATGCGTCGCAATGCTAACCGTCATGACGAAGCTGCACGTATGTCTGAACAGTTGAAGGAGCGCTTTTCATTGGAAGCCATGGCCAAGGGCATGGAAGACACTTACCTGCGAAGCTAATTCGATAAAATTTTACGGTTCAATTTAGAAACCGTTAGGCATAGCCGTAAGCTTTGCCCCAAAATTGGCCATCCCTACCCGTTCATTAGTGAATTTTCCCTATGTTTTCCAAAAACACGCACGGGTGCTGGGAAACATGTCGATAGTCGAAAAACAAATTGGTTCTGACTTCTCGAAAGAAGCTTTGAAGCAGGCAGTCGTCAGAGAAACGGTTGAGCCATCGCGTTCGATCGAACTCAATGCTTATGCAAAAGGGATTGCTGAACAATTTTCAGACGGGGCTATTTCGCCCTCAATCCTCACTGGCGCGGTCTGTCTCCTCGACTTTTTATGCCTGACCAGCATTGGGTTACTGCTGTTTTTTCTGGGCACTGGCGGGCTGGGAGAAATGTCTGGCCTTTTGCTTATATGTAGTTTTCTCGGCGCTGCGCTCACCGTTGCATTTGGCATGGGGCTCGACGGCTACCTCAGCCAGACCCTGAAAAGTTTTTCAAGCTCGATCAGCAAGGCATTTTCCGCTTTCGCGCTGGCGCTCACGGCTGTGGGGTTTTTCACCTATGTTTTTCAAATGAGCGGTGATTTCCCAAGCCATTGGTTTGCCGCGTGGTTTGGCCTTGGCAGTCTTGCGCTCGCTTTCAGCCGCACGATGCTCGGGGCCTATGTGCAGAGACTGGCCGCAGAAGGCCGTTTGGAGCGACGTGCAATTGTGGTCGGTGGCGGAAGTGCTGCCGAAAGCCTGATCAATGCAATTGAGACCAATCCGAACAATGATATCAGGATTTGCGGTATTTTCGATGATCGCGCTGATGAGCGTTCCCCGGCAATTGTCGCTGGCTATCCAAGGCTCGGAAACATCGCAGAACTTGTGTCGTTCAACCGCAAAGCGAGGATCGATATGCTGATCTTGTCTTTGCCACTGTCGGCAGAGAAACGCATGCTTCAACTTCTGAAACGACTCTGGGTCTTGCCTGTTGATATCCGACTTTCCGCACATGCGAACAAGATGCAGTTTCGCCA
>CAWUJX010000106.1:0-10310 GCA_963922635.1 uncultured Hyphomicrobiales bacterium | reverse complement strand
TGCTGACTATGACGATAAATTGCTTGTGCAATAAACCATTCGGACCCGGGGGCGGTACCCGGCGCCTCCACCACCAACACATCCGCCGCAACCGATGTGCTGATGATGGGGGCGAAATAGGATCGACGAGGGTGTAAAGACAATGTTTTCGTTCGGCATGGTACCCACCGATATCGGGCCAAACACAATAGTTGCAAATGACAACTACGCGGAAGCTCGTCTAGCTGCTTAATTGCGGTTCGACAGCTTCACATTGAACTCCCTGCGGTTCGCACTGTAGGGCGGGGTCCGAAGGCACCTGGCAACAGAAGCCTTCACCTGATTTTAGTCGCTCTAACTGCATTGTGCGGAAACCATGACCAAAGACGAACAACCCGAAGACCTCATTCGCTATGACGTGCTAACCCAAGAGGCGCTGCGCAATGTCATTCGCAAGGTTTTGGAAGAAGTGGCCTCCGCTGGCCTGCCGGGTGAGCATCATTTCTTCATCACGTTTCGCACCGACCATCCGGGTGTGCGTCTTTCAACGCGCATGCGCGAGCGGTATCCGGAAGAAATGACCATCGTCGTCCAGCACTCTTTCTGGGATTTGAAAGTCACTGACACAGATTTTGAGATTGATTTGTCCTTCGACGATATTTTGGAGCGGTTGCGCATTCCGTTCGCATCACTCAAGGGCTTTTTCGATCCCCATGTGAAATTCGGCGTACAATTTGACGCAGAATATCTCGAAGCTGCAAATGCCGACGAAGAGGCTCCTGCGGCCATTGAAAGCGAACCCAAACTGAGCGCGCTTCCAAGCCCCGACAAACCTACAAAACAAAAAGAAACAAGTGCGGGCGATAGCAAGGAAAATGATGCCGACAGCGATGACGACGGCATTCCGAGTGAAGGTGCCGAAGTTGTCTCACTCGATCAATTCCGCAAAAAACAATAGGTTGCTGCCGCTGTGAGCAACGTGGTCAACCTCCGGCAATTCCGAAAGCAAAAGGCCAGGTCGGAAAAGGAAGCGGCTGCTGAAAACAACCGCAAACAGCATGCGGTTTCATCCAAGCTACGCAAGCAGGCGCAGAAACAGAATAAAACTGAGGCGGATCGGCTGAGCGGAAAGTCTATCCGGCCAGAACAAAAGCCGGACGTTCCAGAATAATCGCAACCATGCTGCGCAAACACTCTGTCTCAATCCAAGGACACCAAACCAGTTTTTCGCTGGAAGACGAGTTTTGGGAAGCCTTTCAGAAAATCGCTGAAGAAAGAAAAATCGCCGTTGCCCGTCTCGTGAGAGAGATAGACCAGCAACGCGAACCCACACGCAATCTTTCATCGGCCATTCGTGTTTTTGTTCTCAACCACACACAAACCTTGGCAACACAAATTTCTAACCCGCAAGCGAACGGAAGTTCCTAATGCTCACTGTCTATACGCTCAAAACCTGTGACACCTGCAAGAAAGCCTTGAAATGGCTGGACGACGAGAACATTGCACATAGTAATCACGACGTAAGAGCCGATGGTCTAACAGAAGACACCATTGGTTCCATTGTTGAAGCGCTCGGATGGGAAACCGCACTCAACCGCCGTTCGACCACGTGGCGCAACCTCAGCGACGCGGAAAAATCTGATTTGGACAATGGCAAAGCTGTGGCCCTCATTGCCGCCAACCCCACCCTCATGAAACGACCTGTGTTTGTAAAAGGTGCTAATATGCTTGCGGGCTTCACCGATGCAACGAAGTCTGATCTTCAAACGTGGTAAAAGACCATCGCGATCCTCAATGCCCGGCAAAGGCTGAGTAGATACCAAACGCTCCGACCAAGATGAGGCTAAGCGCCCAGACGATATCGAGATTGAACCAGGTCTGGGACAGGAATTTCAAACCAAGCCAGAAGTAAATCACCACGGCAAAGATGCCCCCTGCCAGCACCATCGCGGCCGTATGCGCAAACGCAACCAAAACGGCATTGGTGATGTTTCCGCCCATCAGCACAAGCGCTGCCTGATGCCCCGTGTCACTTGCGGCAATCGCACATATGCCAAGGTAAATCGGCACAAGCATCAGCCCTGCCCCGTGGGCCATGGCCGCAAGGAACGACCAGAGTGTCAATCGTGCGGGATGCACCCGGGCAAGAAACCTCGGATGCTGTCGGTTGATCAAAAGATAGGCACCCATGGCGATGACGAGCAATCCTGCGCCAACGCGGATCTCCATTTCCCAACGCACAAGTGCGGTCATCACCGAGAACGGTAATAATATGAGAAGCATCGCCGCCAAATGGCCGAGCGCTAGCATGCCAAGCGCTTTCGGCAAGGCACTGTGCCGGCGCTCCATCAAGCCAGCCGAAACCGCCAAGGGCCAGCCCATGCCGGGGTTCACGCCGTGATAAAAGCCTGAGAAAATGATGGCCCACCAAAGGGCCGTCAAAGTCGTGTCATCGAATGACATTCAGGAACTAAACGTTCGGATAGCAGAAGCTGTCGGTCGAACAATCGCCCCCTTCCAAACGGATTTGGTGGCTGCGATACCCTTTCGGGAAATCCACATAGAAGTCTTTGTCGAGTTCCAGCCCGCCATTTTCCCCCACATGCGCCATCACCATCTGGCCACCCTCATCATTGGGATAGAACTGATCATCCCATGTCGAATAGAGCGAATTGGTCCAGTACACACGTTTCCCGTCGCGGCTGATCTCAACCATTTGCGGGCCGTAGGCGAAGTCTTTTCCGTTCGGATGTTTGTGGTGGGCAACGATACCGCCCAATTCAACCTTACCTGTAAGCACCGGGTTCATGGGGTCGCTCACATCATATTGATGCATCTCGCCAAGCCCCCAACAGGCCACATAGAGATATTTGTCATCAAGACTGAGATCGATATCCGTCACCAGCGGGGGTACTGCCCCAAACCCTTTGAGGAGTTCCGGCAGATCATCGGCATCGGCCGGCGCAGGATCAATGGTGATGGTTTTTTTCGACTGCCACTTACCATCATCATCGCGCCACCACGTGAAAATGGCACCTTGCAAATTGGTCGTATCCACCACTACGCCACAGAACCCGTAAGACTTTGCCGGGTCATGCGCAGGGCGAATTTCCAACGCCATCTGGTAGTTTTCGCCAAAATCGATGGTCTGGATATTTTTGCGCTTCCGCAAATCCCAGAAATGGATCGAGTGACCATATTTGTTGCTGAGAAGATCGTCCGGTACCACACCGTTCTCAAATTGCGGCGGCAGTCCCCATTCCGAACTCACCATGTAATCCTGCGGCAGGTTCCACCAGAAATCATAGTGCTTGTCTTGTTTACCGCGATCCATTTCGTACCGGCCGATAATCTCAAACGTTTCACAATCCATGATGAAAATCCCTGGAGGACCGTCCGTTCCATCCGAGCCGCCACCGCCAAGCGTGGAAACATAGATCCCTTCTGGACCACAATGGATCGTGTGCGGACGGGAATATCCAGTTTTCTTGAACACTTCTTCCGGCTCGATGATCTTGTGAATTTTCGCTTTCAGCGGCTCTTTCACATCGATGATATAAATCCGCGAAGAGCGTATGCCCGGCACCACAAGGTAACGGCGCTCCACAAACGCGTGTCCATTCAGCGGTGACAAAGCAGACGAGCAAGCATTCCATCCAAAGTGATGGAACTCATCGCCTTTAGTAGGCACGATTACCTGATGAACAATCTCACCATAGGTTTTCGATTCAGGGTTGAGATCGACAACTGCGATACCGTCTGACTGCGACCCGTCGGGACTGAGCATCACGGTAAACCCGTAATTCTCGACAGGCGCTTCCATGGCGATTTGAGCCGTGGGGTAAAAGGATTGATCAGGTCTGATATTCATTTCATCTCCTCCCAGAGTGCAACAAGGGTGCAAAATATCTGCAATTTGGAAAACGTCCGGGTCCCTCCAGACCCGCAGGCGACGTCTCCATTCAAAAAGCGTACACCAAAAAACGAACTTAGGCTATTCGTTGATCAAAGAAGCTCGCAACGCGCGAACCACACCGTTTTTGTGCTTGCAGTGAGCGCAGGAACGGGAGGGAACTTCAGCACCGTGTGAGTGATCAATCTGTATTCAGAAAGTTCTCAAGGTTCTGGATTATATTCTCCCGAAGCGAAGGCGCTGGAGTTTCGGGATTTGTGGGAGCAAGCGGCTCAAGCGGAACTGCTTCAATGGATGGTCTTGGTTGCAACACCTGTGTTGCTTGTTTGGCAGCCTCCGCTTCACGCCGCCGCCGTTCTTCTTCCGCCGCAAGCCTTTCAGCTTCCGCGCGGCGGGCCGCCTCTTCTTCCTGACGCTGTCGCTCAATCTCCTGCTGGCGGCGCAATTCTTCTTCAGCCTTGCGCATTTCAAATTGCTCGCGTTGAAACGAATAGGCGATCTGGCGGTTAAGACGCTGTTTCTCGATTACCCGCGCTTCAAGCGTTTCCACCCGGCGCTGACTTATCTCAAACGCACGAAGAGACAAATAGCCCTCCAACTGCGACGTGTTGATCTGCCGCTCAATGGCACCGATCGGCCCGCTCCATAAAAGCGTGACCTCCGGCGTAGCACCGCTGATTGCATCACGCTTCCCGGGCTTGAAGCGCACATTCAAATTTGCGTTCAAGGCAGGGTTTAGCAGACTTGCCTCCAGCCCCGCGGCAAATTCTGCGTCCTCATGCTTGTGAATGATATTGCGGAAAGTGAGTTGGCCTTGAGAAACCGAGAACGGCGCATCAAGCGCCTCGATCGCCAACTCGGAGGTGAGAATCGTGTCCTCGGCCAATGAACCGATACGCTCCGCGTCGATCTCAAACCCTTCCGCATCGGTGGCCAACACTATTTGCTCAAACGCTGAAGGTTCCAGAGATGAAACAATGCCATCTTCAAGCCTGACAAAACCACTTCCGGTTAATCCTGCCACAATGACACTGACGCTGCGCCCGGCACCCTCAAGCGAACCTGTAACATTGACCTTGCCTGCCGTGAGGCCACCCACACCAAGGTTTGAAAGAAATTCCGCCGCTTCCACACCGCTCAAAAAGAAATTGCCATTGGCAACAACGCTCCCGTCAACATTTCTGAAAGAGGCCGCTCCCGTTACTTTCCCGCCCAAAGCGTCGAAAGCGACGTCGTTCAAGTCAACCCGCCCGTCGACCATGCCGAATTTCAGACGCGCATCCTTACCCGAGAGCAATCCACCGGCAGAAATAAGATCGCCTGTTACGTCCAGTTGAACATCAAGACCGGTATAAAGCGGCGTGGAAAAGCCCAGATCACCATCCGGCAGGATATCACCGCCCACAAGCAATGGATTGTGACGCCCAAGCGCGGGTTCGGCAAAGAGCATCAAATCGAGCGCATCAAGTTGGATGGAGCCGGAAAGCAAAGGTCGGACTTTTCCTGCCGTTTCAACTGCACCGCTACCTTTGAATTTGTTGTTCAGTACCTGACCCGACACGGTTGGTATTGAAATTTTGCCATTCTGCTTCTTCAACTCAAACCGTGATGTCACCGGCAAAACAACCGATGATTTAACGGGCAAACGCAAACCCACAAGCGAACTGAGTGGCACAATGTTTTTCGCTGCCATGGTGCCATTCAGCGACCCGTTAATTTCACGCAGGTCTTTTGAAATCAGAACACCTTGGCTCGAAACACTAGCGCTCGGTAGCGACACCAATAGCTGGGTTTCGAGGCTGTTTTTCGGCACACCGACCAGTGCTACTTCGGCCTTGAGCGGGCCTTTCACATCCGAAACTAACTCTTTTGGCAGGGTTTCAATACCGACCTGCTGAAACAGTTGCGCAGGATCAGGATTGGAAACTCGAATCGACACGTCCAAAGGCAGACTTGCCAGATCACCAATTTCCCCGTCAAATCCGACGCGACCAGATGCCGTCGTGCCGCCAATCACCCCATTGAGAAGAACCTGGCCTTTCGCGCCATCGTCGCGGGCGCTGGTATCCACTTCCATTTCAAAGGCGGCATCTGTCGCAAGTTGGGGATTGGCGAGAAAAGGTGCGAACACATCATGCCCACCCACCACTTCGTTCATGAACCCTAAAAGCCTGCTCGCATTTGCCGCTGAAAACGAAAAGGTCATATTGCCGTTCGGCTTTGAGAGCAGGTTTTCAATCCGACCGCCGCTTGTGACACGGGCACCAAACAAATCTTCAGCGCTGAAACGTTCCACGGAAACGCTTCCATCACGCACCTGAACATGGGCATCCGTTTTGTTTGCCTGCAGCGGAACACCAAACAGACTGGTCTGAAGTTCATCCGCGTTGATTTTAATGTTTAAGTCATGGCTGACGAGATCATCATTTTCCCCGCGCGCAAGCGAATACAACGCCTGCAGATCTCTTGTATTGACGCGATTTCCACTCAATTCAGCGATGATCGCAGGCTTGCCCCCGCCACCGGCAATCCGTTGGAGCTTCCCGGCAAGACGCGCATCATCCAGCCTTAACTCCAACTCTTCCAGTGTGAGTTGTTTCTCCGATAAGGTAACCTGAGCATCAAGCCCGATTGCCTTGATCGCGCGAATTTCGGGAGAGACCTCACCGGACATCCATGCCGCAAAACCAGATGGTTGCCGCGAGGCGACCAACAACCGGCCAACAAAACCAAAATCATCACGCAGCCCCACACGGCCGGATGCTTCAAGCGCGGTGTTTCCGGGAAAAGTTGCCAACAGTGACCGAACGTCCCAGCCTTTTCCTAAAGGCCGGACCAGTGCTTTGACATTCCGGATATAGGTGTCCCCTGCCACCATGGCCGGCAGAACAATATCGATTTCACCATCAGCGGCGGGGACCGGAATGCGGTTCAAAACAGAGCGCAACGCCGCAAGCCGCCGTTCAAGACCCGGCGCTTGTGGACTACCCGCCTGCTCCCCGGCTTGTTGTGCCTCAATGCGATCGAGATCAACCTGTCGCCCGTCAGCCTTGACCCTGAAAAATATCCGCTCGGCGATTTCAGCGTCTCCACTTCCACTTACAACATAGGGATCGGTTCGGTCACCGATTTCCAAACGATATTCGGGCACTTCAAGACGTTTGGGCGTGAGTTCAAATTGCCCGTCCACAACCACAGGCAAGGCTTCGCTCACGTCGGTCCCGGGCCCATCACTTGAGGGATCAGGCGTTGTAACAGGTACAAGATCGAAGCCACCGCGCCAGGACAAAACCTCATCCTTCAGCGTCACCGGGCCGTCGGCCAGCAAACGATAAGGGTGGTCGTCTCGGCGAGCATCAACCCGCAGGCGCATTGACCCGGCTTCACGCTGATACGTTCCCGTGGAGAGCTTGAGTTGTGAGCGCACACCGTCGATATCGCCTGCGCCATCAAGACGCCATGGACCCAAAACCGACCCAGCAGATAATTCTGCATTGAAATTTTCAAGATTGATCGTGCGCGTCCCCGCAATACCCGACAGGACAAGAGAGCCGCTTTGCACTGTCAGTTTTTCGATGTTGATCTGCTCCGGGTCTAAAAGGGTTTGGTCCGGCTGTGTCCATGCAACGGTCCCATCATCCCGCACCTGCAGATTGACCCGCGGCTTGAGCATGAACATCTCGACAATGCGTACTTCTCCGGAAAGGAACGGCAGTAGTTCAGCATTGAGCGAAAACTGTTCGACCGTCATCAACGGCGAACCATCTGCATTCGCCCCCACTTCGAGATTGTCAAAACTGATGTAAGGAAGTGGCAGGAGCCGTAAATTCGCGTCTCCACCGACTTTAACAGGTTGCCCCACAAGCCTTGAGGCCTGCGCTTCAAATTCACTCGTAAAACGTTCCCAGTCTATCCAAAGTGGCGCCACAAGTGCCACAAACAAAAGCAGCACCACCACCGAGCCTAAGAAAATAAAACTGCGAAACAGAAAGTTCATTTACCGTGCAATCGGGCTCATAACCCGACGACTTTGCCAGGGTTCATGATGTTATCCGGATCTATGGCGCGCTTAAGTGACATCATTATGTCCGCACCTGCCCCATGCTCCAACCGGATGAAACGGCGTTTTCCCTGGCCAATGCCATGTTCTCCCGTGCACGTTCCCTCCATGGCAATTGCCCGCAGGTTCAAACGTTCAATAAACTCCTCAGCCCGGCTCACCTCATCAGGATCATCCATCATGACAAGCGGCGTTGTATGAAAGTTACCGTCGCCCACATGGCCGATAATCGGTGCGATAAGACCCAGCTCCTCCACATCGCGTTGTGTCTCCGCAATACACTTCGCTAACCTGGAAATCGGCACACAGGCATCGGTCGCTATGCCTCGGCATCCCGGACGCCACGCAAGCATCGCGTAATAGGCATCATGACGGGCTTTCCAAAGTTTGTTGCGGGCTTCGGTGGTATCGACCCATTTGATACCGCCTCCGCCCAAATCTCCAGCAATCATATTGAACATTGCAATCTGCTCTTCAACCGCAGCGTCAGACCCGTGAAACTCCACAAACAACGTGGGCTTCGCAGCGTAGTCGAGGCCTGAATATGAATTGACCATTTCCATCTGTAACGCATCGAGAAGTTCGATACGGGCAAGCGGCATTCCCGATTGCATCGCAAGGATTGTCGTGTTGCATGCATCATCAACGGTCGGGAACTGGCATACCCCTGCGGAAATACGCTCCGGTATCCCGTAAAGCCTGAGTGTGAGTTCAGTGATAACGCCAAACGTCCCCTCCGAACCCACCATCAGCTTCGTAAGATCATAACCGGCAGAGGTTTTGCGCGCGCGGTTTCCGGTTTTGACCACACGCCCGTCAGGCATGACCGCAGTGACGTTGATCACGTTCTCACGCATCGTTCCGTAGCGCACGGCATTGGTACCAGAAGCCCGCGTGGCAGCCATCCCACCGAGCGATGCGTTGGCTCCCGGATCGATCGGGAAAAACAGTCCGGTATCGCGCAAATATTCGTTGAGCGCTTCCCTCGTCACACCAGGTTGGACCGTACAATCAAGGTCTTCCGCATTCACAGAAATCACCTGGTTCATGGCATTCAGATCGATGGAAATCCCACCTGCAGGCGCGTTCACGCCGCCTTCCAGCGAGGTACCGGTGCCAAAAGGAATAATCGGGACTTTGTAATCGGCACAGATGCGCACCGCCTCCTGCACATCGAGCGTGGAATGCGCAAAGACGACCGCGTCAGGCAATTGGGCCGGGATATAGGTCGTTGTGTGCGCGTGTTGCTCGCGCAACGCCTTGGACGTCTTCAGCTGTTCGCCAAAGCGCTGTTTCAAAACATCAATAGCAGTCTCAATCCCCGCCTCGTTTCGGGGAAGCGTTTCCAAATCTTCAAGTGCCACGTACCTACCTCCGGCTACAAGCAACACCATTGATAATGAAGGTGGTAATCGGATGCAAACCAATTGACCTGCCAAATGACGCACCCCGGCTAACCCAACCGCAAAACGGAAGCGCCTTGCGGTTCCGCCCCCGATATGAAACACATGGATAGCGCAACCATTCCACCGGACCCATGCCGGAAATACTGAAAAGACTGCCGAAACTTCTCCACGGTTGGATCATGCCCAATCTTGAGTTGTTCAATTCGAGCAAACAAATCCGGGTCTGGATTGCCGCGATTATCATCGGACTGGCCGTCTCACTCGGCGCTATCATCTTCCGAGAGCTAATCGGGTTCATTCAGCTGTTCTGGCTGCAGGACCGCAGCGAGAACGTGATCAGCGCGGCGCGCGATACCCCCTGGATCCTTATTTTGCTTGCACCCGTGATCGGTGGGGCATTTGTCGGTTGGGCACTCACCAATCTGCTTCTCATTCGCCGTTGTAGCGGTGTGCCCGATGTGATCGAGGCCCGCGCCATCGATGGCCGGGATATCAGCTTCCGAGAGTCCATCTGGTCGGCAGTCACCACGGCAGCCTCCCTGGGCTCCGGCGCGAGTGCCGGTCGTGAAGGCCCGATGGTGCATTTGGGCGCGGGCATTGCAACAGCAATCATCCAACGGTTCTCGCTGCCAAACTGGAGCAGGAACACATTGCTGGCGTCAGGCGTTGCAGCTGCGGTTGCCGCCTCGTTTAACGCGCCAATTGCGGGTGTGCTATTCGCCCATGAAATTATTCTTGGCCACTATTCCCGACGGTCTTTTGTGCCAATTGTAATCGCATCGGTAGGCGGAACAGCGCTCTCACGGATATGGTTTGGCAATATCGCAGCTTTCGAAATCCCCGAATATCAGATCACATCCTTCTGGGAGTTTCCGGCGTTCGCGTTGCTCGGCGTGGTTTGCGCACTGGTTTCCGTCATTTTCCAGTTCGCACTTGTGAGCACGGATTATGT
>CAWUJX010000105.1:0-10369 GCA_963922635.1 uncultured Hyphomicrobiales bacterium | reverse complement strand
CGACGCCAGCATTTTCACCGGGTCCGCAAATCACCCTCGGGCCTTCTGTCGGCAGCGTCTTAAGCCACTTCTTGGAAGACTTGTATGAACAATGCTCATTCCACATGGCAGACCAGATACCGAGTTCGGTATAGGTCGGCTCCCGCCCTGTGAGCTCCAGGATGCGTTGGTATTCATCGGGAGTTATCCCGTGGTCAGCTATCAGGTCTTCGGTGATGGGGAAGTTGTTTTCGACAGTCATACGAAATGTGTTTCTAGCTTTTGCAGGTTCGGTTTCCCTTGCTCCACCGAGCCACATCATCCGTGATGCGTTTTCCGTTGCGCGATTGTAAAAGGGGACCGTAGGTTTGAATGTTTGTATATTTGCCGCTCGCCGCATCGCCTTTGGCCTCAGCCTGCACAACGAGCGTGGGAAGTCCGTTAGGATCGCTGCGTTTCACAAGCAGAAACCGCGGACGTCCGGCGAAGGAGTTTACTTCGCTCGACATGCGATAGTCGCGAAATGCGGGGTCTTTTGACTTGAACCAGCAGGTTTGAGCGGTTTTTGCGATGGCGGTCACCGCTTGAACCGGATTTTCTTTGGTGTTGATGGACTGGTTTTTCGACGGCGCTCCGGCGTTTTGGCAGGCCGACAGAAGGGTAATTGCGAAGCCAATGCCCAAATATCGCAGTCCCGCTGACATTATGCAGCCTCGCTTGCCATCACGTTCAGAGCACTTTCAAATATCCCGCGCCCTGATTGGCCGCCGTGGTCCGGTTCAATGAGGTTTTCAGGATGGGGCATCATGCCGAGGACATTGCCGGCCGCGTTCACAATACCTGCGATATCATTGATCGAGCCGTTCGGGTTGGTACCCTCCGCATATCGAAAGGCCACCTGGTTGTTGTCTTCGATTTCGGAGAGAGTGTCAGCTTCCGCAAAGAAGTTTCCATCGTGATGCGCGACAGGGCAGGGTATAATTTGCCCCTCGTCATAGGCGCTGGTGAAAACCGTTTGATTGTTGGTCACCTGTAGTTTCACGGTTTTGCAAACAAAGCGCAAACCGGCATTGCGCATCAATGCGCCCGGTAGCAGTTGTGCTTCCGTCAGGATTTGAAATCCATTGCACACACCCAAAACACGTACGCCTTTGCTGGCTGCATTTCGGATTTCTGCCATCACAGGAGAACGCGCGGCAATTGCGCCGGAACGCAGGTAATCGCCGTAAGAGAAACCACCCGGAACAACGATGAGATCGCTTTGCGGAATTTCGGTATCCGTATGCCACACGAGGTTAGGCACATTTCCACTGATCTTTGTGAGAGCCGCAATCATATCACGGTCACGGTTTGATCCGGGGAACAGGATGACCGAAGAGCGCATCACAAAATCTCCACGGCGTAATCTTCAATCACGGTGTTCGCCAAAAGCTTTTCACACATGTCTGCGAGTTGTTTCTCAGCGTCTTTCTTTGTTTCTGAAAGTTCCACGTCGAAGACTTTTCCCTGACGCACACTGTCCACGCCCTCAAAGCCAAGTGCTGCGAGGCCACCTTCGATGGCTTTACCCTGCGGATCAAGAACGCCGTTTTTCAGCGTAACGGTCACACGAGCCTTGGTCATTTTTCTTCCTTTGCATCGTCATTGCTGGAAACGAGAACGGGCCCGGTTCCCCGCTGTGGTTCGTTTTTCTGCAAAATTCCGAGGCGGTTTGCCACTTCCTGATAAGCTTCAACCAAACCGCCCAGCCCTTTGCGGAAACGGTCTTTGTCCATTTTCTCGTTGGTTTTCAGATCCCATAGCCTGCAAGAGTCCGGTGAAATTTCATCGGCGACGACAATGCGCATTACATCGTTTTCCCAAAGCCGCCCCATTTCGATTTTAAAGTCGACCAACTGAATGCCGATGCCTGCGAACAGTCCGGACAGGAAGTCATTCACGCGGATCGCCATGGCCATGATGTCGTCAATCTCTTGAGGGGATGCCCAGCCAAACGCGGTAATGTGTTCTTCGGCCACGAGAGGATCGCCCAACTCATCTTTCTTGTAGCAGAATTCGATGATGGATCTCGGCAGAACCTCACCTTCAGGGATGCCCAAGCGCTGGCTCAATGTGCCGGCGGCAATGTTGCGAACAATGATTTCAATGGGAATGATTTCCACTTCCTTGATCAACTGCTCGCGCATGTTCATGCGTTTTATGAAATGGTTTGGAATGCCCACCCGGGTCATCTGTTGAAAGATGTATTCAGATATCCGGTTGTTCAGCACGCCTTTGCCGTCGATGATATCGTGCTTTTGTTTGTTGAAAGCGGTGGCATCGTCTTTGAAAAACTGTACGAGTGTGCCAGGCTCAGGGCCTTCATATAAGATTTTGGCCTTGCCTTCATAGATACGGCGGCGTCTGGTCATTTGCAGAAAATCCTAATTGTATATGGCCAATTGTCTACGCGTTTTCGCCGTGAGTCGTAAGGCCGTGACTGTCGTGTATTTATTAATTGACTTCCCACTTCTCCACAAGAACCGGATTGTTATATCCCCGTTAAAGCGCCGCACGGCACACGCGCAAAATCATGCACTTTGGTCGAAGTTTTTCACTTATTCGCTTCAAAACGCTGCTGGCCGTGATTATATGAATCAAAATCGTTTTAATGGGAGACAGGTATGAGCGGAATTGATGATCGCGGCGATGCATTTGAGAAGAAATTTGCTCATGATGCGGAGTTACAGTTCAAGGCGGAAGCGCGCCGCAACAAGTTGCTAGGCCATTGGGCTGCGGAGAAACTCGGCAAAACCGGTGACCAGGTTGATGAGTATGCGAAGGAAGTCGTCCGGGCCGATTTTGATGAACCGGGTGATGAGGACGTATTCCGCAAAATCCGAGCAGACTTCGACAATGCGGGCGTTGATCAATCCGACCATCAAATTCGTCGTACGATGGATGAATTGATGGCCACAGCCATTGAGCAGATCAAGACTGAAGTGTGATCGATCGGCTGAGAAGCAGGCTGGTTCACGATGAGCCAGTCTACATATGCTGGTCCATACTGCGCGATCCGCAGTTGATCGGGGCGCTGGCCCGCCAGGGCTTTGATGCGATTTTGTTGGATGGTCAGCACGGATTTCACACCGAGCAATCCTGTCTTGAAGGCATTACCCAGATTGTAAACGCCGGTAAATCTCCGCTGGTGCGCATTCCCGTAGGCCGATGGGATATGGCAGAGCGCATGCTCGATTTCGGTGCGCTTGGCATTGTTGCGCCGATGATAAATACCTCCGAAGATGCTGCAGCCTTTGCAAACGCCTGCAAGTATCCGCAGCTCGGAGAGCGTTCGTTTGGGCCAGCATATGTGAGCGACCTTTACGGGGTCCCGGCAGAAGAATACCTGCACGCGGCGAACCGCTCTACCTTTGCCCTTGCTCAGATTGAAACCCGTGAAGCGTATGAGAACCTCGACGAGATAATCGGTATTGATGGGATTGATGGCGTCTTGATGGGGCCGGGCGATTTTTCAATTTCGATGACCGGAAATCTGATCCCCGACTCTTACGGTCCCGATACAATCGAAGCGATTGCTGATATCGCAACGCGCACTCGAAATGCCGGTAAAGTGGCGGCTGCGTTCACTGATAATCCGGATCATTTCAAAACGGTGAAGGCGCTGGGGTATACAATGATCAGCGTCATGATTGATCAGGCGATTGCGGAGATGGGCGCGCAGATCGCATTGTCCCGTGTGAAAGACTAATCAGACTTCGATCTGCTTCAGAAAACGCGAGAAAACCATCAGGCCTTCTGGCCATGGGCCGTGGCCGGATTCGTGATTGATGTGGCCGCTTTCGCCCGCATCCATGAACAATGAACCCCATGCGGCCGCCATATCTTCTGCTTTTTCGAATGCACAGAAATGGTCATTACGGCTCGCGATGGTCACTGACGGGAAGGGGAGTGGTTCGCGTGATGCCGGGCCAAACGTCATGAGATGTCGGGGCCTGATGTTCGGGTTTTCCACATCGGGCGGAGCCACCAAAAGCGCGCCTTTTACCGGCTTTGAAAATTCCTGCGCCGATTGCACGATGACCTGACTTCCAATGGAGTGGCCCACCAGAATGATCGGTTTCGTTGCTTCGGCAACAGCAGCCACGAGATTGTTTTTCCAGTCCTCAAATACCGGTTTGTGCCAATCGCCCATGGCTACACGGCGTGCGGAGGTAATGTTGTTCTCCCACCGGGTTTGCCAATGGTCTTCGTTTGCGCCCTTGTATCCGGGCACAATGAGTATGTCTGCTTCGGAAGTCTTCATGGTGCGTACATAAGCCCGTGGCGGTTACCGAACAAGGTGAAAAAGGCGGGAGTGTATGGTCTCCCGCCTTTTCCAGTTCGCCTTAAAGTGACTGATCCGTGTGTATGAACGAAGCCTCAAGCGGGTAGTTCAAGTCCGCAAGGTGCCTCGTTCACTGATCTGTCATCAGGCGAGAATGAAGTCATCCTGCACCAATGCGCTGGCGTCGATCCCCTCAAGCAAGATCGAGCCGCCGTCCAGGTTTATCATCGCGCCATCTTCAGTAGTCGTGATCGACGATTGAAGGTCAGCGAAATTTTCGAAACCGTGATCGTGCAGCCATATGCGATCGGTTCTCCCAAGGCCTGCTTCGAAGTCCCTAATCGTGTCGTGCCCCTCATTGGCTGTAAATATAAAGACATCTGCGCCATCGCCGCCTATCAAGATGTCATCGCCTGCGCCACCAATCAGGGTATCATTGCCAAGCCTGCCATCGAGAATGTCCGCACCCTCGCCACCATCCAAACGGTTCACTGCGCTATCGCCAAAGAGTTGATCATCAAAGTCCGTACCAACCACAAACTCGATTTCGCTGAACGTGTCTCCGGCAGCCTCGCCCAAAAAGCCGCCACTTTGGAGATCGACCCCGACGGCTTCGCTTGCAGCGCTGTAATCGGCCGCATCGCGATCACCAGCCCCGCCATCGAGATGATCGGCTCCATCTCCACCGATCAGGCGGTCATTGCCGTCATTCCCGATGAGTGTGTCGTTCCCGTCGCGTCCGGAGAGACGATTGTTGCCGTGGTCGCCTTCGAGGACGTCGCAATAGGCGCTTCCGGCCAGGTTTTCGATGGAGATTAGCGTATCACCTTCGGCTTCACCGCCGGATGCTTCTCCGTGGAGCAGGCTGACGAAGACCGCATCCAGTGATGCTGTGTAGTCTGCGGTGTCGACGCCATCTCCGCCGTTCAACAAATCTCCGAGGTTCCCGCCTAGAAGGGTGTCATTGCCGCCTTCACCGAGTAGGACATCTTCACCATGATGGCCGCCGAGCCGATTGTTGCCATCATCGCCTTGCAACACATCATCGTGAAGTGAGCCGTCAAGGTTTTCGATATTGTCGAGTTCATCGCCCGTGGCGTGTCCGCCGCTGGCAGTATCATTTGCAAGACTGACTGCAACGCCCGCGTCAGAGGTGAAATAGATGGCGGTGTCGTGTGCGCCATCGCCGCCATCAATATGGTCTCCTGCCGCGCCACCGGAGATCGTGTCGTCACCACTTCCGCCAACCAATAGGTCAACGCCATCGTTTCCCGTAAGGTGATTGTCAAATTGATTGCCGATCAAGGTGTCTGAGAAGGATGACCCAATCAGGTTCTCAATAGAATTGAGCGTGTCACCCGATGCATCGCCACCGGTTGCCGAGCCTGTTTCAAGATTAATGGTGACACCTACCGGTGACGCGTCATAGACAGCCGTATCATTTCCGTCGTCTCCATTAAGCGTATCGGCACCGGCTCCCCCAACCAGCGTGTCGTTTGCGCCAAAGCCCGATATGACATCGTCTCCCGGCGTTCCTTCAATATAGTCATCTTGATCCGTGCCCGTTATTGGTGGATTGGAATTGCCATCGTCTGTATTCGCATGAGGCAGATCAAGATACGCCCCCAACAAATCAGCGAGGTGTTCCATTTCGTCCGGTGACACGGTGAGTATGACCGTGTCCTGTGGGCCGGGTGTCATGGTGATGCCAGCGTTTTGCAGGATTGGTAGTAATCCTGTTTGTTCAAACGCTTCCCGTTCCAGCACAATCACCGATTGACTGTCTTGGCCGTTCGCGCTGTTCAGTCTAGCAGCAATGCCAAAGTCTTCATCGCTCAGAATTTCTTCTCGTTCTTGGGAGATGAAATCTGGCTTCAGTGTTTCTTGTGATGGATCGCTCACGCCCGGCGACTCAATTTCGAGACCGGAGGGAATTCCGCTTTTTGATGGTTGTGCGTTAGTCACAGCTTCTGGCGCATGGTCGACAACTTCGAGGCTCGCCATCTGGATATGATCAGGCGCAGCGTTGGCGTCGGCCAATTGTCCTAGAACGCTGTCTACACTCAAATCAAAAGGTACAGTCTGATCTTGGCTTTCGGCTTGTGCCTGAAAGCTTGCTGATTGAAAGGGAACGCTACTCTCAGCTTCGGTTTCTTCCGCTGCGCCCTGTTCCTTCGCTTCCAGCTTCGTCGCCAGGATGACCGACGCAGCCACAGCAGCGCTGCCTAAAAGTCCGCTGAGCCGG
The DNA here is from genome assembly GCA_963922635.1 of uncultured Hyphomicrobiales bacterium. Lineage (GTDB taxonomy): Bacteria > Pseudomonadota > Alphaproteobacteria > Rhizobiales > Rhizobiaceae > JAALLB01. Next base: position 3,821 of record CAWUJX010000105.1, on the reverse strand, counting down.
TTTTTGTCTTTTGATTTAGATACTTTTAGAGATGCGTGTTCGCCACCCAAAGGTACGAACATGTCCGCCGCAGACATGTTACCCAAGGTCATACTCCATACAATTTGAACTAAATTGTACCTATCTCAAATGTTAATTTCCCGGAATCCCAAAATTAAGAATTCGTTAAACATTTGAAAAACATGGTAAACACGGTCTTAAAGTGATCTATATTTTGATTAACCAATGCTTTTTGGTGATAGTTTTTGGAATATCGTGGTTAATGCCGTTGGGCATAAACAATGTATCCGACAAGCACGAAGTCTGTCCGGTGAAATCACCAAGTATTATACTTTGAAAAACTTCGGTTATTCCGTATCAACCAAAGACGCGTTTGAAAATCGTCTCAACGTGTTTGGTGTGGTAGGAGAGATCGAACTTCTCGTTCAATTCGTCCACGGATAGCACATCCATGACTTTGCTGTCGGCGAGCAGCTCCTCAAGGAAATCCTTGCCTTCTTCCCAGACTTTCATGGCGTTGCGTTGAACGAGCCGATAGGAGTCTTCCCGCGAAAGCCCGGCTTGTGTCAAAGCAAGCAATACGCGCTGCGAGTGAACGAGGCCGCGGAATTTGTTCATGTTGGCCATCATATTGTCCGGGTAGACCAACAGCTTGTCGATAACACCTGTCAGGCGCACAAGCGCAAAATCAAGCGTCACGGTAGCGTCCGGACCAATCATGCGTTCCACCGATGAATGCGAAATATCACGCTCATGCCAAAGCGCCACATTCTCCATAGCAGGAACCGTGGCACTGCGTACAATCCGCGCTAGTCCTGTGAGATTTTCCGTCAAAACCGGATTACGCTTGTGCGGCATGGCGGAGGAGCCTTTTTGGCCCGGTGAGAAATACTCCTCTGCCTCCAGCACTTCGGTCCGTTGCAGGTGTCTGATCTCTGTGGCCAAGCGCTCAATGGATGAAGCGACAACACAAAGCGTGGCAAAATACATGGCGTGCCGATCGCGGGGGATAATCTGTGTGGAAACCGGCTCCGCCTGCAAGCCGAGCGCTTTCGCCACGTGCTCTTCCACGCGCGGGTCAATGTTCGCAAAAGTGCCGACTGCGCCTGAGATCGCACAGGTGGCGATTTCCTCGCGTGCCGCAAGTAGGCGGGATTTGCAACGGTCAAACTCAGCGTATGCCTGGGCGAGTTTCACACCGAAGGTGGTGGGCTCCGCATGTATGCCATGAGAGCGACCAATAGTGATGGTGTCTTTATGTTCGTGGGCACGTTTCTTGAGCGCTTCGAGCAATTGATCTAGGTCGGTGAGCAGGAGATCCGTCGCCTTCACCAATTGAACATTAAAGCACGTGTCCAACACGTCCGAGGATGTCATGCCCTGGTGAACAAACCGCGCATCCGGTCCCACAATCTCTGCCAGATGGGTCAAAAATGCAATCACATCGTGCTTTGTTACGGCCTCGATCTCGTCAATCCGTGCCACGTCAAACTCTACATCACCTGCTTTGTCCCAGATGGTTTTTGCGGCTTCTTTCGGGATAACCCCCAGTTCGGCCAATGCGTCGCAAGCATGGGCTTCAATTTCAAACCAAATGCGAAATTTTGATTGCGGAGACCAGATATCGGTCATTTCTTTACGGGAATAGCGGGGGATCATGTTCAAGTGTCCTGATACGGTGGTCTATGGCGTAACAAACGTCACAACACGGTGCAATGTGTTGTCAGAATACCTAACAGATTCATATAGACAATTTCGCTTTCGGCTTGAATTTTTCCGGCGGTTGGGCTTTTTAATCGATGAGGGCGATAAGATGAACATCGAGGGACAATAAGATGCATGGTATTCGGAAATCTATTTTTGCGGGCATAGTGGCGCTCACGCCAATTTTGTCGGCTCCGGCGGCGGCTGAAGAGGTCTATATGATCCGAGGCTTCCTCAATGTCTTTTCCGATGGCATGAACCAGATGACACGTCAGCTTCAAAGCAAGGGCATCCGCGCGCGCGCGATCTCGAACGGAGCGTGGCAGGATGTGGCTAATGATATTATTCGCCGTTCAAAGCAAAAGAAAGTGTCTTACCCGATCGTGATAGCAGGCCATTCACTGGGTGGTGTTGAAGCGCCGCGTTTTGCAAATACGCTCGGGGCTGCAGGCGTGCCGGTTGCACTTGTGATCGGTCTTGATCCCGGTTTTCCTCAGCCGCCAGCCTTCCGCAAAGGCACAAAGCGGGTTGTGAACTATAAAATTCCGTCGGGGAAGAATTATCGCAAAGGTGCGGGCTTCAAGGGAACAATCACCACGGTTGATGTTTCGAAATATGGAACAGACCACGTGGGCATCGACAAGAACAAAAAAGTTCAGTCTCTTGTGATCGGGCAAATTCGCAAAACGGTGCGAAAGTAACTTATCGGTTGTTGGCTATTTCAAAGGTGTCGTGACGGCGAGAAAGCGTCCATCCGGCCCTTCGAATCCAACTGTTTTCATCAGGATAAGTATGGCGGCAACGGGCGCACTGTTTGGGGGAAAATAAGTCACCAAATCCGCTAATTCATAGTCAAGCGGGCAATTCCGGCTGTTTGGCACAGAACTATCTTCATGAATAATTTTCGTCGTTTGCCCGGGTTCCGTGGCGATTTGGGTTAGTTTGAACCCAACACTTTCACCGAAGGCTTCGCACCTGGGCGAGGGGGTAAACGGTTTCTTTTCCAATCGGAACTCGATGATACTGTCGATGGGTGGAACGACGAACCGTGGGTTGGCGATCATCCGTTTTTTATCAACGCCCGTTTCCGTGGCGCGGTTGGTTGCCACCACATCGCCGCGGTTCTCGAAGCTTTTTATCACCGGTCCTGCCAGCATCCGGGCTTCTTCCCGTGCTTCGAACACAGATCTGGTTTCATTATCCAATCTCACTCGAAACGGTGAGCCATCGATCCACTGATCCGTTGCAGTGTCGATGACGAAGATCGAAGCGTAAGGAAAACCGGACCCAGCCTGTCGTCCGAATTCTTCGAACGCGAAGAGTTTTCCATTTTCCGAAAATCCGTGAATGTGCCGCGTGGCGAAATCACCGGCAAAAGCGAGTGCAATTGTAGCTACCTGGATTATGGCTGCTAGAATAAATATCGAGGCGTGTTTCATGGAATTCACTTTCAAAACCAGCCCCTCACTTTCAGTCTAGCGTGGAAACTTCTGCTGATAAACCGGAAAGAGATCGCCTTCGGCCGCGGTTGCTTCGTAAATGCCGCGGGCAATGGCGCGAGCAGTGACACTGGCTGCATGCGCAGACAAATCGATTGAACTTATGTGATCCGGGCGTTTGCCGGATTTTCCACTCGCCAGTGCAAAGACCAGATCGCCATCCATGGGCGTATGGGCGGGCCAGATTGCCCTTGCGATTCCGTCGTGGGCGGCGATGGCGAGTCGCTTTGTGTCTGATTTCGACAGGTCAGCATCGGTTGCAACAATTCCTATGGTGGTGTTGCTTGCAGGGGAAACACTCTCGCGGAACTTGATTGCCAAATGGTCGAGGTCTTCCGTATCGCCTTTCGGCAGGCCAAGGCCACCAAACTCAGCGGCTTTTTCAAAATGAGCCGCATGAAAATGTGACGATGATCCGATCAGCGGGTTCCCCAAAGCATTGACCGCGAACAATGCGGCGATGGTGATGCCGTTTTTCAAGACGAGTGAAGCTGTACCTAGCCCACCTTTCAGCCCGGCGACGAGGGCTCCGAAGCCGGCACCCACTGAGCCCAGTTCAAAGCTCTTTTTTGCGTTTTGCGCTGCTTCAAATCCGAGGTCTCGATAGGGCGGAAATCT
>CAWUJX010000104.1:0-10423 GCA_963922635.1 uncultured Hyphomicrobiales bacterium | reverse complement strand
AAGGGTAAGGTATAAAAATTTACCAAAGGTAACTTTTAGACAGGATGCAAAAAAGGCCGCGCAAAGCGGCCTTTTTCAACAATTTACAAGTATTCGAGCCGACTATTCAGCTGCTTCACCGCTGCTCATATCAGCCAGAAGTGCCTCAGCGTCAGCCATGCGCTTCTTCTCATCCAAGATCATGTCATCGCGCTGGTTAGCCAGACGACGGACACGCGACATGACCCCTCCGGTACCGGCCGGGATCAGGCGGCCCACGATGACGTTCTCCTTGAGGCCTTCCAGTGTGTCTGACTTGCCGGCAACTGAGGCTTCGGTGAGAACCCGTGTGGTTTCCTGGAACGATGCTGCAGAGATGAATGAACGTGTCTGCAGGCTCGCTTTGGTGATACCCAGCAGAACCGGATCGCCCTCGGCAGGCTTCTTGCCTTCCTCAGCCATCCGCTCGTTCAGGATTTCCATTTCGATGCGATCCATTTGCTCACCAACGATGAGGCCTGTATCGCCCGGCTCTGTGATCTCAACTTTTTGCAGCATCTGGCGAACAATCACCTCGATGTGCTTGTCATTGATGGTCACACCCTGCAAGCGGTAGACTTCCTGAATTTCGTTGACGAGGTAAGAAGCCAAAGCCTCTACGCCACGAATTGCAAGAATGTCGTGCGGTGCGGGGTTGCCGTCGAGGATGTAATCCCCCTTCTCGATCGGATCACCATCCTGCAAGTGGAACGGCTTGCCTTTTGGGATGAGGTATTCCGCTGGCTCCTGTGTGGAGTCATTCGGCTCAATCGAAATGCGGCGCTTGTTTTTGTAATCACGGCCGTAACGGATGGTACCGTCGATGGTCGCGATAACCGCATGGTCTTTTGGACGGCGCGCTTCGAAGAGTTCGGCAACACGCGGCAGACCACCGGTGATGTCTTTCGTCTTCGCGCTTTCGGTCGGGATACGCGCAAGCACATCACCCGCCTTAACAGTCGCACCCGGCTCCACAGAAAGGATCGCATCCACTGAGAGCTGGATACGTGCCTCGCCACCGCGCTTGAGTTTCGCGATCTCGCCGTTTTTGTCTTTGATGACAATTGCAGGCTTGAGATCCGCACCGCGCGGGTTGGCGCGCCAATCCACAACAACACGCTTGGTGATGCCGGTAGATTCGTCCGCATTCTCCTGAACCGATAAACCGTCGACCACATCTTCGAACTCGACGGTGCCGTCGACCTCTGTGATCATCGGACGTGTATATGGGTCCCACTCGGCCATACGCTGGCTTTGCTTGATGTGATCACCTTCGGCAACCAACAGGCGTGAGCCGTAATTGATCCGATGTGACGCGCGCTCAACACCCTTCTCATCTTCGATCACGATGGCCATGTTACGACCCATGACAATCATGTTGCCTTCAGAGTCTTTGGATGCATTCGCATTGCGCAGCTTGATCACGCCTTCATAAGAAGCTTCGAGGTATGAGCTGTCGACCACCTGTGCAGTACCACCAATGTGGAAGGTACGCATGGTCAACTGTGTACCTGGCTCACCGATGGACTGAGCAGCGATAACACCCACCGCTTCACCCATGTTCACGGATGTACCGCGGGCAAGGTCACGACCGTAACACGCAGCACAAATGCCGGTTTGGGCTTCACATGTGAGTGCTGAACGGATTTTCACCGTTTTAACGCCGGCAGCCTCAATGACGTCCACATCTTCTTCATCGATCAGATGGTTGATCGGGAAGATCACGTCACCGCTCTCGGGATGCACGATGTCTTCTGCAGTCGTACGACCGAGAATGCGCATGCCCAAGGAAGCGACTTCCTGACCAGCATCCACGACAGCCTGCATGGTCAAACCATCGGTCGTGCCGCAATCTTCCATCGTGATGATGCAGTCTTGAGCAACGTCAACCAAACGACGCGTGAGGTAACCGGAGTTCGCAGTTTTCAACGCCGTATCGGCAAGACCCTTACGGGCACCGTGGGTGGAGTTGAAGTATTCGAGAACTGTCAGACCTTCCTTAAAGTTTGAGATGATCGGGCTTTCGATGATCTCACCGGATGGCTTGGCCATGAGGCCACGCATGCCTGCGAGCTGCTTCATCTGTGTTGGGGAGCCACGGGCACCCGAATGGCTCATCATGTAGATTGAGTTCATCGGCAATTGGCGTTTGCTTTCCTCATCGAAATTAACGGCCTTAATGCGGTCCATCATTTCGTCAGCAACCTTGTCGCCACACTTCGCCCAGGCATCAACAACCTTGTTGTACTTTTCGCCCTGAGTGATCAGGCCGTCATTGTACTGCTGTTCATACTCTTTGGTGAGTGCTTGGGTTTCTTCAACCAGACCGGCTTTTGTTTCCGGGATGACCATGTCGTCCTTGCCGAATGAGATACCGGCGCGGCATGCGTGGCTGAAGCCAAGCTGCATGATACGGTCACAGAAAATCACAGTCTCTTTCTGGCCTGAATGACGATAAACCGTATCGATCATCTTGGAGATGTTTTTCTTGGTCATCTCACGGTTTACGATGTCGAAGCTAACCTTGTGATGACGCGGCAGGAGTTCACCGAGGATCATGCGACCCGGAGTGGTCTCGTGAATCTGCGATACGGGGTTACCCTCCTCATCCACAGTCTTGAAACGACCGCGGATTTTTGAGTGAAGGGTCACGACGCCTGTATCAAGCGCATGGTTCAGCTCGCCCATGTCACTGAAGGCCATGCCTTCGCCCGGCTCATTTTCATTCACAATCGAAAGATAGTAGAGACCCAGAACCATATCCTGAGAAGGAACAATGATCGGCTGGCCATTGGCCGGGTGCAGGATGTTGTTGGTGGACATCATCAGCACCCGTGCTTCCAACTGGGATTCCAGTGAAAGCGGCACGTGAACCGCCATCTGATCGCCGTCGAAGTCCGCGTTGAACGCAGCACAAACCAGCGGGTGAAGCTGGATCGCCTTACCTTCAATCAGTACCGGCTCAAATGCCTGAATACCAAGGCGGTGCAATGTGGGCGCGCGGTTCAACAGAACGGGGTGCTCGCGGATAACTTCATCGAGAATGTCCCAGACCTCCGGGCGCTCTTTTTCAACGAGTTTCTTCGCCTGTTTGACCGTAGAAGAATAACCCTTCGCATCAAGACGCGCATAGATGAACGGCTTGAACAGTTCCAATGCCATTTTCTTCGGCAGACCACATTGATGAAGCAGAAGCTCCGGACCTGTCACGATGACCGAACGGCCTGAATAGTCCACGCGCTTACCAAGCAAGTTCTGACGGAAACGGCCCTGCTTGCCTTTGAGCATGTCTGACAAAGACTTGAGCGGACGCTTGTTCGCACCGGTGATGGTCCGGCCACGGCGACCGTTATCGAACAATGCATCCACAGACTCTTGCAGCATCCGCTTTTCGTTGCGGATGATGATGTCAGGCGCGCGCAGTTCTACAAGACGACGGAGACGGTTGTTCCGGTTGATCACGCGGCGATAAAGATCGTTTAGATCAGAAGTCGCAAAACGACCGCCATCCAGCGGCACCAGCGGACGAAGATCCGGTGGAATGACCGGAATGATCTTCATGATCATCCATTCCGGACGGTTGCCGGATTCGATGAAAGCCTCGACCACTTTCAACCGTTTCGTGATCTTCTTTGACTTCAACTCAGAAGTTGTTTCCGCCAGTTCAACGCGCAGGTCGCCGGCAATCTTTTCCAGATCCATGGAAGCAAGGATTTCGTGGATCGCTTCCGCACCAATCATGGCGGTGAACGTGTCATCGCCGAACTCATCACACGCATTCATGTACTCTTCTTCCGTGAGAAGCTGATGCTCTGTGAGAGACGTGAGGCCAGGCTCTGTTACCACGAAGTTTTCAAAGTACAGTACACGCTCCAGATCTTTCAGCGTCATGTCGAGAAGAAGACCGATGCGTGATGGCAATGATTTCAGGAACCAGATGTGAGCAACCGGAGCGGCCAATTCGATATGACCCATGCGCTCGCGGCGAACGCGTGAGAGCGTGACTTCCACACCACATTTCTCACAGATGATGCCTTTATATTTCATGCGCTTGTATTTGCCGCAAAGACATTCGTAGTCTTTGACCGGACCAAAGATACGCGCACAGAACAAACCGTCGCGCTCGGGCTTAAACGTACGGTAGTTGATGGTTTCAGGCTTTTTGATTTCGCCATATGACCAGGAAAGAATTTTTTCCGGTGCTGCGATCGAAATCCGGATGGAATCGAAATTCTGTGATGCAGCCGGGCTATTAAAGAGATTCATGACTTCTTGATTCATGGTACTCGTTTCCTTCGGGGTTTCCCCTTTTGGTGGTCCTTCTGTTTTCCAAACATCCAGACCGAAATTGATCTCGCTTTACGCAAACACTGCAGGGCGCGTCAGTGAAAACGCGCGCCCCGCACTTTGAGGTTTATTCAGCCGCATCCGGCAGAAGATCATCACCCTCTTCGTCATCATGCTCGTCTGTCAGGTCAGGCATTTTGGTGTTTTCCAACTCAACGCTGAGACCCAGTGAACGCATTTCCTTGACGAGAACGTTAAAGCTTTCCGGGATACCAGCCTCGAACGTGTCGTCACCACGGACAATCGCTTCGTAGACCTTGGTCCGGCCTGCAACATCGTCCGACTTCACGGTCAGCATTTCCTGCAAGGTGTAAGCGGCGCCATAAGCTTCCAGTGCCCAGACCTCCATTTCACCGAACCGCTGGCCACCGAACTGCGCCTTACCACCGAGCGGCTGCTGGGTAACAAGTGAGTACGGACCAATGGAACGGGCGTGGATTTTGTCGTCCACAAGGTGGTGCAGTTTGAGCATGTAAATGTAGCCCATGGTCACCTTACGGTCGAACTGTTCACCGGTACGACCATCATAGACGACAGACTGACCAGATGAGTGAAGCCCGGCCTGCTCAAGCAGGTCTACAACATCCGCCTCGTTGGCGCCGTCAAAGACCGGCGTGGCTATAGAAACACCGCGGGTCAACTGATCAGCAAGGCGCAGAATTGACGGATCATCATAATCCTTAACCGGCTCGTTGCGTTCATTGTCACCAAACACTTCTTCAAGTTCGTTTCTCAACGGCTTGATGTCGTTTGTTTCCTTGTACGCTTCGATCAGGTCGCCGATTTTGCGTCCCATGCCGGCACAGGCCCAACCCAGATGGGTTTCAAGGATCTGACCCACATTCATCCGCGACGGAACACCGAGCGGGTTAAGCACAATATCTGCATGGGTACCATCTTCAAGGAACGGCATGTCTTCGACCGGCATGATGCGGGAAACCACACCCTTGTTGCCGTGACGGCCAGCCATCTTGTCGCCTGGCTGCAGTTTACGCTTCACTGCCACAAAAACTTTCACCATCTTCATGACGCCCGGCATCAGCTCATCGCCGCGCTGGAGTTTTTCAACCTTGTCCATGAAGCGTTGCTCAAGCAATGACTTTGAATCGTCATACTGACCTTGAAGTGCCTCGATCTCGCTCTGGGCTTTGTCGTTGCCAACGGCAAACTGCCACCACTGCGAACGTGGGTACTCTTCAAGAATTTCAGGGGTAATTTTCGTACCCTTCTTGAAACCCTTCGGTCCTGCAACGGCTTCCTTGCCTTTCAGCATGTCAGCCAGACGGCCATAGACGTTGCGGTCCAGAATTGCCTGCTCGTCATCGCGGTCTTTAGATAGAGATTCGATCTCTTCACGTTCAATGGATTGGGCGCGCTCATCTTTTTCGATGCCGTGGCGGTTAAAGACGCGCACTTCCACAACTGTACCGAAACCACCCGGTGGCATGCGAAGCGAAGTATCGCGCACGTCTGATGCCTTTTCACCAAAGATAGCCCGCAGGAGCTTTTCTTCCGGTGTCATTGGGCTTTCGCCTTTTGGCGTGATCTTACCAACGAGAATATCGCTCGGGCCAACCTCGGCACCAATATAGGTGATGCCCGCTTCGTCGAGGTTTTTCAGAGCCTCTTCAGAAACGTTTGGAATGTCCCGTGTGATTTCTTCGGGCCCGAGTTTCGTATCGCGTGCCATGACCTCATATTCTTCGATGTGAATAGAGGTGAAGACGTCGTCGCGTACGATCCGCTCGGATAGAAGGATGGAATCCTCGTAGTTGTACCCGTTCCAAGGCATGAACGCGACAAGCACGTTACGGCCGAGCGCCAGATCACCCAAATCAGTGGATGGACCATCGGCAATGATATCGCCTTTGGAAATCTGATCACCCACACGCACCAGCGGACGCTGGTTGATACAGGTGGACTGGTTCGAACGTTGGTACTTCTGCAACCGATAGATATCGACGCCCGGCTTGCCTGGGTCGAGATCTTCGGTGGCACGGATAACGATACGTGTCGCGTCAACTTGGTCGACGATACCTGTCCGGCGGGCACCAATCGCAGCGCCTGAATCGCGCGCAACCACGGCTTCCATACCCGTACCCACATATGGTGCTTCAGCACGGACCAGTGGCACGGCCTGACGCATCATGTTGGACCCCATCAGAGCACGGTTCGCATCGTCGTTTTCGAGGAACGGAATGAGAGAAGACGCAACCGATACGAGCTGTTTCGGCGACACGTCCATCAATTCAACATTTTCGGCCGGCACCATCATCACCTCACCGGCTTTCCGGCAGGTAACAAACTCGTTTTCGAACTTGTTGTTCTTATCGAGCGGTGCGTTCGCCTGAGCCACGTTGTAGCGGGCCTCTTCCATGGCGGAAAGATAGACCACTTCTTCGGTGACTTTGCCTTTTGCAACCTTACGATATGGGCTTTCGATAAAGCCGTATTTATTCACACGCGCAAAGGTGGCGAGCGAGTTGATCAAACCAATGTTTGGACCTTCCGGCGTTTCAATCGGGCAAATCCGACCGTAATGCGTTGGATGCACGTCACGAACTTCAAAGCCCGCGCGCTCACGCGTAAGACCGCCCGGTCCAAGCGCTGAAAGACGACGTTTGTGCGTAATCTCGGAGAGCGGGTTGGTTTGGTCCATGAACTGCGACAATTGCGAAGAACCGAAGAATTCGCGCACTGCAGCAGCAGCCGGTTTCGCGTTGATCAGGTCCTGCGGCATCACCGTATCAACCTCGATTGAAGACATGCGCTCTTTGATGGCACGCTCCATGCGCAACAGACCGATGCGATACTGATTTTCCATCAACTCACCAACGGACCGCACGCGGCGGTTTCCGAGGTTGTCGATGTCATCAATGTCGCCTTTGCCATCACGCAGATCAACGAGGGTTTTCACCACTTCCAGAATATCTTCTTTTCGCAGAACACGAACGGTATCTTCTGCATCAAGATCAAGACGGATGTTCATTTTCACGCGACCAACCGCAGAGAGATCATAACGCTCGGAGTCGAAGAACAATGAATTGAACATCGCTTCGGCTGTTTCCATGGTCGGCGGCTCACCGGGGCGCATGACGCGGTAAATATCGAACAATGCATCCTGGCGCGTATCATTTTTGTCCGCTGCCAGTGTGTTGCGGATGTATCCACCCACATTCACATAGTCGATGTTGAGCATGGGGAAGCTTTTGATCTTCGCTTCGTCCAGAACCTCGATCGCCTTTTCGTCGATCTCGTCGCCAGCTTCCAGGTAGATTTCGCCGGTTTTCGTGTTGACGATATCTTCGGCAACGTAGCGACCGTAAAGCTGTTCGCTGGTGATTTTGAGGTTCTTGAGGCCTTTTTCAGTGAGCTGACGGATTGTCCGTGCAGTCACCTTCTTGCCCATTTCAAGAACAACTTCGCCGCTGTCAGCGTCAATCAAATCAGCCTCGGCTTTGTTGCCCTTCATGCTTTCGCCATCGAACGGAATTTTCCATCCGTCACCATCACGTGTTACTTTTGACGAGGTGTAGAAAGTTTCCAGAATTTCTTCCTGATCGAGGCCAAGCGCCATCAACAATGAAGTGGCAGGAATTTTCCGGCGGCGATCAATACGCGCATAGACAATGTCCTTCGCGTCGAACTCCACATCAAGCCAGGAACCGCGGTAAGGGATCACACGAGCTGCGAAAAGAAGCTTGCCTGATGAATGGGTTTTGCCTTTGTCGTGATCAAAGAATACGCCCGGTGAACGGTGCATCTGTGAAACGATCACGCGCTCGGTGCCGTTAACGATGAACGTGCCGTTGTTCGTCATGAGCGGCATGTCGCCCATGTAAACATCTTGTTCCTTGATATCTTTTACTGACTTGGCGCCTGTATCCTCGTCGATATCGAACACGATAAGACGGAGTGTAACCTTCAGCGGCGCAGCATATGTCATGTCGCGCTGGCGGCACTCTTCCACGTCATATTTTGGAGGATCAAATTCGTAGCGCACGAATTCCAACTGGGCAGCACCAGAAAAATCCTTGATTGGGAATACCGATGTGAAAACCGCCTGCAGACCCTCATCGCCACGGCCACCTTCGGGCTCATCCACCATCAAAAATTGATCATAAGATTGTTTTTGAACCTCAATAAGGTTCGGCATCTCTGCCACTTCAGTGATGTTACCGAAGAATTTTCTTACGCGTTTACGACCATTGAAAACATGGTTTTTAGCCATTATCGCACCTTGTGTCTCTATCGGCAGTGTTAAACCGTATGGAAGCTACCCTTATACCTAGGGTGGAATCCCAGTCCGGCCACAGACTGTCAATTGCGTTTGGGGATCGCGGGCTAACGATCCAAAAAAAGCCCTACTGTACTCGCCTGACAAAGAGACCCATGCTGCCGGTCAATCGATGCAAGGAAACCCCGGACGGATCCGAGGTTTAATTTGTTTGTCAGGGTCAACGCTTGTGACCCTGAAATCACATTACTTGAGCTCGACTTTAGCGCCAGCAGCTTCAAGTTTTGTTTTGATCTCTTCAGCTTCTGCTTTAGAGGCGCCTTCTTTGATTGCTTTAGGCGCGCCTTCAACGAGGTCTTTAGCTTCTTTCAGGCCAAGACCTGTGATGCCGCGAACTTCCTTGATGACGTTGATTTTCGATGCGCCAGCTTCAGCGAGAACGACGTCAAACTCGTCTTTCTCTTCAGCTGCAGCAGCGTCACCGCCACCAGCACCAGGCATCGCAGCAACTGCAACAGGTGCAGCGGCAGAGACGCCCCATTTTTCTTCCAACATTTTTGAAAGCTCAGCAGCTTCCAAAACAGTCAATGCAGACAAATCTTCTGCAATCTTTTCAAGATCAGCCATTTTAGTTTCCTTATCTCAGTTCAAACTTTTGAGGTTTGCGAGAAACACCTCACGCAGCCTCGTTCTTTGCAGCATAAGCCCCGACCACACGTGCAAGTTGACCTGCAGGTGCGTTGACCACTTGTGCAATTTTGCCAGCTGGTGCCTGAAGCAGGCCGACAAGTTTGCCGCGTAGTTCATCCAATGACGGCAGAGACGCAAGCGACTTGACACCATTGGGATCGAGGTTTGTGGCACCCATTGCACCGCCAAGGATCACGAGCTTTTCGTTACCCTTTGCAAATTCAACGGCTACCTTGGGAGCTGTCACTGGATCTTCGGAATAACAAACGAGGGTTTGACCCACGAACAATTCCTTGATGTGCTCAGCTTCCGTGCCTTCAAGAGCGAGTTTGGCAAGACGGTTTTTCGCAACTTTGACAGTGCCACCGGCTTCTTTCATCTGAGCGCGAAATGCACTCATTTCAGAAACGGTGATACCGGAATAGTGTGCAACAACCACAGCGCCGGCGTTCGAAAACACCTCGTTCATGGCAGCTACAAACTCACGTTTTTCCGCTCTTTCCACAGTCTCTCTCCATTTGGAGGTTTCTGGTTACCCAAAACCCTCCGGTTGCTTTTGCCGATCTCCTGAAAGACAGAACTTTCAAGCTATCGACGCTCAAGGTCCTGTCCCAGGCCGATACACGAGGTTTCCCTCAAATCGGCTAGGCTAGCGAGTTTGAACTGAAACCTTCCGGATAACCGGGTGAATTTCAGTCTAACTCCCGTCTACCACAGGAAGAATTAAGGCCATTGGGCCCCCTGTAGTCTCGGACAGGTGTTTCATGTCTGCATTACGCAATCATGAAACGCATCAAGCCCGACCAAGGCCGGGCAAGAATTTTTTTATTTACGCTTCCATCACGGTCGCAGGGTCAATTTTGACACCGGGACCCATTGTCGATGAAATCGCAACGCGTTTGAGGAACGTGCCTTTGGCGCCTGATGGCTTTGCCTTCTGCACGGCGTCCGCAAATGCGCGAATATTCTCTTCAAGCTTCGCCGCATCAAACGATGCTTTACCAACGCCCGCGTGTACGATGCCCGCCTTTTCAACACGGAAATCCACTGCACCGCCCTTTGCCGCTGCCACAGCAGAAGCAACATCCGGTGTCACTGTGCCAGTCTTCGGGTTTGGCATCAAATTACGAG
>CAWUJX010000103.1:0-10478 GCA_963922635.1 uncultured Hyphomicrobiales bacterium | reverse complement strand
GTTTCAGAAACCCCGGCTGCACTCAAAATTTCACGGGCTGCTTCCACGTGAATCGGCTCGGCATTGTGGGATGAACAGCAAAGTGCTAGATGCCGATCTTCTAATCCGAATGCATCGGCAGCACCGCTTTCCACCAAAGGCAACGCCTGCAATGCTTTGTTGGATGAACGGGGAAAAACGGCGAGTTCGGAGTTGCCCCATGTATCGACAGTGGTCCCCTCCGCATCAACAACGATTGCATCGACAAAATGTGTACTTTCAACCGCTGAGCCGCGCGAGACATGAACATTTATAGGGCCGTGTTTATTCATGATCGGATTTACATTGGGGAACAGGGTCAAACCCGCTTGTACCCCACGGATTGCATTTCGCCACCCGAATTGCAGTCAGCCAACCACCTTTGAAAAGTCCATGACGGGCAATTGCCTCATAGCCGTATTCCGAACAAGTGGGCTGGTGTCGACAGGAGTTTCCGATGAAGCCTGACAAAGTCAATTGATAAAGACGAATAAGACCAACGCCGAACAACCGCCCCGGTGTTTTTGGCCACGGCCCTTGCCAGTTACGAGAATGGTTTTTTTTAGAAATCTTTGAGTCTTTTGAATCGTTTAGACGCATGGGCTCTGATTTTGATTCCGCGCGCATGTGATCCACTTTAAGGCGCTTTATTCAGCGGCTTGACGCGCGGCTTCGATCTGATCGAGGCAATCCACTACGGCGTTAAACGTCAATAATGCGGAAGCATGGCGCGCGCGGTATTCGCGGATCGGTTCAAGATATTTGAAATCCGAGAATTTGCCCGTGGGTGCCGGACCTTCCTCTTTTAACATCGCTGTCATTGTATCGCGCAACTGTCGCAACTCGTCGGCTGTGGAACCGATGATCGTTCTCGCCATGATTGATGAGGATGCCTGGCCAAGCGCGCAGGCCTTCACCTTGTGGCCAAACTCTGTTACCACATCGTTTTCCACGGACATAAATACTTCGACGGTAGAACCGCACAGTTTGGAATGTGCTTTCGCGGAAACATCATATTGCTCCGGCTCGCCCAGACGTTCGATATTGCCAGCAAATTCCACGATTTTCGAATTATAGACCGATTCCAGCATCTGTATTCACTCCGCGTTCATCTGCTACGATTTAATCCTACACAGTCAATATAAGTGTGTGATAACTTTTCGTCGACAAATATGTGAAACAATTGATCAATTAAAATATTGAGCAATTCTTTCAAGGCACTATATCGAACTTGTCAGGTCACCGTGCGGAGGGCGTCCATACCCCGAAGCCCCGGAACCCGGGCAAAGCCCTAATCCATGCACAGGGGAGCGTGCGTTGGCAAAACGGCTGCGACTGGTCCGAAAAGACAGATGACGCGGAGTTTAACCAATGTCGAAACTGGAGATAAGCATGGATGCTGTACTCGAGAGTTTGAAGAAAATTGAGACGCGCAAAATTCTGCCAAAGGAGGAGCGCCCATCTCGTGAAGAAGCTGAAGACGCTGTACGAACCCTCTTAAAATGGATTGGTGAGGATATTGAGCGCGAAGGATTGCTCGATACGCCAAAACGGGTCGCCAAGGCATATCTGGAACTGTTTAACGGCTACGAAATGGACGCCGAAAAAGTTCTTGGCCGTACATTTGAAGAAGTGGGCGGGTACGATGATATGGTGTTGGTGCGGGATATACCGTTCCACTCACACTGTGAACACCACATGGTGCCAATCATTGGCAAAGCGCACGTCGCCTATCTGCCAGATGGGTGTGTACTCGGATTGTCGAAGATTGCGCGCACCGTAGAAATTTTTGCAAGCCGCCTGCAAACTCAGGAAAATATGACATCGCAAGTCGTTCATACTATCGATGATGCACTTCAACCTCGCGGTGTTGCGGTGATGATTGAAGCTGAACACATGTGCATGGCCATGCGTGGCATCCGCAAACAAGGGTCCACGACTATAACGACCGGTTTTACCGGCGCTTTCCAGGATGATCCGGCGGAGCAACAGAATTTCTTCTCCATGTTGCGTATGGGCAAGGAATAAATCATAACCCACCGGAACATGCGTTTCGGTGGGCACTATGGCTTCCAAAAATTCCAAAATCGATAAATCTGAACTTGAGCACGGCACCGTGCTCATGCCCCGTTTCAATGCGGATGGCCTTGTGACAGCCGTCGTTCAAGAAGCAACGGCGGGCGACATTCTTATGCTTGCCCATATGAACGAAGAAGCGCTTCAAAAAACTATAGAAACACACAAGGCGCATTTCTGGAGCCGGTCGCGCCAAGAGTTGTGGCTTAAAGGAGAGACATCCGGAAACACGCTGGATGTGACAGAACTTCTGATCGATTGCGATCAGGATGCGATTGTTGTGAAAGCGCATTTGAGAGGCAACGGCGCATGCCATACGGGTGTTCGGTCTTGCTTCTATCGTCGTATCGAAAGTGAAAACGGTTCCCATCGGCTTGTACCGACCGACACAGACGAAAGCTAAAGCAAGCCACTATGCTTAGCTTTGCCACCGCCTGCATTTTATTGATTATCACACCCGGCCCCGGCGTTCTTTCTGTGGCGGGAGTGGGTTCAGGCTACGGTTTCAAAGCTGCGAGTATTTTTCTTTGCGGACTTTGTCTCGGTAATTTCCTCGTGGGACTGCTGGTCGTTTCCGGTGTGGCAGCCGCTGTCTTGGCAGTGCCCTTGGTGCGCCCTGTCCTACTGACCCTTTCAGCGCTTTACATGCTGTATTTGGCGATGAAAGTTGCATTCGCCGGTAGCAAGATCGGGTTCATGGAAGCAGACACATCACCAAGGTTTCGCGATGGCGCGATCCTGCAACTCATTAATCCCAAATGTTATGTGGCGAATACGGTGTTGTTTACCGGCTTCGGCTTTATGCCTGAAAATCTGACCGCCGAAATTTTCATCAAGTTCGTGATCTGGACCAGTATCTGGATACCAATCCACTATGCTTGGCTGCTGGCAGGAGTTGGTCTGCGGCGGATGAATGTATCCCCAACGATCCAGCGCGCTATAAACTACACAATGGCGATCAGCTTGGTGATTGTTGTGGGGCTCGCTTTATGGACAAGCCAAGGCTAGCCAAAGGCGGTTAAAAACCGTTAACATTATGTGAGTAAACTAGGGGCCAGTCCAGAAATTGCCGTAAACCCTTGCGAGCAACGGCACGAACAGGAACCGGAACTAGATGTCTAACGACACTAATATTGTGGATTTTCCTCCACGCCAGGATAGTAACTCGCAAGCGGATTCCAGCCCGAAAATCGAGCTCGCAGCCAACCTGCAGCCGACGCCGGTCATGCCACGAAAGAACGGCATCGCCCTTGCTCTCGGTGGCGGCGCGGCCAGAGGTTGGGCGCATATCGGCGTCTTGCGGGCAATCGATGAAGAAAAAATTCCAGTGAGCATGATTGCAGGAACCTCCATCGGTGCTTTGGTGGGTGGATGTTATCTCGCCGGCAAACTTGACGAATTGGAAGAGTTTGCCCGATCCATCACCCGCCGCAATATCCTCCGCTATATGGACTTTGCTTTCCGGGCATCCGGGTTGATTAGCGGAAAGCGGCTTGCGGATCGCATGGATGCGGAGATTGGCGATCTTAAAATCGAGGATCTGGACCGACGCTTTATCGCGATTGCAGCAGACATTAAGTCCGGCAATGAGATTTGGCTCGAGCATGGATCTTTGTCCCATGCAATCCGGGCATCATATGCGCTGCCGGGTGTTTTTGAACCTGTGGAACATTTCAACCGCCTAATGGTGGACGGCGCCATTGTGAACCCGGTACCGGTTTCCGCGTGTCGGGCGTTTGAGGAAAAAATCGTACTAGGCGTTAATCTCAATAGCGATGTGTTCGGTCGTTCGGCGGTCGTGCGCTCACAGACCCTTGCCCAACATCTGAAAGCAGTTCCATTGGAACCGGTGGGCGATCAATCACCTGCTTCATGGTTTCCTTCATTCAGCAGAAGTGAAAGTGAGAAAGAAACAGGCCGTCCTGACCGTCTCGGTTTCACGGGCGTCATGATTGAGGCCTTTAACATCATTCAAGACAAGATTGTACGAGCCAAGCTGGCGGGTGACCCGCCTGACTTCACAATCAGGCCCAAGGTTTCTCAAATCGGTCTATCTGACTTCCACCGGGCTGATGAGGCAATCAAACTTGGCTACGAGGTCGCCAAAATGAAACTGGTGACGCTTGAAGAGAGCGGCCTTCGGGAAACGCTGGAGCGTTAATGGACCAACGATCTTTTCACCGGATCAAGTGGCGCAAACAGCAATAAACCGGCGAGAAAACCACCAATATGTGCCTGCCAAGCAATGCCAGAACCGCCAAGTGACGGACTAACGAGCCCTGCACCAAACAGATAATTGATTGCGAACCAAAGCCCTATGAAGGCAAGTAATTGGCGGTTCATAAACGTTTCTAGCAGAGACAGTCGCGGCAAATTCACATTTCGATTGTCAAAACCACCACCACGGGGAAACGCAAACCGAGTGGCAGCACCCATAAAGCCGGACACCACCGCAGAAGCACCGATCATCGGAACCGGTTGCCCCACATGACTGACATAATGTGCCAAAGCGCCACCGATTGATGCCAGGATACACAGTAAAATAAACCGGATCGCCCCCAATCGTCTGGCGACGACAGTTCCAAAAACCACCATCCAAAGGGCATTGACGCCCAGATGGCCCCAATCAGCATGCAATAGACTGTAGGTGACAGGCGAAACCCAAACGCCCCATAGCGAAGCATCAACCTCAGCCAGGGTGGGCCAGAAAAACGGGATGAACCCGAAATTCAATATCAGGAAGTGAAGCGTGGACGCAGGCAGGAACCATTCTGATATACAATGGATAGCGGCGATCAGTGCAAGTACGGCCAGCACGCTGCCAGGTATGTTGAATATTGGTTGGCGCAGATTCTGCGGAGCTTCTTCCATCATCAAGAGGTAGGAAAGAAAAAAGCCCGGGGCAAGCCCCGGGCAATTGGTCGATCCCCTACTGAAAAATTCAGCCCAGACCAAAACAGTGAAGCACTTGTAATCAAGCACTTTGGAGTGATGAGAAGTTCCCATAGAGACAATTGAAACGCAACCATTCACCTGTTGTTAAGGTTAATTTGGCGGTGGGTAAAACCGATTGAATAGGATACATACTCCCGACCAAGACTAACCGTGTCGGACCTTCGCCTCAGAAGTTTGCCCAAAACTGGCATGTGACTTGCACACATTGTGCTGATTGGCGATGTGGGAACGATTTTAGCGATCCCGCTTTCAGCAAGAATAACCAGGCGATCGTGAGAAGCGCTGAATTCAGGGGCATGAATAGGCAAATGAGGCATAAGAACTCAAAAACAATTTTTACTTACTGGAACAACCTCCGCGGTGATCGTCCCGCGCCGGACCGACGCGAAATTGAACCAAGCGATATTCGGAACGTTCTTGGGGACACATTTATTCTAGAAATGGATCCGACTTACAGAAGCGTTAGTTTTCGCTTGGCTGGAACCCGGCTTTGCAATGCTTACGGCCGGGAACTGAAAGGTTTGGGTTTTCTTGCCCTGTGGGATGAAACCGACAACATGGCTATTTTCAATGCAATCCGGCAGGTTCACGAAAGAAGCAGGCCGTGTGCCATTTCCAGTGTGGCGCGGACCGACAATGACCGCTTCACCGACTATGAAATCATGTTGCTACCGCTGCAAAACGGAGACGCCAGTGCCAAGCGTATTCTGGGCACCGCCTCCCCGTTTACGAAAGAACTCTGGCACGGCGCTGAACCGTTGGTTTGTAACCGAATGAAATCCGCACGGTTTCTTGATTCAGAATTGGAGAAAAAAGCACCCCCCATGTTCAAGGGGCTTACCCAACATTCGCCTACGCCGCATCAACACGCTCGGCAGATCGGCCATCTGAAGGTAATTGACGGGGGCCTTAACTAGGGAAAAGCCTCGATTATTGAACTTACATGTTTCAAATTCTGGTGCCTGAAAGGCGCAAAAAAACTTTTCCTTAACCTTATGAAACAATACTGGCGGTTCAAGAATCACATCTTTCACAGAGCCAGAAATGTCGTCTGCTCCCAATTTCAGCAACGTTGTCGACGAATTGACAGAAGTCGAGCGCCAGTTCCAAAGCGTGGAGCTGTCACTCTTTGGCAGATATATGCTGGAAGATAAGCGTGAGTTCCCCTGCCAGATATCTAGCATGTCACCGGGCACTGCCAATCTGATCGGGCCACGCGCTGGCGAAGTTGGCGAAACAGTCATTGCCTATATGGATCATGTGGGCCGCTTGGAAGGTAAGGTTCTACGGATATTCCCGGGCGGTTTTGCCATGAGCGTCAACGCCACATCGCAAAAGCGCGATAAACTCGCGGCGAAAATTACATGGATTGCAAACCGCCACGAACTCAATCTTCCGGAAGATCGCCGTCACGAACGGGTCGTACCAAGTACGAAACTTGCGGAAATCAAACTGGAAGACGGGCGCCAATATTCTGTGCGTATCATTGACCTGTCGATGTCTGGTGCCGCGATTGAAATCGATGTGCGCCCGGCAATCGGGACCTTGATCTGGCTTGGTAAAATGCGTGGTCGGATTGTCCGTCACTTTGATGAAGGCATAGCGATCGAATTCGCAATCCTGCAAAACCATGACACACTGCGGGAATTTATCGCCCGATAACGGCTTATCACGACTTGCCAACAGCCGGATTAGAGCGGCTGAACTCTTCCCATCCTTCACTACAAAAATCACTACAGGTGGGACGCTGATACGTGCGCTCTGGCGTCACTTCCGGGGTTTGTAATAGCCTTCTGATTTTCGCTAAAATTTTATGTAAATCTGATTTGAATTTTAATATCAATTGATACAAGTATTCATAATTTTATACTCAAACTTGATTAAAGTCTGACTGTTTTTCTTTTTTAGATCGAAATTTATATCTGTCACGGTCACCCCATAACGGGGAAAGTGGCATGATAAAACAAATCGCAAAGACTGTCGCACTGATGACACTCATAAGCGGGTACCATGTGAGCACAGCAAATGCTTTTGGGAATGGTCCGCACATGCAAACAGCAGGACGCACTTCACAACCTGTCGGGCATTACGAATACTGCGCGCAATATTCATCCGATTGCAATATTCGAAGCAAAGATACGACAGCGCCGAGACTCACCAGAAAACGCTGGAACGATCTGGTTGAGGTAAATTCTTTTTCGAACAATACAGTGAAGCCGGTCACCGACTTCGAAGCCTATAACCGCGAAGAGGTATGGGCATATCCCGACAAATACGGCGATTGCGAAGACTATGTTCTTATGAAGCGCCATATGCTGATGCAACGCGGATGGCCCGCTTCAAGCTTGCTCATCACTGTCGTCCGGCAGAAAAATGGTGAAGGACACGCAGTCCTGACAGTTCGCACTGACCGGGCCGACTATATCCTTGACAATCTGGATCCGAAAATTCGGCAATGGAATGAGACGTCTTACACTTTTCTGAAACGCCAGTCGGCAAAACACTCAGGATATTGGAAAGACATCAAAGATTTTAGAAGCTAGTGAGTTTGCTGTTCAAGCGCGCTGGGGTGAACATGGGGATGGGAACACAGCACTTGGTATAAACGTTTGAACAGCTCTTCTTTTGACCTGGTCGATCCCCACCTACCCCCGTCCCCACCAGACCGGGTCAGATTGGCCGGTTCGTTGAAACATACGAACCGGCCTCTTTTTATACTTCCACGAGACCTTGTGAAAATCGCTTGGCATTGGACACATAATGCAGTGCAGAGGCCTTCAACCCGGTAACTGCTGCTTCATCCAGTTCGCGGACTACTTTGCCGGGCATCCCAATTACCATCGAATTATCGGGGATTTCCTTTCCCTCTGAGACAAGGGCATTAGCGCCAATCAGGCAATTTTTTCCGATCTTTGCACCATTCAAAATCGTGGCACCCATTCCGATCAGAGTGTTGTCACCAATCGTACATCCGTGGAGCATGGCCTTATGCCCAATGGTACAACCGATGCCAATTGTGAGTGGAAAACCAGGATCGGTGTGCAATACGCAATTCTCTTGAACGTTTGAGCTTTCGCCCACCGTTATTGTCTCATTATCCCCGCGTAACACGGAGCCAAACCACACATTCGCGTTTTCTTCGAGGACAACTTTTCCAATCAATACCGCAGTTGGCGCCACCCAGTGAAATGTTTCCGGAAACTGCGGTGCTACTCCATCAAGCGCGAAAATTGGCATGGGGTTTCCAATCATAAATGATCTCTGGGAAGAACCGATATGCACGACATTCCCAAATGTGACGTCAGATAAGCCCTAATAGCACAAGCATTTGAATGATGAATATGCCTGAGCAGAAACTCCACATGAGACTGATGAGCGTCGCGGTGCAAAATAGTGTGTTTGACAAACGACCTTGTTTCCAAAAACTGAGGCTTTTCTCAGCCGTGAGATATGGCCCGGCGAGCATGCATACAAAAAAGCTCCCCACAATATGACCCGGCGTCTCCAGTCTGATTTTGAAACCACCTTCGCCATCCGAAAACATGCCTCCGGCATAGTTCACCAATGCGCCGGTCACGAACCCGAATGCCACAATGAAAAATATCGTTTCGCTGCCAGTCATGCATTTACCAAGTGTTTACCATGTTTCGCGAAGGTCGGTCGAACCACCTATGCACCTGAAGTCTGCAAGTAGCGTGCCACAACTTTGAGATTGAACCGCTGACACATACTCTTACCCATTCTGCGGGCTATCAAACCGCTTTGAACACAGTGGAACGCGACCGCCAAGCGGGCATACAAAGGCGTATTCCTGGACATGCGGCGAGAATAAATCAGCACGCGGCATCTGCGAAAAAGCCGGAGCCGATGTTCCCGGTTTTGCGGCATATCCTGCTTGTGACAATTGCGATGTTACTGATTGCGGTTAGCCTGTTTCTGGGTGCTGTCTACTTTGGCGAAGACCTTTCGCGCGCCGGACATTCAGCTGATCAAGGCAAGCTTGAGATCGTCGTTGGCAACAATGTGTTGCAGGTGCCGGCCAATGTAATCCGCTTTCCGGGGCAAAGGAGAGACGGCACGCAAGAGCGGCTTGACCTCTATTTCCATTGGCCGTCTTTGTCTGGCTATACCGATCAACTAAAAGGTGCATTTAACACGGCCGATGGTGGTGCCAACCTCGTGTTCCTGACGCTGGAACCGCGCACCATGTCGTTCGACATGTCAGGCCGAATGGGACCGATTTATTCGGTGTTTTTTGATGGATTAGGCGTGCGGGCGGAAAACGGGCTGGTGCGCCAACCGCTTGCGGAGGCGGGCGGCTTTATCGATGAAGACATGTATTACCAGGCCGAAAGCCCCTACCCGTTCGCAACGCGGTGCGTGAGAGAAGCTTCCAAAGTCGGGGCCCCGTTTTGCATTCGAGATGTGCATGTGGGAAAGGACCTGATGGTGACGTACCGCTTCCACAAACGGTTTTTGAACCAATGGCTTGAACTTGACCAAGCCGTCCGGTCATACGCGAGTTCCCTAATCCTAAATCAGAGCTAATGCTGGTCTACATATCCAGATCAATATCGAGAATGGCCATCGAGAAGTTGTAGGAACGCTCGCCTTCGTCTTCGTCCAGATAGAGAACGCCAATGAACTCTTCGCCGATGTAAACCTCGCATGAGTCCGTCTTCTTCGGACGTGCAACAACCCTTATGGCCGCATTATCGAACAGTTTTTTGAAATAGGCGTCGAGTTTTTTGAGTTCTTCAGGGGTCACCGCTGGCTCCGCATTTGAGATTTCGAACGGCCTTCTCGCATGACCCACAGCCTCTGTAAAGTCCCCTGCGCCACCCGGTGTCTATGGGCGAGAAGTCACCTCAACTTTTATCTTCAGCGATGATCTGGTTCATGCTCCGGGATGGTTCCGCGCAGCCCGCAACACCCACTACGCGCCCCGGAATGCCGGCAATGGTGACGTTGTTCGGCACTTTCTTGATAACCATGGAACCCGCCGCAATGCGTGAGCAATGCCCCACCTCGATATTGCCCAACACGGTCGCGCCTGCTCCGAGCAGCACACCATCACCGATTTTCGGATGGCGATCTTCCATTTCCTTGCCTGTGCCGCCAAGGGTCACCCCGTGGAGAATGGATACATCATTGCCGACCACTGCGGTTTCACCCACCACGAGGCCGGTGGCATGGTCGAGAAAGATACCCTTTCCGAATTTCGCTGCAGGGTTGATGTCCGTTTGAAACACCTGAGACGAGCGGCTTTGCAGGTAGAGTGCGATATCCTTATTGCCCTGGTTCAAATTCCAGTGGGCAAGGCGGTGGGTCTGAATTGCCTGGAACCCTTTGAAATAAAGGATCGGTTCAATCAATCGGCTGCAGGCGGGATCGCGGTCATATACAGCTGCAATATCGATGCGCAGGGT
>CAWUJX010000102.1:0-10540 GCA_963922635.1 uncultured Hyphomicrobiales bacterium | reverse complement strand
AGTACCCGCTTCGCGCGTGCAAACAGATGAGTTTCCCTATCCCCTTTATCGGCGCCCAAAAGATCTTGTGAAACTCAACACTGATAATCGAACAACGCATCTCGACCCCAGTCTTGAATTTGCTCGCCAGACAGAGAGTGGTTTGACGGAATTCTATGATCGGGGCCAGATTGATAATGGCGCTTTGTCAGGGCAAGGGCTGGAACTTTTTTGGCTTCGTTCCGCCGTGGAAGGTTTCTACATTCACGTGCAAGGGTCAGCGCGACTATTGTTTGAAGACGGAACCAGCACGCGTATTTCCTATGCAGGCAAAACGGGTCATCCATATACGTCAATTGGTAAGTTGTTGGTGAAACGAGGTGTTTTCACCGTCGAGACCGCAAACATGAAAAATATGCGGAAATGGCTTGATGTCGATCAAGAACGCGCAATGGAAGTTTTGCATCATAATCGCTCGTTCATTTTCTTCACCGAAGTGAAAGATCACGATCCTGATTTCGGGCCAATAGCTGCCGCGGGTGTTCAACTGACGCCTGGTCGCAGCCTTGCCGTTGATAAATCGATCCATGCTTATGGAACGCCCGTGTGGTTGCGAACTCAAAAACCGCTTCCCACCGATACAAAGCCGTTTTCACGGCTGATGATTTCACAGGACACAGGATCGGCGATTGTTGGTCCGCAGCGCGGCGATATTTTTATTGGTTCTGGTGATGAAGCTGGAATGGTGGCAGGTTCTGTTCGGCACAAAACGGATTTCATCGTTTTAGCGGCAAAAGGGTGATGCCGTGAAACGCCGATCAAAAGAAGATTTGGAACTCTGGGAACGCGTGAAGAAGACCGCCACACCGCTTCGGTCCAACCGTGCCATTGATGATTTTCAATCATTGTTTGAAACGGGCGTGGGAACATCAAAAGATACAAAAGACACAGCAAATCATTCGGTAGCAAACCGATCTATCCCCGCGCGGATCGTCCGTCCGTATGTACGTGAAGTGCCTGAAATTCGTCTCACCCTGGCAGCAAAACCACCGCTTCTGGATGAGCCCACATCGAAGAAAATTGCCAAAGGCAAATTATCCCTGGAGGGTAGGATTGATTTGCATGGCATGACTCAAACCGAAGCGCATTCCAGATTGTTTCGCTTTGTTGATGCAGCTCACCTTGCGGGAAAACGGACCGTCCTTGTGATCACAGGCAAGGGTGCGCGCGGTGAAGGAATTCTCCGTCAAGCCGTGCCGCGATGGTTGTCGGAGCCGTTATTCAGGAAACGCGTGATCGGGTTCCGGGAAGCTCATGTAAACCATGGCGGCGGCGGTGCACTATACCTGCGCATCCGTAAACCGGACAAAACGTGATGACACCATTCGGCTTGAAAATGCGCGAGATGCGAGCGCAAAAAGGCGTCAGCCAAAAAGAGATGGCGAAAGAAATTGGCGTTTCGCCTGCTTATCTCTCTGCTCTCGAACATGGTCATCGCGGCGCACCAAGTTGGAAAATTCTCCAGCGCATCATCGGCTACTTCAATGTAATTTGGGATGAGGCGGAAGACTTGCAAAAAATCGCGTTAAAGTCACATACGCGAGTTTCCGTTGATACAACCGAATTATCATCCGAAGCCACTTGGCTTGCCAATCAGCTGGCAGGTCAGATCAAAAATCTATCGCCGGAAGATTGTAAATCACTAGCCGATGAAATCGAGCGTCGCGCAGGAGCGAGGGGTAGCGTTCAATCAGGCAAGAGCGTTATTTGATAATTGCTTCGAGTTCCGTACGTTTTTCGTTTATCAGCCAACCATAATAATTCTCCCGCGGCATGCGAGCTCTGATTTTGGCTTTCTTCGCGCGGTTTCTCACATCGCCCAGATTATAGAGCGTCGCCGTGATGCCCGGATTATCTGAAATATCGTATCCGCCGTACTGCTTGTATGCATCAATGGAGATGCGAATAACTGCCGCCATGTAAAGAAGCGTGGTATCCGGGTCCATTATTGCACTGTAGACTTGGTTTGCCCTATTGGCAGAAAGCTTTCGTTTGCCACTCACTTTAGACACGAGGTCCGTGACACGCAGTGCGGTGAGTGGGTTGATCTGACCGAGCCCGAAGGTTTGTCCTGCAAAGAATGGTTGGAAGAAAACTTTGCCAAAGCGATCATTTGGCCACGCCACGCCATCGACGGTTTTACCTTGAAATTTTGTTTTCCAAACCTGTTCGCGACAGGCCCAAAGATCGTACGAGTCTACTGCTGTCCCGCATTGCTTGAATTGAGGGCGCTTGGTGAACTGTGTAACCGTCTCGCGGCCATAGGCAAATTTCACATCGGAATTGAGATATGAGATCGCCTTCACATAATAAGTTTGCAATCGGTCCAGTGCATCCACATTGTACGTGTGTTCGCCCACGAGCGCGCCCACGATGTGAATTGGATTAATGCCATATTGGGCAGCGGCATTTTTAATTTTCGTTTGAAGTGCCGTATCGGCGCTTATGAGGTCGCGGATTTTTTCATATTTTCCTTGAAAGCTGCCATTGGTTGCCCGCGTTCGGGAGACAGATGCCGATGGAACCGCAGGCTGTACGGCGCTTCGGTTCCCGGGCGGTACCTTTGTTAAGGCGAAAGCGGTTGCCGGCGATAGGGCAACTTGCAACAAGAAGACCAAAACCAATAACTGTTTCATTCACGTAAACCCGGTTCAGCCCCTTTGTGGTATGAAAATGAAATGCCACACTAGGCTCAAACTGTCGAGCAACTTCCTCGTGAACCGAAAATCAGATCACCGCGATTATGTTTCTACTTCAGAGGATATAACGACTGAGATCGACGTCCTTTGCCAGTTCGCCCAATTGCTTGCGAACGTAATCCGCATCAATGGAAACCGTTTCATTTGCCTGATCGGGCGCCGTGAATGAAATCTCATCCAGGACCCGCTCCATCACAGTTTGCAATCGCCGCGCACCTATATTTTCGATCGTTGCATTGAGTTCAACGGCAATATCAGCGAGGGCATCAATGGCATCATCGGTGAATTCCAGCGTGACGCCTTCGGTTTCCATGAGCGCAATATATTGCTTGATGAGGCTCGCTTCGGTTTCCGTTAAAATGCGGCGGAAGTCTTCTTTTTCCAGTGCGCGCAATTCCACGCGGATTGGCAGTCGGCCCTGAAGCTCGGGCAACAGATCCGATGGTTTGGAAACATGAAACGCGCCTGATGCCACAAACAGAATATGGTCGGTTTTCACCTGTCCATGTTTCGTGGAAACGATGGTTCCCTCAACAAGCGGTAACAGATCCCGTTGCACGCCTTCACGTGAGACGCCGGCCCCGCCGCGTTGCTCATTGACTGCGATTTTATCCACTTCGTCGAGGAAAACAATTCCGTTGTTTTCCACCGATTCAATCGCTTCCGCCACGATTTGTTCATCATCGAGCATCTTGTCGGATTCGTCCGCGATCAGCGAATCATATGATTCTTGGACCGTGGTTTTGCGCTTTTTGGTTTTGCCGCCAAATGCTTTGCCGAACATGTCGTTGATATTCATGACACCAATGCTTGCACCCGGCATGCCCGGAATTTCCATTCCGCCCATGGGGTTGGCATTATCCGCGACTTCGATCTCAATCTCTTTATGGTCCAGCTCGCCCTCGCGCAATTTTTTCCGGAACGAGTCTCTCGTTGCAGGTGAAGAAGTTTCGCCCACAAGCGCATCCAATACCCGTTCTTCTGCGGCCAGATGGGCCTTCGCTTTAACAGCCTCGCGTTTTTTCTCACGAACCAGGTTGATTCCGATCTCGACCAGATCTCGAATGATCTGTTCCACATCGCGGCCCACATAACCCACTTCGGTGAATTTCGTGGCTTCCACTTTAATGAAAGGCGCACCGGCCATTTTTGCAAGGCGCCGGGAAATTTCAGTTTTGCCGACGCCTGTGGGGCCAATCATCAGAATATTTTTCGGCATCACCTCATCGCGCATGGAGCCTTCCAATTGAAGTCTGCGCCAACGATTGCGTAACGCGATTGCGACGGCGCGCTTTGCGTCTTTTTGGCCGATGATGAAGCGATCAAGTTCTGAGACGATCTCGCGCGGTGAAAAGTTAGTCATAAAGGACCCTTAAAACAAAATTATCAGGCGTCTGTGTCGAGTGTTTCGACCACTGTATTGCCATTGGTGTAAACACAAATCTGGGCTGCGATCTCCAGCGAACGGGCTGCAATTTCTTCTGCAGATTTGTCACTGTCCTGGAGAGCAAGTGCTGCAGAAAGCGCGTAATTTCCGCCTGAACCGATAGCCATAATTCCGTGTTCCGGCTCCAATACATCACCGTTTCCGGTGACGCACAATGATACTTCTTTATCAGCCACCAGCATCATTGCTTCCAGGTTGCGAAGATACTTGTCGGTCCGCCAGTCCTTCGCCAATTCCACACAAGCGCGGAGCAACTGGCCGGGATATTGTTCCAGTTTCTTTTCCAACCGATCAAGAAGTGTAAAGGCATCTGCGGTCGCACCGGCAAATCCGGTTATCACATCATTATTTTTGCCAATGCGGCGCACTTTCCGCGCGTTGCCTTTGATTACGGTCTGGCCGAGGCTCACTTGGCCGTCGCCGGCAATCACGACTTTCCCGTTTTTGCGGACGGTGACAATGGTAGTGGCGTGCATGGATGGAAGGTTGGACATCATGAAATCCGGTTGTTTGAAGTGAGCCAAATGTAGGCACTCCAAACGCAAATGCAAACGACGATGCGCTCACGACCCGGAATTCATGGTTAATGCAACTGTTATGGCTTTCGTAAGATTGTCCTGATATTAGCGATCGAAAATAGTTTACTGAGTAAAAGCAATGCGCACTGCAAAGATTTCACGCCAAACTGCTGAAACGGACATTTCTGTCGAAGTGAACCTCGATGGAACGGGAGCTTATGATGTGGAGACCGGCGCTGGTTTCTTTGATCACATGTTGGACCAGCTATCACGTCATTCTCTGATCGATATGAAGGTACGGTGTAAAGGCGACTTGCACATTGATGCGCATCATACCTCGGAAGATACGGGAATTGTTTTGGGTCAGGCAATTTCAAAAGCGCTTGGAGATCGCAAAGGGATTACGCGTTATGCCTCTATTGATCTGGCAATGGATGAAACGCTCACCCGTGCCGCAGTGGATGTCTCCGGCAGACCGTATCTAGTTTGGGATGTGAATTTTTCAGCACCTAAAGTGGGTGATTATGACACCGAGCTTTTCCGTGAATTTTTTCAGGCATTGTCGCAACATGCTGGCATCACCCTCCATGTTACCAACCATTATGGTGACAACAATCACCACATTGCGGAAACCTGTTTCAAGGCGGTAGCGCGGGCTTTGCGCAGCGCCATCGAGATCGATCCGCGTCAGGCGGACCGCGTTCCATCGACCAAGGGTTCGCTTTAGTTCAATAGATCGCTTGTGGGCCGGGATGACTCGGTCTAGATACACCCCATGGCGATTTACTCCGCATATCTCCCACCAAATTCATCCGCTTCGGATGACAATGGCACCCATGCATCCGACACTTTCAAATTGGTGAGCGATGCGAAAGCGCCGCTTGCACTGGTCTTTCCGCCATTCTGGTTGATTTGGCACCGGTTATGGCTGGAGCTTCTGCTTTATGTGGTGTTTGCCATTGCGGTTGCGATGCTGGCGGCTTGGAAACCGAGCCCTCCAATTCTCTATCTTTCTGCCTTGCCGGGTCTGTTCCTTTTGCTGGAAGGCAATGCCATGGTCGCAAGGAAACTTGAGCGGAAGGGCTGGAGATTTGCTGGCATTGTGGATGGCGAAACCTTGGAAGACGCAGAAATTCGTTTCATCGTTCAAAATCAGAATTCATCGCAGGCGGCTGAGCCTGCCTTTGAAACTGCCCAACCCGAGGAAGACGGAAAGCGCGTGGCGAGTTTCCGGCCCTCTTCTACTCCGCTTGGTTTGTTTCCGGAATAAGTCATGAAAGTAGCCATTATCGATTATGGATCGGGCAATCTCCGTTCTGCGCAGAAGGCTTTCGAACGCGCTGCAAGAGAACGCAGTGTCGGGGCAAGCGTCGATTTGGTTCACAAACCTGAAGCGGTTTTGGAAGCTGATCGGATCGTTTTACCCGGCGTTGGCGCCTACGCTGATTGCCGTGCGGGATTGGACGCAATTGATGGCATGGTCGAAGCGCTCGACGAAGCAGTGATCAAAAACGCCAAGCCGTTTTTTGGTATCTGCGTCGGCATGCAACTCATGGCGGAGCGCGGGCTGGAAAAAACCACCACCCAAGGCTTGGGTTGGATCGGTGGTGATGTGGTGCGTATGACACCTTCCGATGAAACTTTCAAAATTCCCCAGATCGGGTGGAACACGCTTAATGTTAGGAGTTCCCATCCGCTGCTAGAGGAAATCGATACGGGGCCGGACGGCTACCACGCATATTTCGTACACTCTTATCATTTGAATTATCAAAATCCCGATGAGTGTATCGCCATCACGGATTATGGCGGTCCGGTAACTGCGATCGTGGGACGGGACAATCTGATTGGAACGCAATTTCATCCCGAAAAAAGCCAGCGATTGGGACTGGCTTTGATCGGCAATTTTCTGAAGTGGGTACCATGACTAAAATCCTTTTTCCGGCAATCGATCTTGAAGACGGCCGCCCGCGTCGTCCGCAGCAGCGTGTCTGCGAGGACGTGCAAACAAACAAAAGCATTCGCCATGACTAAAATCCTTTTCCCGGCAATCGATCTTAAAGACGGCGAATGCGTTCGTCTGAAACTCGGCGATATGGACCAGGCGACCGTTTATAACCCCGACCCTGGCGATCAAGCCCGCGCCTTCGAAACGCAAGGATTTCAATGGCTACATGTGGTCGACCTGAACGGTGCATTTGAGGGTGAAAGCGTTAACGGGTCAGCCGTTGAAGCGATATTGGCGAATACCAAAAATCCGGTCCAGCTCGGCGGCGGTATTCGCACGCTTAAGCACATCGAAAACTGGATCATTAAAGGCATCACGCGTGTAATCCTTGGAACCGTTGCGGTGCGAAATCCTGATCTCGTCATGGAGGCTTGCAAAGAGTTCGAAGGTCATGTGGCCGTGGGGATTGATGCCAAAGGTGGCAAGGTCGCCGTTGAAGGGTGGGCGGAAGCGTCCGAACTGGGCGTTATTGAGCTCGCTAAAAAATTCGAGGGCGCAGGCGTTTCCGCGATCATTTACACGGACATTGATCGCGATGGGATTCTGACCGGAATAAACTGGCCGTCGACCATAGAACTCGCAGAAGCGGTTTCAATTCCGGTGATTGCGTCCGGCGGGTTGGCTTCCATTGAGGATGTGAAGAAACTCGCATCACCTGAATGCGCAAAACTTGAAGGAGCGATCACGGGCCGCGCGCTTTATGACGGGCGGCTTGACGCTAAAGAAGCGCTGGAGATTTTGCGATGACACTTAAGATTCGCATTATCCCGTGTTTGGAGGTGAAAGATTGCCCGCCTTGCCCGCAGCGGCTTTGGCGCGAGGACAGGCAGATGGATAAGTGCGGCAATGAAAGGGAGCAGATATGACCCTTAAGGTTCGCATCATCCCATGTCTCGATGTTAAAGATGGCCGCGTTGTGAAGGGCGTCAATTTTGTAGACTTGATCGATGCGGGTGATCCGGTTGAAGCAGCGATTGCTTATGATGCTGCAGGTGCCGATGAACTGACGTTTCTTGATATTACCGCTTCTTCCGATGGGCGTGACGCAACGTTTGACATGATTGCGCGCACGGCCGAGCAATGTTTTATGCCGCTGACCGTTGGCGGTGGCGTTCGCGAACTGGCGGATATCAGAAAGCTTCTTTTGGCGGGTGCGGACAAAGTCTCGATCAATACAACGGCAGTGAAAAATCCGGACTTCGTGGCCGAAGCCGCCGACAAATTTGGCGATCAGTGTATCGTCGTCGCTATCGATGCCAAAAAGGTGTCTGTCGATGGTGAACCGGACCGATGGGAGATTTTCACCCATGGTGGCCGGCAGGAAACGGGGATCGATGCGGTGGAGTTTGCCCGGCTGGTCGTCTCAAAAGGAGCGGGTGAAATTCTGCTCACATCCATGGATCGTGACGGAACACAAGCTGGTTACAACCTTCCGCTCACCCGCGCCATTGCCGACGCCGTGCATGTGCCGGTAATCGCATCCGGGGGTGTGGGCAACCTTGATCATCTCGTCGAAGGTGTGGTGGAGGGTCATGCCAGCGCCGTGTTGGCTGCCTCAATTTTCCACTTCGGTACCTACACAATTGCCGAGGCAAAAGCCCATATGCAAAAGGCCGGCATTCCGGTAAGGATGCGGGTCTAACAGCCGGAATTCGATGATGACCGATTTCACCTTGGAAAGCCTGAAAGAGATTATTGACCTTCGCGCCAATGAAGCGCCTGAGGATTCCTACACTGCATCACTCCTTGCCAAGGGTACGGAAAAGTGCGCCAAGAAATTTGGCGAAGAAGCGGTTGAGGCTGTGATTGCCGCGGTCACTGAAGATAGCCGTGAACTCACCAAAGAAGCGGCTGATGTGCTCTATCATCTGCTTGTTTTGCTGAAGGCAGAGAGGGTGGAGCTTTCCGATGTGATGCGTGAATTGGAAAGCCGGACCGGACAATCTGGCCATGCCGAAAAAGCTTCAAGAACACATTAAGCAGGCTGGACGACGAATGGCCGAGTTGAACGGAAAAAGTTTTTGGGGTTCGGAAAATCTCGCGGAACAGGATGGTTTCGTTTCCCCTTACCGCTTCTTTTCCGCGGAAGATTGGGAACAGTTTCGGGCTGATACGCCCCTAACGCTGACCGAAGACGAGGTGAAACGTCTTCGATCCTTGAACGATCCCATTTCCCTTGAGGAAGTGGAAAGGATTTATCTTGCCGTCTCACGGCTTTTGTATTCCCACGTGGAAGCAGCCCAGCAGCTTTACCAGCAACGGCAGAAATTTCTTCAGTTTAACGGCTCTAAAACCCCGTTCATTATTGGTGTTGCCGGACCGGTCGCAGTCGGCAAGTCCACAACAGCTCGTATCCTCAAAGAACTTCTTGCCCGTTGGCCTTCCAGCCCGAAAGTCGATTTGGTGACGACTGACGGATTTCTGAAGCCCAATGCACAATTGATCCATGAGGGTATCATGGACAAAAAAGGCTTTCCGGAGAGCTATGATGTGGCGGAGGTTTTACGCTTTCTTTCGGCCATCAAGGCAGGTGAGGAAAGTGTCAAAGCGCCATCCTATTCGCACTTCATTTATGACGTTCTTCCCGATCAGACGATTACAGTGGACCGCCCGGACATTTTGATTTTCGAAGGGATCAACGTCTTGCAGTCGCGGGACATGCCAAGAGAAGGTGACTCGATCCCGTTTGTGTCTGATTTTTTTGATTTTTCGATTTATATCGATGCGGACGAAAAAAACATTGAGAACTGGTACATTACCCGTTTCATGGAATTACGGGATACAGCATTTCGCGATGCGGGATCGTATTTCCATCGCTACTCGCAGGTTTCAAAATCAGAGGCACTCGAAATGGCTGCTGGTCTTTGGAATGATATTAATTTGGTGAACCTGATTGAAAATATTAGGCCCACACGCCCCCGCGCTGACCTTGTTCTGCACAAGGGAAAAAATCACTTGGTCGAACGCGTTGCTCTCAGGAAGCTTTAGCGTCTGTTTCCATAGAGGCGTGGGTTTGGTTCTGACCCACAAACTTCTTTGTTGTCCAATAGAGGCCATAAACGACCATCGCCGAAAACAGCCCGTCAATGGCATAGTGCCATGCGAGATAGACGGAACTGTATAATACGAATACCGCATAAACAGTGGCGAGCATTCCAAATCTGCGACTAATCTCAAACGCGAAAATCATGTTGAGCGCAGTCATTGCCACATGCATGCTTGGAAACGCGGAGATGCCGGTTCCAAAGCCTGAATATCCGCTGGTGTAAGAGTTCCAGAGAAATTGCTGCAAAACAATCGCGGTACTGTCCTTATACAGGGCAAGTCCTTCGAGTTGCGCCCCGAAACGTGCCTCATCTCCTGTCACTAGACTATAAAAGGCCGGGCCTGCGGAAATAAACAGCCCGGCGAATAAATTACCGATCAGGATCCACGAGGCGATGAAGCAGGCCAGATATCGAAAACGGAAGCTGGTTCCAGCCTTGGAAATTGCGATGAAGAACATGGTTCCAAACGTGATCAGATGCCAGATCACGTTGTAATTGACTTCGATGATTGCCTGCAGCCATACGGATTGAAACGGCGTGAAAAGCACCTGCCAGGGTTCGAAACCAAAAAACAACAGAGCATCCAGATCAGCTTGCCACACGTCATGCAAGAACCCGTAGGTGGCGCCAAAACTGGTTTTGACGGCCGTGAACATGCCCATCAAAAGACAGATGTTTGCAAGAAGGAAAAAGCCGCTAATCATGCGTCCGGCATTACGCTGACCCAACATGAAGCGGAACGCCAGGGACTTTCTGGATTTCACTTTCAGGAGGATTTTCACCGT
>CAWUJX010000101.1:0-10566 GCA_963922635.1 uncultured Hyphomicrobiales bacterium | reverse complement strand
CGGGGCATGCCGGGCTCTTTCCCATTCCCTTCTTTCCGCCCCCTCTATGCAAAGGCAGGTGTGGCGTGGCACCGTATGCTTGATGTGCTTGATCGATAGCGTCGAATTTTGAATTAGAAGGGGCCCACCATTTCGCAATTTGTTATCAAAGGACAGGTTTTCAAACCGAGGTATGTGGTGCCCGGCCTTTATCTGGCAGCGACCCCCATCGGAAACCTCGGTGATATCACAATCCGTGTGCTGGAAACGCTTGCAGGGTGCGATGTGATTGCCTGCGAAGATACTCGGGTAACCGGAAAGCTGCTACGCCATTATGGGATCGTGAACAAAACGATCTCGTATCACGAACACAACGCCGAAACGGCAGGGCCGCAGCTTATTGAAGCAGTGAAACAGGGAAAATCGGTCGTATTGGTCTCCGATGCGGGGACACCGATTGTTTCCGACCCGGGATTTCGACTGGTCGCACTTGCACGGACAGCCAATGTGCCAGTAATCCCTCTTCCCGGCAGCTCTGCGCCCTTGGCAGCATTGGTTGCCAGCGGGTTGGCAAGTGAGACGTGGACCTTTGCAGGGTTTCTTCCATCCAAACAAGGCGCGCGCATTGCTCGGCTGTCTGAATTTACCGGACAATCCGCAACCGTGATTTTTTTCGAAAGCCCAAATCGTCTTATCAAAACATTACAGGACATGGTGGAAGTGTTTGGCCCTGATCGTCACGTTTGCGTGGCG
Source organism: uncultured Hyphomicrobiales bacterium (assembly GCA_963922635.1). GTDB lineage: Bacteria > Pseudomonadota > Alphaproteobacteria > Rhizobiales > Rhizobiaceae > JAALLB01. Next base: position 9,834 of record CAWUJX010000101.1, on the reverse strand, counting down.
CGGGAACTCACGAAACTGCACGAGGAGATCACGACACTTCCACTGTCAGAAATGATCGCATCCTATGAAGACCGTAGTGTGAAGGGTGAGATCGTTTTGCTGGTGGCACCTGACGAGACGCCCCAAGCCGTGGATGCTACCGCTTTAGTCGCTGAATTGTTGCAGACGATGTCCACAAACAAAGCAGCAAGCGAGGCCGCGGCAATTACCGGAAAATCTAAGCGGGAACTCTACCAATTGGCGCTTTCACTGAAAGAGCGAGACGTATGAACGGCCAATCTTCAAACCGAAGAAAAGCGTATCGTCTTGGACACCTCGCGGAGTACCTGGCAGCTTTTGCGTTGATACTTAAGCGATATCGGATAGTCGCCCTTCGCCACAAAACGAAATTGGGCGAAATAGACATCATTGCCCGCAAAGGGGATCTCGTCGCAGTGATAGAAGTAAAAGCAAGGCGGACTGTTTCTGATGCAGCAAATGCCGTGACGCATACCGCCCAAACAAGGATCAGCAATGCTTCTGATTTGTGGCTTGCTGGACAAGCCGATGCGGCGAAGCTTTCGATCCGCTATGACATTATTGCCGTTTGCCCTTGGCGCTGGCCTGTACATCTTAAAGATGCGTTTTGAGATTGAAACGCCAGAAGCGCACAGCTACATCTAATTTGTATTCATTTGGAGATTTTCATGAGCCTCAAAGTCGGCATTCAGATGGACCATGTTTCGTCCATTCACATCAAAGGCGATTCCACATTTGCTTTGGGTCTTGAGGCGCAAAACCGGGGTCATACACTTTACCATTGGGAGCCAAACCGGCTGCAATTGCGCGATGGAAAAGTCCGCGCGCAGATTGAAGAGATGACGCTGAAAGACGAAGAAGGCGACCATTATACACTGGGCGATAAAGTCGACACCGATCTAAGTGAGTTAGACGTCGTGTTACTGCGGCAAGACCCGCCATTTGATATGGCCTACATTACCACGACACACATACTCGAACGCATTCACCCCGAAACGCTTGTGGTCAACAACCCGGCGTCCGTTCGCAACGCTCCAGAAAAAATTCTGGTTACGGAATTTGCCGATCTAATGCCCGAAACGCTGATCACCCGGGACTTTGAGGCGATCGCAGAGTTCCGAAAGGAAATTGGCGATATCATCTTGAAACCGCTCTACGGAAACGGTGGCGCCGGGGTGTTTTTGCTGCCGGAAGCTGACATGAATTTCACGTCTCTTCTGGAGATGTTTGACCAGCAGTTTCGTGAGCCTTTAATCGCACAGCGCTACCTCAAAGAAGTGCGCGGGGGTGATAAGCGGATCATTCTGGTGGACGGCGAACCGGTGGGTGCAATCAACCGGGTGCCTGCAGACAACGACGCCCGGTCCAACATGCATGTGGGCGGAAAGGCTGAACATTCGGAACTTACGAACCGTGAACGCGAGATCTGCGAACGCATCGGACCCACCCTGAAAGAGCAGGACTTTATATTTGTCGGCATTGATGTAATCGGCGACTATATGACCGAAATCAACGTCACATCACCGACGGGTATTCGCGAAGTCAAAGCGTTTTCAGGCACTGACATCGCGGCACTTGTATGGGATGCGATTGAAAAACGTGTTTAGTCCAGAGGCGCTCAGGTTTGCGCTTTAAGCTTTTGCCGCTGCAATTGCTTTCTGAATATTTTCTCTTGCTTCAGCAGCATCGCCCCATCGGTCAATCTTGACCCATTTGCCGTCTTCGAGATCCTTATAACGCTCGAAGAAGTGCGCTATCTGATCGACCAATAATTTCGGCAGATCGTCCAGCTCGTGAATATCCTTGAACATGGCCGATACGCTTGGCGTGGGGATTGCCACCAGCTTTTCATCGCCACCCGCTTCGTCGGTCATGTGCAAAATCCCAATGGGTCTGCAATTGACCACCGAGCCGGGAATAAGAGCGCGCTTGTTTGCAATCAAAACATCGATTGGATCGCCATCATCGGACAGCGTGTGAGGAACAAAACCGTAATTTCCCGGATAGCGCATGGAAGTATAGAGAATACGGTCGACCATCATCGTTCCCGCTTCCTTGTCCATTTCATATTTTACCGGTTCTCCACCGTAGGGGACTTCCACGATAACGTTGATGTCTTCCGGTGGGTTTTCACCGATCTTAATCGCATCTATGCGCATGGGATTAACTTTCGCTCAGGAGGAATTTCGGCCTGTTATAGGCGAGTGGCCACCATGTGCAACCCACCTTTTGGCTGAGTGGTGAGGCGTTGCAAGGGCCAGGGTTCTTCTGCCCCGGGTGCCATATCGAAACGATACTGCGACAGCAGCACACCCAGAATGATGACGGCTTCCTGAATGGCGAAACTTTGTCCAATACAAACGCGTGGGCCAGCACCGAACGGCAGATATTGGTAACGATCTATTTTATCACGGTTTTCCGGCAGGAAACGAGACGGCATGAACGCATTTGGTTGATCCCAATAGACTTCATGGCGATGGAGCGTCCATGGCAGGACCAGACATTGGGAGCCCTTTTTGATGGTTGTGTCTTCCCATTGAATATCAACGAGTGCTTCGCGGCTGATCACGGGTGCGGGCGGGTAAAGCCGCATCGCCTCTTCAAACGCGGCTCGAGCGTAGGGCATCCGCTCTACCCATTCCAAGGGGTTTGAGGTTTGCGCGGTTACCCGTTTTGCCTCTTCTTCCACTTTGGCCCGCTCTTCGGGTGCTTTGGCAAGAAGATACAATGTCCAGCCAAGTGCTCTCGCAGTTGTTTCATGGCCCGCACCAATGAAGGTGATTACATTGTCTTCCACTTCTTGCCGGGTCAGGCCATCGCCACCTTCCGCCCGCAAAAGCAGTGTCAGAAAATCATCGGGCGGCGTTTCACCACTGGCGATCTTCGCGGCGCGAACCTCAATGGTTTTGCGCACAAGTTTGCGGAAGTAGCGCAGAATTCCCCAGCCTGTCAGATGCTTGGGCCGTGGGAACCATTCCGGAGTGTTTACAATGTCAAAGGGATCGACACGGCCCACGGTTTCAAACAGCCGCTCGATTTTATGTTCGAACTCTTTCGGATCACCTTCGATTTCATTGCTGAACAAGGTTTCGGCCAATACGTTAAACGTAAGTTCCGTCATGTCTTTTGCGATATCAGTGGTTTTGCCGGTCGCGTATTTATCCGTGTACTCTTCAGTGACACGCTTCATACTGTCGGCAAATCCATGGATGTGCTTCGGCGTGAAAACCGGTGCCATGGATTTTCGTGATCGTTTCCAAACCGGGTTCTCTGCAGTGAGCAGGCCATCCTTCAAAATCGGTCTCAGCACGATCTGGCGGGTTTTCGCCAATTTGAATGACTTCGCATTCTCCACGAGAATATGTTTCACTAGCCTTGGATCGTTTGCGACCAAAAGTGGGCCACCGATACCTGCCGGAACGTACACATAAGGCTCACGATAGGAATGCGCACCCCATAGTTCGATCGGATTGTTGTACACGATCCAGAACATTTTGAGCAGGCTCGGTGGTTGCGTGCGGGGCACGGGCGCAGGCGGTATAAATGGTTTTGGCGTGATATCCATAGGACCTCCGATGCTTGATCATATAGGCGGACCAGAATAGTCCGCCATATGACATTTCCGCCGCGCAGCACAGTCAATTTTCCATGTGTGAAAACGCTTGGAAAGACGCGGGCAGAATTTGGAAAATCGATGCAATACGCCTATATATAAATAGAAAAAAATAAGTCGATTCGAAGTTGTAAATCGAGCCGATCACAGACAAGGCGGCACATGACCGAAACCCCTGAAATACCAGAAGAAATCAACGGAAACCCGGAAGATTACGGCGCGGATTCCATTAAGGTTTTGAAAGGCCTTGATGCGGTTAGAAAACGCCCGGGCATGTATATCGGTGATACTGATGATGGTTCAGGTCTCCATCACATGGTCTATGAGGTCGTCGACAACGGTATTGATGAGGTTCTTGCAGGTCATGCAGACCGGGTGACCGTCACGTTAAATCCCGATGGTTCTGTGACCGTTACGGACAATGGACGCGGCATTCCGGTGGACATCCATGCGGAAGAAGGTATCTCCGCTGCTGAAGTGATCATGACGCAATTGCATGCCGGCGGTAAGTTTGATCAGAACTCCTACAAAGTTTCCGGCGGCCTCCATGGCGTGGGTGTTTCGGTCGTAAACGCACTTTCAGTTTCGTTGAAATTGCGGATCGCGAGAGACGGGAAATGGCATGAAGTGTCCTTCACCCATGGCGTATCTGACGGCCCACTGGAAGTGGTGGGAGACGCCGGAGATTATTCCGGCACGGAAGTCACGTTCATGCCGTCCGCAGAAACCTTCACCATGGTGGAGTTTGATTTCAAGACGCTCGAAAAACGCCTGCGCGAATTGGCGTTTCTTAACTCCGGCACGCGCATCATTCTCACAGATAAGCGCGGCGCGGAAGAACAGGTCGAAGAGCTCTATTACGAGGGCGGGCTTGAAGAATTTGTCAAATATCTTGATCGGACGAAATCCGCTCTCATTGAAACGCCGATCTATCTGAAATCCGAGAAAGACGGCATCACGGTTGAAGTGGCGCTCTGGTGGAACGACTCTTACCATGAGAACGTTTTGTGCTTCACCAACAACATTCCGCAACGGGACGGCGGCACACACCTCGCTGGTTTTCGTGGTGCGCTGACGCGGCAGGTAAACGGTTACGCAGAATCATCAGGCATCCTGAAAAAAGAGAAGGTCACGCTTTCCGGCGATGATTGCCGCGAAGGTCTGACCTGCGTTCTTTCGGTTAAAGTTCCAGATCCCAAATTCTCATCCCAGACAAAAGACAAGCTCGTATCTTCCGAGGTGCGCCCCGTTGTGGAAAGCCTTGTGAACGAAACCCTGAACGGTTGGCTTGAGGAAAATCCGAACGAGGCAAAAATCGTCATCACGAAAGTGGTGGAGGCTGCAGCGGCACGCGAAGCAGCACGAAAAGCACGTGAGTTGACCCGCCGGAAAGGCGCGCTCGATATTGCATCACTCCCCGGCAAGCTTGCTGATTGTCAGGAACGCGATCCGGCTAAATCTGAGGTTTTTCTGGTGGAGGGCGATTCCGCTGGGGGTTCGGCGAAACAAGGCCGAAACCGGGCCAATCAGGCGGTGTTGCCCCTACGCGGCAAAATCCTGAATGTGGAGCGCGCCCGTTTTGACAAAATGCTCAGCAGTCAGGAAATCGGCACTCTGATTACCGCACTTGGTACTGGCATTGGCAAAGACGAGTTCAACATTGAAAAGCTACGCTATCATCGCATCATTATCATGACCGATGCGGATGTGGATGGCGCGCATATCCGGACGCTGCTGCTCACTTTCTTTTTCAGGCAAATGCCAGAGCTGATCGAGAACGGCCACTTATACATCGCACAACCACCCCTTTACAAAGTCACGCGTGGCAAGTCCTCGCAATATTTGAAAGATGAAGCTGCACTTGAAAACTTCCTAATCGAAGGCGGTTTAGAAGAAGCGCGGTTGGAACTGGCAAGTGGCGAAGTCCGATCTGGTACGGACCTGCGCTCTGTCATTGATCTGTCGCTAAAAGTGAAGGCACTACTTGGCGGGCTACACACGCGCTATAATCGCGATGTGGTTGAACAGGCAGCGATAGCAGGCGCGCTTAATCCGGAAATCACCACAGACCCGGAGAAAGGCGCGCAGGCGGCAGCTTATGTGGCCACGCGCCTTGATGCGATTTCAGACGAAACCGAGCGGGGCTGGAACGGATCCGTGTCAGATGATGGCGGTCTTGTTTTCGAGCGAATGGTGCGCGGCGTGAAGGAAGTCGCTCAGGTGGATGCCGCTCTGGTCGGGTCTGCTGATGCGCTTCGCCTTGACGGATTTGCGGCCGAGTTACAAGAGACATTTGGGCGTCAACCAACCTTCTACCGCAAAGATGCAAGCACAGTAATATCAGGACCCAGAGCGCTTCTGGACCAGGTGTTCGAAACAGGTCGCAAAGGCATTTCGCTGCAACGGTATAAAGGGCTTGGCGAAATGAACCCTGACCAGCTTTGGGAAACGACGCTTGACCCTGACGCGCGGTCATTGTTGCAGGTTAAAGTCAGCGAGGCGGCGGACGCCGATGATCTCTTCACCCGTTTAATGGGCGAAGAAGTGGAACCGCGTCGTGACTTCATTCAAAGCAACGCGCTGAATGTGGCCAATCTGGATGCTTAACGTTCGCTGGACTTAGGGATTATCTAACCACGCAGGTCTCGTTTGATGGCTGATTCCGCGTTTTGAAGTGGTTAACATTGGTTCGGACTGAAGCTGCTAATTACGGTTTGCCGCATTGCAATCCGCACTCTTCCTGCTACATGGATTTTCATGAACAAACACGTCACAGACACTACGCAAGCGCAGGGTACTTATCCCGGTCGATCAAACATCCGCAATTTCTCAATTGTGGCACATATTGACCATGGGAAATCCACGCTTGCTGACCGCTTAATCCAGGATACAGGCGGCTTGGCCGAACGCGACATGGAAGAGCAAGTGCTCGATAACATGGATATCGAGCGTGAGCGTGGCATTACCATCAAAGCGCAAACCGTTCGGCTGCATTATCAGGCGCGGGACGGCGAGACCTATGTGCTGAACCTGATTGACACACCGGGCCACGTGGATTTTGCATACGAGGTATCCCGTTCGCTTTCTGCATGTGAAGGCTCGCTATTGGTGGTGGACGCTTCTCAGGGTGTGGAAGCGCAAACATTGGCCAATGTGTATCAGGCGATTGATAACGATCATGAAATCGTTCCTGTTCTTAACAAAATTGACCTGCCAGCTGCAGAACCTGAGCGCATCAAGCAGCAAATCGAAGACGTGATCGGCCTCGATGCATCAGAGGCGATCGAAGTGTCCGCAAAAACCGGCCAAGGCATCGAAGAAGTTCTGGAGGCGATCGTCCACAATCTGCCCGCACCGTCAGAGGGTGAGATTGATGAGCCACTGAAAGCGCTTTTGGTGGACAGCTGGTATGACACATATCTGGGCGTGATTGTTTTGGTCCGTGTGATCGATGGTGTGATCAAGAAAGGCCAAACCATCAAGATGCTCGGGACTGATGCCAAATATCTGGTGGACCGTGTGGGCATCATGACCCCGAAGATGATCCCGGTAGATCAACTGGGTCCCGGAGAAATCGGGTTTATTACGGCTTCCATTAAAGAGGTGGCCGACACCCGCGTAGGCGATACGATTACTGAAGAAAAGCGACCGACGACCACACCCCTGCCCGGCTTCCAACCGGCCCAACCGGTGGTGTTCTGTGGCCTCTTCCCTGTAGATGCCGCAGACTTTGAGGATTTGCGCTCCGCCATGGGCAAGCTGCGCCTTAATGATGCAAGTTTTTCATTTGAGATGGAGACATCCGCTGCACTTGGTTTTGGTTTCCGATGCGGGTTTCTAGGCCTCTTGCATTTGGAGATTATTCAGGAACGATTGGAACGCGAGTTCAATCTGGACCTGATCGCAACTGCGCCAAGTGTTGTGTATGACATCTACATGAAAAACGGTGAGGTGGAGCATCTTCACAATCCGGCGGACATGCCAGACGTTGTGTATATCGATGAGATACACGAGCCGTGGATCAAGGCCACCATCCTCACACCAGATGAATATCTGGGCGCGATCCTAAAGTTATGTCAGGACCGGCGCGGTATTCAGACCGAACTCACCTATGTTGGCAAACGCGCGATGCTCACCTACGACCTGCCACTCAATGAAGTCGTGTTCGACTTTTATGACCGTCTGAAATCCATCTCGCGCGGATATGCGAGTTTTGATTATCAGATCACAGATCACCGGGTGGGTGATCTTGTGAAAATGCAAATCCTTGTCAATGAAGAGCCGGTCGATGCTCTTTCCATGCTAGTTCACAAATCGCAGGCCGATAAACGCGGCCGTGTGATGTGCGAAAAGCTAAAAGAACTCATCCCACGCCACCTATTCAAAATTCCGATCCAAGCAGCTATCGGCGGCAAAGTGATTGCCCGTGAAACCCTGTCTGCGATGCGTAAGGATGTGACTGCCAAATGTTACGGCGGTGATGCCTCGCGTAAACGCAAACTGCTCGACAAGCAGAAAAAGGGCAAGAAGAAGATGCGCCAATTCGGACGGGTGGAAATCCCGCAGGAAGCGTTTATTCAGGCACTGAAAATGGGTGACGAGTAAGCCCGTTTCAGTTTGATGACGATGTGGATCAATCCGCTCGCGCGGCCACAACCGCAATCTCAACCTTCCAGGCGGGGCTTGCCAAGCCGCAAACCAGCATGGTCGACGCACATACATGGCCCGCCAACATTTCATCGCGAATCTCGCGATAAATCGGCACCTGATCGTGGTCGGTGACAATCGCCCAAACACTGGCGATGTCTGAGATTTCCATGTCGGCACTTTTCAGGATTTCAAATACATTCCGCCATGCTTGCCGATGTTGGTCTTCAAACGTTTCGGGTAAGACCCCGTCAACCGTGATACCCACTTGACCCGACACATGGATTGTCCGCATGCCAGCCGGCACTTCCGTGGCTTGTGCGTATTTTGAAAAAGACGGCGGGGCGTTGGAAGTTTCGATACGTTTAATCACGACTTGCTCCATTCAGTATTTCCCCGAGCGTTCCAGATGCGGGCAGCCCTGACAAGCAAAATCTCTCGTAGAAAATCGGCTGCAACGTTGCCGATTTGTCATTTTGCATTCTCGGGCAAACACCCTAGACTTTCGCCATCTCTATTATTCGGATTTGAGAAATGAATTGGTCTCCGCTCGCAGTTATCAGAACGCTCCGTGCATCGCGGGAGGTTCAAGAAGAACTTGCGCAAAATAATCCCCATATGGCCGCCGCCCTCGAGCAGGAAAAGCTTGAAGGCCATCGCATGGCATTTGTTGCCAGAACGGTTGCAATGGTGGTCATTATGATCCTCTTGCCATTCCTCAATCCCAATTGGAATGTGCTTTTCTATCATTTCTTCATCTCGCTCTATATCGCACTGGGATGGCTGCAATATCGCTATGCGCAAGTCGGTTACTCAAAGATCGAACTGTTATTGATATTTCTGGACATCATCCTTCTGGCGCTAATTTTCACGATACCCAATCCTTTCCAGGGTGAAGAATTTCCCACAGCGATGCTGTATCGCTTCGGAAACTTCATCTACTTCTTCCTAATCATTGCGCTTGCATCGCTTGCCTATTCGTGGCGAACCGTTTGGTCGGCGGGAACATGGATAGCAGCAATATGGTTGTTCGCTGCAGTCATGGTGGAATTCTTTGGTCACAAGATTCCTCAACTGGACCAAGAAGCGAGCAAAGCATTTGAGGGTTTCCCATTTGTCGAATACCTCCTCACGCCAAACAGCGTAAACTTCGACATACGCGTTCAAGAGGCGGTGGTGATCATACTGGTGGCCGGCATATTGGCTATTAAAGGATATCGTTCGAACCTGCTTGTGATGCGACAGGCGGAAATTGCCTCGGAACGGGCTAACCTTTCCCGCTACTTTCCATCAAGTCTGGTGGATAGTCTCGCGTCAACGGATCACGACATTGGTGCCGTTCGAAGCCAGGAAGTGGCAGTGCTTTTCACCGATATTGTGGGGTTCACACAATTTGCCGAACGCAATGATCCTGACGCGGTGATGAACCTGCTGCGGGACTATCATGCGTTCATCGAGAAAGCGATTTTTGAAAACAAAGGAACGCTTGATAAATATATGGGCGACGGTGTGATGGCGACGTTTGGCAGACCTCAGACCACGGATGATGATGCGAT
>CAWUJX010000100.1:0-10653 GCA_963922635.1 uncultured Hyphomicrobiales bacterium | reverse complement strand
TTGACGAGATCGGTGCGAAGCGGTGTGACTATTACCCGCAAGACAAACGCGATGAAATCGATGCGTTGAACGAGCGCATTTATGACACGCTCAATAACGGGGTCTACCGCTGCGGCTTTGCGACCACGCAATCGGCTTATGATGAAGCCATCACACCCCTGTTTGAGACCATGGCGTTTCTCGATCAGCGTCTCGCCAAGTCCCGGTTCCTTACGGGCGATACTCCGACTGAGGCCGACTGGCGTCTTTTGCCAACCCTGTTACGGTTCGATCCTGTCTATCACGGACACTTCAAATGTAACCGCAAGATGCTGCGCGAATTTGAAAACCTCTGGCCCTATACGCGGGACATGTATCAATGGCCGGGCGTTGCGGAAACGTTCAATCTGGAACACGCCCGCAGGCATTATTATGAAAGCCACGAGACGATCAATCCATCCCGCATTTTGCCAGTAGGTGCCGAGTTCGGTTTCAACGAGCAACACGGGCGGGGGTGATACTGGCAACTACCTTGATTTGTACGGCGGAAAGCCGTACATTGTACGAATAATGAGTAAGGAGCCAATCGATGTTTGCGAATATTAGTACCGTCGATATTGATGAGCGCATGACTGCACGCAAGGAAGTTCGTATGCGTCCAAGCGACGAAGCTCGGATAAAAGCTGCTGCGGCAACCGTGGGCTTGAGCGAAGCTGACTTCATTCGCCAGGCGGCTCTTCAACAAGTAAGTGAGTTGGAACGCCGCTCGTCGATGTCGGTTTTGCCTCCGGATGCTTTTGAAGCATTCAAGAGTGCTGTTTCCAAGCCCGGCAAAAGTATTTCGGGTTTGGCGAAAGCCGCCGCTCAATCGGAGGGCATCCTAAAGGATGCCTGAAGCACAAGTTGATGTGGTTGAACTGACAATTACACAATACGAAAAAGCGCTGCATAACCGCGGCGCTTTTTCTTGTGGCTTCGAGCCGATTGATAAATTTCTCAAAGAAGCTCTGACAGATCATATCAAGTCGGGATACCTCACGGCATTTATGGCAACAGAACAAGGACAGTCAGACGTGCTCGGTTTCTACACCCTCAATGCATTCGCAGTAAGTCCCGGTCACATCGAAACGCCCAAACGGCCGCGTCCGCCTCCTACTATTCCCGCAATCTATATAAAAGTGGTGGCAGTGCACAAAGACTGGCAGGGCAAGGGAATTGGGCGGGCTTTAATGGTTCACGCTTTACGGCAAGCCTTAGGGATTTCCGACAAATTCGGCTCTATGGCAATTGTTTTAGATGTCTTGCGAGATAATGCATTTGAACGCCGTTTTGCCTTCTACGAAGAACTAGGGTTTCAACCAATGAATGATCCAGACAATGTTGATCGTGTCTATATCAGCATGAACGATGTCCGCGCCACGCTTAGCGCCTAATGCTTGATCTCTTTTGTATTCAGTAGTTACCCGAATGTGCATTAAATCTAGTCTAACTCTAATTATATGCGCTTTCTTTCCTTCTACAAAAAAACGGCCCCGAATGGGGCCGCTTGAAATGTTTATAGCGTGAAGAGCGGTGTTATCCCGCGGCTTCCACCGCGCGCTTCGCCATGACTTTCACAAGGTTTGCGCGGTATTCCGCGTCCCCGTGCAGGTCTGACAACAAATCGCCTGCATCCACGTCGCAGTCTGCAATTGCGGCAGCGGACCAGTCAGAGGAGAGAGCCTCTTCCATGGCTCCGTGGCGGAAAACGCCATCTGCACCGGCACCGGTCACGCCCACGCGCGCGGCCCCGCCTTCCAATTGTGCAACAAAGACGCCCGCCATGGCATAGCGTGAAGCCGGGTTCGGGAACTTTGCGTAAGCGGCTTTGGAAGGGGCGGCAAAAGTCACAGCCGTGATAATCTCATCCTCTTCCAAGGCGGTTTCAAACATGCCGACGAAGAAATCATCTGCATCGATGGTGCGCTTGTTCGTCATGATCTGCGCGTTGAGCGCCATCATGGCCGATGGATAATCCGCTGCCGGATCATTGTTGGCAATTGAGCCACCAATGGTTCCCATATTGCGCACATGTGGATCGCCGATATGCGAAGCAAGACCGCATATCCCCGGACAAACCGCCCGCAGCTCTTTCGAGCTTGCCACTTCCGCGTGGGTTGTGGCTGCACCGATGGTGATCTGATTGCCATCAATCGTGATGCCTTTCATGGCATCGATGTGTCGAAGGTCAATCAGATCGGAGGGTGCGGCAAGGCGCTGTTTCATGGTCGGGATCAGGGTCTGACCACCGGAAACAAACTTGCCGTCCTCGGCAGCCGCCAGCTTGGCGACCGCATCATCGGCACTTGTGGCTCTGTGATATTGGGTATCATACATGAGGTCTCTCCTTACTCAGCTGCCTGTTTGGCGGCCGTTTCCTGAATGGCCTGCCACACTTTCGAAGGCGTGGCTGGCATGCTGAGATTGTTGTTTCCAATCGCGTCGGTGATTGCATTGATCACCGCTGGCGGTGAACCGATTGCACCTGCCTCACCACAGCCCTTGATGCCAAGCGGATTGCCCGGGCAGACAGTGGTTTCATGGCTCACTTGATAGCTTGGCAGGTCATCGGCGCGTGGCATGGTGTAATCCATGTAAGAACCGGTGAGCAATTGTCCGCTATCGTCATAGACCGCCTGTTCCAGCAGCGCTTGTCCCACGCCCTGGGCGATGCCGCCATGCACCTGACCTTCCACGATCATCGGATTGATGATGGTGCCAAAGTCATCGGAAGCAACAAACTGGATGATCTCGGTTGTGCCTGTTTCAGGATCAACCTCCACCTCGCAGATGTAGTTACCGGCCGGGAAGGTGAAGTTGGCAGGGTCGTAGAACGCGCCTTCTTTCAAGCCTGGCTCCATGCCTTCCGGCAAGTTGTGTGCGGTGTAAGCACCAAGACACACTTCATGCCAGCCAAGCGTCTTGTCGGTCCCGGCGACTTTCACTTCGCCGTTTTCGATCACGATATCGCCTTCGTCCGCCTCAAGCATATGGGCTGCAATTTTCTTCGCTTTTGCCTCAACCTTGTCGAGAGCCTTCACGATGGCTGACATGCCGACCGCGCCTGAGCGTGATCCGTATGTCCCCATGCCGAACTGGACTTTGTCTGTGTCGCCATGGACGACCTGGACATTATCGCTCGGCAGGCCGAAGCGATCTGAGATCAATTGCGAGAAGGTCGTCTCGTGGCCCTGACCATGCGAGTGCGACCCGGTCAAGATTTCGATGGTACCCACAGGGTTCACCCGCACTTCAGCGGATTCCCACAGGCCAACACCCGCACCCAATGAGCCGACCGCCGCAGACGGTGCAATACCGCAGGCTTCAATATAGGCCGACATACCGATGCCGCGCAGCTTGCCGCGGGAAGCAGCTTCCGCACGGCGTGCCTCGAAGCCTTTCCAGTCCGCCGCCGCCATGGCAGCATCAAGGTTTGCGCCAAAGTCACCGGAATCATACGCCATGATAACAGGCGTCTGATGCGGGAACTCCGTAATGAAGTTGGTGCGACGCAGCTCAGCCGGGTCGACACCAAGCTCCCGAGCGGCTGTTTCCATCATCCGTTCGATGAGGTAACAGGCTTCCGGCCGCCCCGCACCACGATACGCATCTACAGGTGTGGTGTTGGTGTACACAGTGCGCACGTTGCAATGAACGTTTGCAATGTTGTACTGGCCAGAGAGGAGAGTTGCATAGAGGTAAGTCGGCACAGACGATGAGAACAGCGACATATACGCGCCAAGGTTCGCAATCGTATCAACCTGGAAACCGACGATTTTGTTGTTGGCATCAAAACCCATTTTTGCGGTCGTGATGTGATCGCGACCATGGGCATCTGTCAGGAATGCTTCCGTACGATCAGCAGTCCATTTGACGGAACGCTTTGTCTTCATGGAAGCCCAGAGGCACACGATTTCTTCCGGATAGATGTAGATTTTGGCTCCAAAACCACCACCCACGTCAGGCGCGATCACGCGGAGTTTGTGCTCCGGCGCGACTTGATAAAACGCTGACAAGACCAGCCGTGCAACATGCGGGTTCTGCGATGTGGTGTAAAGCGTGTAATGCTCTTCAGACGGATCGTAAGCCGCAACCGCTGAGCGTGGCTCCATTGGGTTCGGTGCCACCCGGTTGTTGGTGATGTCCATCTCGCAAACATAAGCCGCACCTGCAATTGCCGCTTCTGTGGGTTCCTTTTCACCAATCTCCCAATCAAAGATCAGATTATTTGGCGCTTCAGGGTGAATTTGCGGAGCACCATCAGCAAGGGCTTTGTCGGCAGTTACAACTGCTTCGAGCACTTCATAATCAACGTCCACTGCTTCGGCAGCAGTGCGTGCATTGGCAGGTGAGTCCGCGATAACAACAGCAACCGCATCACCCACATAACGGACATACTCAGTCGCGAGAGCCGACCATGCACCCATGTTCATCGGTGAGCCGTCTTTTGAATTCACTGCCCAACCGCAGATGATGTTTCCAATGCCGTCGCCGGTCAGTTGATGCCCGTCGAGTACTGCCTCGACACCCGCCATCGCTTCTGCTGCGGATTTATCAATGCCTTTAACTTTCGCATGGGCGTGTGGCGAGCGGACAAATGCCGCATAGCACTGATTTTCATTACGCACATCATCGGTGTATTTCCCGCTACCCGTGATGAAACGCTTGTCTTCCTTGCGCAACACGCGTGCGCCGATACCTTCACTCATATTCTTTCCTCCTCACATATTCTGTGCGGCTCACATCTTTGATGCGCCGTCCTGAATTGATTTAACGATGTTGTGGTAGCCGGTGCAGCGGCAGATATTACCCTCAAGCTCCGAGCGAATGGTCGCTTCATCGAGGTCTTTGCCGAGGCGGTTCACCATGTCTGTCGCCGCCATGATCATGCCCGGTGTGCAGAAACCGCACTGCAGTCCATGATTTTCCTTGAAGGCGGTTTGCATCGGATGCAACTCACCATTGGCAAGGCCTTCAATGGTTGTCACATCGCAACCATCGGCTTGGGCCGCCAACATTGTACATGATTTCACGGCCTTGCCATCCACATGGACAACGCAAGCGCCACATTGGGATGTGTCGCAGCCCACATGCGTTCCGGTTAGTCTTAGGTTTTCCCGGATAAATTGAACAAGCAGTGTGCGGTCCTCAACGTCCCCGCTCACTGTCTTTCCGTTTACGTTCATTGAAACTGATGCCATCAAATCCCTCCAAAGCAACATGATCTGCCGTACAAATGTACGTAACAGACTGCATTTGGAGGAAGCTTGGCCTCGATTGGGTGACTGCACACACGCGTATGATCACATACCGAAACGGATCAGTCTCCTCCCAAAGTCTGTCCCGTATCTGGATATGAGTATTGCGCGGAAATTCAAATCCGCCAAGGGCTTAGTTTGAAAAACTTGCGCTTTAATGTCACGCAGCCAAAACGCGGGACCGTGCCTCATCGTATTCTTTGACAAGTTTCGCCACATAGTCGCCTGTCGGCTGAACCTTGTCGATGGCGCCGATCCCCTGTCCGCAGCCCCAGATGTCTTTCCAGGCTTTGGCCTCAGTGTTTCCGCCGGAAGCAAAGTTCATGGCAGACGGGTCGCTTTCAGGAAGATTGTCCGGGTCCATGCCGGCACGTTCAATGGAAGGCTTCAGGTAATTGCCATGCACGCCAGTGAAGAGATTTGTGTAAACAATGTCCTTGGCTGTGTAGTCTGCAATAGCCTGCTTGTAGTCATCCATCGCGCGGGCTTCATCCGTCGCAATAAACGGAGAACCGATATAAGCAAGGTCCGCACCCATGGCTTGCGCCGCGAGAACCGCGCCACCATTGGCGATGGAGCCGGATAGCAGAAGTGGGCCATCAAACCATTGACGGATTTCCTGTATCAAAGCGAACGGAGAAAGCGTGCCGGCATGGCCGCCGGCGCCTGACGCCACGGCGATCAATCCGTCCGCGCCTTTCTTGATGGCTGATTTGGCATGACGATCGTTGATGATGTCATGCAAAACAATCCCGCCGTATGAATGAACCGCTTCATTGACCTCCGGCACGGCGCCAAGCGAAGTAATGACGATCGGCACTTTGTGCTTCACACACATCTGCAAATCATGCTCGAGGCGATTGTTGGATTTATGAACAATCTGGTTGACCGCGAAGGGGGCAACTTTCTTGTCGGGGTTTGCAGCTTTGTAGCTTTCCAGTTCTTCGGAGATTTCACTCAACCATTCATCCAGCTGTTCCGCCGGGCGCGCATTCAGTGCCGGGAATGAGCCCACAACACCTGCTTTACATTGGGCAATCACCAGTGCCGGGTGGGAAATGATGAACAATGGTGCCGCCACAACAGGTACAGACAGGCGGTCTTTCATAATCTCTGGAATAGCCACGAATAAATCCTGAATTCTTACGTTAACGTCAATTCTGAGACTTAGTGCGTTTGCGTGTCGAGGGCAATCCCGAATTCTTACAAACCGCGTTCATATTGCAAAGCAATTATGATCAACTAAATTGAATCTCTTGAATCAGTATAAGCGTGCGTGTCGATAAAACTCCACAAGGCGTCTTTATCGAGGCAAACATATCGAGACTTGCTCCATGTGGGTTTGGGGTTTAAGGCTCGAGCATTGTATAACCGACGCGGTGCTTTGCGGCAATTTGGGAACCGGGCAATACTTTGGCGAATTTTGAGGGACTAATACGAGGGGCACTGTCCGCCAAGGGCGCAACCAATGCTGCTGAACGCAGTGTTGTGTATCAATCTTCCAGAAATGCTCTTCAGCGTCTGATTGCTGAAAACCGATCGATTACTGTTGAAAATGCCGTTGCAGAGCAGCAAGCTCTGGAAACCGCCATCGCTGCCATTGAAGCGGAATATGCGCCCCGCGAGGTGCCGCCCGCAGAAAAGCCCGCAGACGATGTCCAGGCTTCTGATCCCTTCTTTGAAATCCAGCAGGTTTTGGCCGGTGAAAGTCCGCCGGCGAATTCCCCATCTTCACAACCTACGCAGGTTTCGCCTCAACCTGTCCCCAGACAAGACCCGCTTCCAACAGCCCATGTTGCTGCCCCCGCCGCGACACAATCGGTCAACGCGCAATCCATACCGTCTGCCGTTGCACCAGAAATTGAGGAAGTACCGCAAACTGCGCCACCACAGATGCCGCCTCAGGCAGTTGACCCGGAGCCTTCTGTGGAAAGTCCTGTGGAGGCACAACAACCTGCGCCTGAAATACAGGGTGCTTCTGAAACCTTTGACGGGGAACCTCGTTATAACGAACCCTATGTGGACGAGCCGGTCGTAGTACCGTCCGGTTTCAAGCGTCGCCGCAAGTCCCAGGCTTTGTTGTGGATTGTGTTTCTGATTGCCCTATTGGGGGTTTTAGCTTGGATTGGTTACCGCTTGGCGATTGGTTTGGTGGACGGTTCATTGCTTGGCTATCAGACAGGTGGAACGCCTTCGGTTTCCCGCGATGTAACCCGAACCGATGCTTCCAGTGATTACATCACAATTCTCGAGCCCGGAGACTTAACCGCGATGGTCGTTTCCGACCGGGGCCGTGTGGAAATTATCAACGAGCAAAGCCTCGAGATGATCAGAATATTATCTGTTCGCGATAAAACGGATCGTGCCCAATCGGCCAAGCCAATTCTTATCCGGCTGAAACCGGGCGTTTTGGAGCAGATCCGTGGAAAACGCGTGACGGCGGAAATATATGCGCGTTCAGGGTCGTCATCTGCCGCGCAGTTTGCTGTTGAATGCGAATTTGGA
Source organism: uncultured Hyphomicrobiales bacterium (assembly GCA_963922635.1). Lineage (GTDB taxonomy): Bacteria > Pseudomonadota > Alphaproteobacteria > Rhizobiales > Rhizobiaceae > JAALLB01. Next base: position 2,872 of record CAWUJX010000100.1, on the reverse strand, counting down.
GAGGGCGTTGGATGTGGTCGTAAACGCTTCCATGTGGGTGTGCAGCCGGAGGCTTCGATCTTCGCATTCACGATGGAACAGAACCGCAGCACCAGCCAAGATGCGTTCATAGCGATTAACACAGATATTACCGACAATGCGGACATAACCGGCGAAGGCGACATTCTCGATATTGTCTATATGCGCCTGCGTACGAGCAAAGAATGAACCACGGGAAGGTTCACATCGCTTCAAGCGCCGAACTGATTGAAAAAGTCCGGACCTAAGCCGAGGATAAGATCGTCGGTCTCCCCGATATTACGATCGTCTTTCCCGTCATACTCCATGGCATTCAGGAAGTGCCGGATGGCATTGATCCGCGCCCGGCGTTTATCGTTGGAGCGCACCACGGTCCAAGGTGCATGGGCTGTATGTGTGGCAAGCATCATCTGATCGCGCGCCTCGGTGTAGTCGTCCCACTTGCCCAATGCCTTGATGTCGATCGGTGAAAGTTTCCACACCTTGAGGGGGTTTTGACGGCGATCGTGGAACCTTTTGATCTGCATCTCCTGGCCCACATTCAGCCAGAATTTGAAAAACTTGATACCGTCCTTCACGAGCATATGCTCAAAATGTGGAACTTCGCTCAGAAACCGCTCGTTTTGCTCTTTGGTGCAAAAACCCATCACAGGTTCGACACCTCCGCGGTTGTACCAGGAGCGATCAAACATCACCATTTCGCCTTTTGTGGGAAGGTGCGTGATATAACGCTGGAAATACCATTGTCCCATTTCAGTGTTGGATGGTTTCGAAAGCGCCACTGTTTTTGCATATCGAGGGTTTAGATATTCTCGAAACGCATTGATTGTGCCGCCCTTACCGGCCGCATCACGGCCTTCGAAAACGATGACAACGCGTTCGCCACTTTCACGCTGCCAAGTTTGAAACTTTACCAGTTCCAACTGGAGGCGCTCAAGCGTCTCCTCATACTCGGATCGTTTCATGCGTTTTTTGTAAGGATAACCGCCCGAGCGGATAATATCTTTTTCTATTTCTTCTGGAAGGGATGGCTCATCCAGATCGATTGATACCATTTTGTCATCAATCTTGAGGTCTATTCTCGGAATATCAGGTAACATAAAAACACTCGCACTCAGTTTAAGTGTGAAACGTAGTCGAATATTTCCCAAATCCAAAGCCGCAATGGTACACATGCCTAACGGCGCAGTTGATCAAGGGTCAAAGTAAACGAGGCAATCAGGCAGGTAACATATGATGTCAGGCGAAAACCTCGCAGAAAAAAACTCCATTGTTTCCGCAGGAACACGATTTTTGCTTGTTGTAGTTGCGCTTTGCGGTTTTCTGGTTGCCACCAGTTTCAATCCGGAACTGGTTTGGCCTCTGCTGATTGCGTTTTGCGTCTCCGTTATGGGTCTCTGGCTGTTTTCTGAACGGGCTGAAGAAAAGAAAGCCGCCCGAATTAACCGCGTGGAAAAATCGAATGCCGTCTTTCTTAATGCGCTTCAAGCGGTGACAGAGGCCATGCAATATCCGGTCTTCGTGATTGATGAACGCGGCAATGTTAGGCTTGCAAATCAGGCCAGCAAAAAAGTCTTCGATAATGTCACTGTGGGGGACCGGATTTTTATCCGCTTCCGTCAACCCGATTTGAAGCGCGCCATTGAGAAAGCAATGGCCGGGAAAACCTCTGAAAGCATCGAATATAACGAACCCATTCCTGATGATCGTTGGTTTACGGTTGAGATTTCACCACTGACATCGGAGCTCAATGACACCAGCGGCGGTGCGTATTTATTTGTTATCGGATTCCATGAGCTTACGGAGACGAAACGAATTGACAAGATGCGGTCTGATTTTATCGCCAATGCCAGTCACGAACTACGTACACCTCTGGCATCGCTTCTTGGTTATATTGAAACCCTGAAAGGACCGGCAAAAGACGACCCGAAAGCACAAGCACGGTTCATTGATACCATGCTAGACCAGGCTGAACGCATGTCCCGACTGGTGAATGACCTTTTATCGCTCAGCCGAATTGAGATGAAATCTCATCTGCGCCCTGCGGACCAGGTTGATCTCACGGAAGTTGTGACCACGGTGGTCAATTCGCTTGAAGGTCTGGCAGGACAGATGGGCGTGGAAATCGAGTTTGCGGTCGATGCTCAATACATCGTCAACGGGGATCGCGATGAGCTTATCCAGGTCTTTGAGAATATCATCGAGAATGGATGCAAATACGGACAGGACGGGAAGCGGGTCATTGTTTCATTGAATGTCGAGCAGCCGAACAGGGTCGCAGTTCGGGTCCAGGATTTTGGTCCCGGAATTGAGATTGAACACCAACACCGCATCACCGAGCGCTTTTACCGGGTGGATGTGGCGCGAAGCCGTGAAAAACAAGGGACCGGTTTGGGGTTGGCGATTTCCAAGCACATTCTGCAGCGGCACAACACGCGCCTCGTGGTAAACTCCAAACCGGGAGAGGGGGCTGAGTTCGTGGTACGGTTCGAATTGGCCGCTCCTGTTAAAGAAAAGAAGAAAGTTTCAGAAAAACAATAAGTTAGACTGTCATATTTCTTATTCATAGGACCTATACAACTGCGACGCAGGGGCGATGGCCAAACCGTCTTCCCGCTTTAGAAGTCGCGTTGAGAAAAAGTCTCTGGCGCGGCGAAAGATATTCCATAACGCTTAAAAAGCTGGAGCTACTTATGACCTTCAAAAAAACCTTGAGCTACGCATTTGGTGCAGCTCTTATCTCTTCTACTGCGATGACAGCAGCGCATGCCCGTGACAACGTTCAGGTTGCTGGTTCTTCGACAGTTCTCCCATATGCTTCTATCGTTGCTGAAGCATTTGGCGAAAACACAGA
>CAWUJX010000099.1:0-10781 GCA_963922635.1 uncultured Hyphomicrobiales bacterium | reverse complement strand
TTTCGAATCTCAATTGGAATACCGTTCGGATAACCTTGATCTTTGAGCGGAATACCCACGTCCAAACCCTGCATCATGAATTCATCATTCACCCAATTACAGAGTTCATCAAATTTCCATGACGGAAAATCTTTCGAACCGAAACCAAGCATAAAACCATCATAGGTACACTCTTCCATTTATCATAATTATCCGCAATCTCAGAGTTGGGTTCCCATTGATGTTGCAGTCCCAGTTGCTTTATCCAACCACCCGAGCTTAATGGTCAGAAAGAAGGAACTTGGAAATATTAGTCTGATTGATAATCTGAGAATTCCCATTCTCCATATCGAGATAGTTTGCCAGCTATTTCCTGCCAGTTTTCTCCAGAGGTATCATTGCAAAGTTTCGCCACCATTTTTTTGATTTCATCGAAATCGTAGTCTTTCACGATAATCAAATAGCGGCCAAAAACACCATAATCTCCGAAGTCTCTGTTGATCATATTGGTCGATATCCATTTTGGCGTGCATACTTGAAAGCCAAATGACTCTTCTCCCTCTTCCCCAGCAGGGCCTACCAATGCCTGAACGAAGAAGCCAAAATTGTCTTCTTCGTCTGGCCAATACACCCGCTCATCAATGTCTGGGGATATCAGATGCTTCAGTTCTACCTTCATGATTAATCTGATATATCTAAATGAGCGTTATATGTACAAGGACTCACAGATTTGCGGTGATAGTTTACTAAACCCACTTGATAATCCCAGCATATTTCCTTCGGGCCGCATTTGATCGGCGCCAGTACACGATGTGTTTTCTACTCCAACTGCCTGATCCACAAAGCCAAGCCTAATGGCCTATCCACTGCCTCACAAGCTCGAAGCGCAAGTTTCAAATCAAGAAAGTATCCAAAGACAAGAAAGAAGCTCTCGACGTATTTGCTAAAGCAAAACGTCTGGCGCTGGTAACTTGAAACGCACGTTGAGCAGAGCGAAGCGCAAGTTTCAAATCAACAAAGAATCCAAACGCTCTCATCGTTTTTTCAAAACGATTGCCGCGAATAGAATTTTGAGAAGTGATCCCGCATTTCGCTGATGCGAAGTTGCCGCTATCGTTGTTTGCTTCGCAATCAACTGGCACTGACTTCGACGTCGGCAACTGTGTTGCATTGTCTTATTTGAGGCAAGAAGAATTCATGCCGAAAACGCAGGTTGGGTTGGCAGGCGGCAACCTGCAAACAAAACAAGAAATGAAAGGCCGCAAATGCGGCCCGGGCTTTCGCCCGCCCCTTCGAAGCCCTGAGCAAAGCGAATGGTGTGAGATCAAAGAATCCAAAGACAAGAAAAAACACTCTCGACGTATTTGCTAAAGCAAAACGTCTGGCGCTGGTAACTTTAAACGCACGTTGAGCAAAGCGAAGCGCAAGTTTCAAATCAACAAAGAATCCAAACGCTCTCATCGTTTTTTCAAAACGATTGCCGCGAATAGAATTTTGAGAAGTGATCCCGCATTTCGCTGATGCGAAGTTGCCGCTATCGTTGTTTGCTTCGCAATCAACTGGCACTGACTTCGACGTCGGCAACTGTGTTGCATTGTCTTATTTGAGGCAAGAAGAATTCATGCCGAAAACGCAGGTTGGGTTGGCAGGCGGCAACCTGCAAACAAAACAAGAAATGAAAGGCCGCAAATGCGGCCCGGGCTTTCGCCCGCCCCTTCGAAGCCCTGAGCAAAGCGAATGGTGTGAGATCAAAGAATCCAAAGACAAGAGATCCGTTCTCGACGTATTTGCTAAAGCAAAGCGTCTGGCACTGACTTCGACGTCGGCAACTGCGTTGCCTTGTCTTTGGTGCCCGGGGGCGGAATCGAACCACCGACACGCGGATTTTCAATCCGCTGCTCTACCCCTGAGCTACCCGGGCTTCCGGTTTAGGCGAAGCGTGAAAACACAGCGCCATGGGCTTGCGGGTTATAGGACTAACCCTTTGGGGTGTCCAGCCATTTTCCCGCAAAAAGTCAAAGTTCGCGCTTGTGTTCTTCACAGTCCCGCAAGGCAATCACACATGCGGGGAGAAACCGGTAACGGAGTGATATGCAATCGCCTCAAGCGCGGGGCAAAGGCCTTCTAAACGGCAGCCTTGTTGATCCAGTTGAAGTGGACGGGATAGCCCTCGCCTGCGATCAGTCCCATCGCTTCATAGAGCGGCAGTCCGACCACATTCGTGTATGAGCCAATCAGCTTCACCACGAAACTTCCGGCAATCCCTTGGATCGCATAGCCGCCCGCTTTACCGCGCCATTCACCGGAAGCAAGATAGGCCTCCATCTCTTCGCGCGAGAGCCGCTTCATCCGCACCCGTGTTTCCACCAGCCGGTGCTTCATGGAACCACTGGCCGAAACAAGCGTGATACCGGTATAGACCTTGTGGTTGCGGCCGGAGAGCAAGCGCAGGCACATGGAAGCCTCATCCAGCATTTCCGCCTTGGGAAGGATCCGGCGCCCCACACCGACGACTGTATCGGCGGCAAGGATGATGCTGCCGCGCATCTCATCGGACCGCTTCACGTTTTCCAATGCCAGCTCGGCCTTTTCCCGTGCCATCCGTTTGGCGAGAGATCGCGGCACCTCGCCTTTATTGGGAGTTTCGTCCGCGTCCACCGGCGACAAGAATTCCGGGTTTATGCCAGCCTGTTGCAAAAGCTGCAGCCGACGCGGCGAACCGGAAGCAAGAACCAGGGTTGGCGTAACCGACATGGAAGTGGCCCGATCCTATTTGAAGCGGTAGGTGATGCGCCCTTTGGTCAGGTCGTAGGGGGTCATCTCGACCAGCACCTTGTCTCCGGCGAGAACCCGAATGCGGTTTTTGCGCATTCTGCCTGCCGTGTGGGCAATAATTTCGTGATCGTTTTCTAATTTTACCCGAAACGTCGCATTGGGAAGCAATTCCGTCACGATACCGGGGAATTCCAGGACTTCTTCTTTCGCCATTCTACCTCTTGAACTGGTCTTTGCGGGCAACTCATTCACCCGCTGGAAATTTGCGCGAAGCTATAACAGGGTTTTCACTGTGTGAACACTGCTGAATTGGGTTTTCCTTTGGCCACTGGTTTCACGGGCTGAACCGGGCTCTGATTTGTTTTTCAAGGATGTCGCGCGTTTTACGGTAGGATTGCAACACGTCATCCCGCCTGCCCACTTCGATCGACGGATTGATGGTGGGCCAATGTTCGATTTCCACCGCCTCATCACGGAAAAAATCGACACTCGCCTCATGCGCCTGTTCGGTCAGCGTCACGACGAGGTCCACGTAGTGATCGTCAAGATCGGCAAGCGTCTCCGGCTCGTGTTCGGAAACATCGATACCGCGCTCGCGCATCACCGCCTGCATGAACCCGTCCTCATCCCCCCGGTAAAGGCCTGCTGACTGCGCATAGATTTTACCGCCGAATATGTCTTTGGTCAGGAACTCTGCCATGGGCGAGCGGATCTGGTTCATGTTGCAAACGAACAAAACGGACTTGGGGATTGCCGGATCAGACACGATGCTAACCCCGCCAATGCAAGACACAGATCAGCGTAAAGAGCCTGCGTGCCGTATCAAAATCAATCTCGATCTTGCCCTTGAGCCTGTCTGCAAGGGTTTGCGACCCCTCGTTATGAAGCCCGCGACGCCCCATATCGATTGCCTCAATCTGACTGGGGCTTGAGGTGCGAATGGCCTCATAATAGCTCTCGCAGATCAGAAAGTAGTCCTTGATGACTTTCTTGAAAGGCGTCAGTGACAAAACATGCGCCACCACATCCTCATCGTTTTCACGGGTGATCTTGAAAACAAGACGCCCGTCCACAACTGAAATTTCCAGTTTGTAGGGGCCGCCCTGCTCATCCCCCACCGGCAGAAACGAATTCTCTTCGATCAGGTCAAAGATGGCGACCGCACGTTCGTGCTCCACGTCGGGCGTGGCTTTACCGATGGAGGCGTCGTCAAGCGTCACATCCACAAGCCGGTTTTTGTTGTCGCCCGTCTGGGACACACGCCCCTCCAAATGATTCTTCTATCCGTTGCCCCGAATGGACACCGATTTACGATGTGCTTCAAGCCCTTCCACCCGGGCAAGCGCCTCTGCGGCGGGTCCAATCTCTGAAAGCTGATCGGGTCCGCATTTCAGGATGGATGTTCTCTTCATATAGTCAAGCACCGATAGGCCCGATGAAAAGCGCGCCGAACGCGATGTGGGCAGGACATGGTTTGAGCCACCCACATAGTCACCCACGGCTTCCGGCGTATACCGCCCCAAGAACACCGCACCTGCATTCCGGATTTTTGAAAAAAGCATCTCCGGATAGTCCGTCATGATTTCCAGATGCTCGGCTGCAATTCGGTCTGCGAGCGGCGCTGCGTCGTCAATAGTTTCAACCACAATCACCGCGCCAAAATCGTTCCAGCTTGCGGTAGCTATGTCGGTTCGTGGAAGCGTTTTCAATTGCACCTCAACCGCTTTCATCACCTCATCGGCAAACGCTTCATCGTCGGTAATCAGGATAGATTGCGCATTGGCATCGTGCTCTGCTTGGGCGAGGAGATCAGCGGCAACCCAGTCGGGATCATTTTGCTGATCGGCAATCACCAACACTTCCGACGGACCGGCGATCATGTCGATCCCCACCGTGCCGAAAACCTGACGTTTAGCCTCTGCCACAAAGGCATTGCCGGGCCCCACAATTTTCACCACAGGGGCAATCGTCTCGGTTCCAAACGCAAGTGCTGCGACGGCCTGCGCCCCACCGATGCGATAGATTTCGTCCACGCCTGCAAGGTCAGCGGCCGCAAGAACCAGCGGGTTCAGAACCCCATCCGGCGAGGGAACGACCATCACTAACCTTTCGACACCCGCCACTTTCGCAGGAACCGCATTCATCAAAACGGAACTGGGATAACTTGCCGTACCGCCCGGCACGTAAAGGCCCACTGACTCCACCGCCGTCCAGCGCGAGCCAAGCTCCACGCCGATTTTATCGGTGTACCGATCATCGCTTGGCATCTGCCGCGCGTGATGTGATTTAATCCGGTCATGGGCAAGCTTAAGTGCTGCCATGGTCTCTTTATCAACCTGCGATTTTGCATGTTCAATTTCATTTGAGGAAACCCGAACGGTTTCGGCTGTGAGGTCCAGACGATCAAACTTGGATGTGAACTCGAACAGCGCTTCATCGCCGCGCTCCCGAATGTCCCCGATAATATCGCGCACAACCGTGCTCACGTCTTGAGCAGCTTCGCGCTTTTGCCCCAGCAGAGCATCAAAGGCGGACGCAAAGTCAGACTGATGATGAGATAATCGTAACGGCAAAGGGTTCTTCCTAATCGTGTGAGGGAATTGAGGATGCTTCCCAGGCGGCCGGCATGTCCGAGAGTTGGGCTTCGATGCATTCCACATCCAAACGAACTGCGCCATCGCCCGCGAAAATCAACTCCAAAACACCGCCGGGAGCGTCGGTTTCTTCAAATGTGATTGCCAAAAGCGATGTCACCAAATCAGCTTCTTCACGGTTCAAGCCTTGCAACTTCACGGAGTTCACCCGCTCAAAATGCAGCACAGAACGTCGGCGTTCTTTGGCGTTCTCTTTTTCCCATGCGAAACGATTAAGCGTCATCACAAACCGCTTTTCCTTGGCGAGATAATTCATCTCACCAATCTTCAACACCGCGTCCTGACAGCAGCTTGAGATGACAGACAAATCTTCGCTGTCCAGCGCCATAAGCTTGAGTAGAGACATGATAAAAATCCGCAAGGCTTCGTTAGGGCAAGACCTAAGCCCAAAGGCCCTAAAGTTCAAGCAACTCGAAGGTTCTGTAACGATTAATTGGAAAAAGGTACTTAGCCCGAAACCCGCTCAATCACGGCGCCACAGGCAGACAATTTCTCTTCCAACCGCTCAAAGCCACGATCAAGATGATATACGCGGCTCACCGTTGTCTTGCCCTCAGCCACCAGACCGGCAATCACAAGGGAAACGGACGCGCGTAAATCAGTCGCCATTACCGGCGCACCTGTGAGTTTTTTCACGCCGCTGACTTCTGCATTCTGACCATCGAGCTTGATGGATGCACCAAGCCGCGCCAGTTCCTGCACATGCATGAAGCGGTTTTCGAAAATCGTCTCTTTGATGTTGGAAACCCCGTCCGCCATGGTCATGAGTGCCATGAACTGCGCCTGTAAATCGGTGGGAAAGCCTGGAAACGGATCTGTTTCCACGTTGACCGCCTTAAGAGCCGCGCCGTTTCTGGCCACACGAATGCCCTCATTCGTGGGTTCGACTGTAACGCCCGCTTCGACCAAAACGTCGAGTGCGCTTTGCAGTAAGTCGGGCTGTGCGCCCTTGAGCAGCACATCGCCGCCAGTCATTGCCACGGCCATGGCATAGGTCCCGGTCTCGATCCGGTCCGGCAGCACCCGGTGACGATAGCCGTGCAGTTTCTCAACGCCCTCAATCGTGAGGGTGGAGGTGCCAATACCAGTGATTTTTGCGCCCATGCCCACAAGACAATTCGCAAGGTCCGTCACTTCCGGTTCGCGCGCCGCATTGCGAAGCACCGTTTTGCCGTCCGCCAAAGTTGCTGCCATCATGGCCACATGGGTTGCACCCACTGACACTTTTGGGAACGTGTAGGTCGCCCCCTTGAGGCCGCCATTTGCATCCGCAATCACATACCCGGCCTCAACCTTGATTGAAGCACCCAGTGCTTCGAGGCTCTCGATGAACAGGTCCACAGGGCGTGTACCGATGGCGCAGCCGCCCGGAAGCGAAACACACGCCTCCCCCATCCGCGCCAGCAAAGGCCCGATTACCCAAAAGCTTGCCCGCATGGTCGAGACCAACTCATAGGGCGCGCGCGTATCAACGATCTCGTCTGCAAAGAAATGAATTGTGCGCCCTTCGAGGGTATCCGCGTCGCGGCGCTTGCCTTCCACACGGTAGTCCACCCCATGGTTGCCAAGGATACGCGTGAGTGAATTCACATCAGCCAAATGCGGCACGTTCTCGAGGATTAGCGGCTCAGGCGTTAGAAGCGAAGCAATCATTAACGGTAGCGTTGCGTTTTTCGCGCCGGAAATCGGGATTGTTCCGTTCAGGCGATTACCGCCGGTAACTACAATACTATCCATAAAACATACCTGTAAATTAGGGGCTCGAGCACTTAACGGCCAAGCGCTTTAATATCCGGTTAACCCTACCCCATCAACCAGAAGTACCCATGAAAGTTAATTCGGGCAAATTTGCGATTGCTGCTCAACGATGCCGCCGTCACACAGCATATCGCCCAAAACCATGGTCAATTACTCAGGCTTGGACAGGCCTTTTTCCCGCAACCGCACATCTGCGCCCGTTTCCGCAGCCGATCCCGCCAGTTTCTTGGTCTGCGCTTTGCGTTTCTTCAAGTTGTCGCGCAGGGCAGACTTTATCTTTTGTGCCTGAGCAGATTTCTTGGTCTTTTCGGTCATGCGTCTTCGATATCGAACCCGTCTTGCCGAGACAAGATGGTGATGTCTTTTTTGCGTAGCTACGAAACGCTTTACGCTTGAAAGCGGCATGGCAGTATGGCAGAAGGCTTCTACTTTTCAGACAGTCATCATTAGACCTGAAAACGCTGCAGTAGCTCAGTGGTAGAGCACCTCATTGGTAATGAGGAGGTCGAGAGTTCAATTCTCTCTTGCAGCACCATTTTTCATTTTCGACGTTTTTTCCCGACAAGTTGCTGTTTTCATTGTGTGTTTTGGTGTTCAATGCGCTTTGCCGAAACTACGCTTACCGAGCGAGAATTTTGTCGAGGCTATCAGCAGAAAATATCTCCAAACAGCCAAGTTTTTTGGGCTCTTTGAGTAATTGAAAAAGAGTTCAATGAACTTTTGAAAAGGCGGGCAATTTTAGCTTATTTTCGGGCGTTTTCCCGATTCACCAAAAAGCAGTCAGGTATCAAAACCTGCCTTTCGCAGCCATCCGGTGCGCGGGGAAGATGGCTCCGAAAAGCAGGTTTTTCGAAAACTCTTATAAAGTCATAAAAGGCAAGATGTTGGTTTGTAATACAAACCATCTTGGCAAGGGGCAAAGCCCCGTTGCATCCCATTTGCTTTTCTCACGACATTTTCTTGAAATGCGTGTAGTATTAAAGAATGGCAAAAATTATCAATCCATGTTTGTTTTCTAAATACTTTGGTATCGACAGCAAAACATTGGATGATGCCTCAATTATTGACCCTTTTGTTAATGTCGATACGCAACTTTTTATAGACCCCGTACTCCTTGAAAAATCTGGTAATAATGAAATTTCCACGAAAGCATTAGTACGTTTTCGCAAGCATTTCACCAAGTTCATCCGATTAGTAGCAATCTCTAGGAAGCAGGGCGATGTCGCTTGGCGAAATGCGCGTAATTTTCTTGATCTTTCGGAGCCGCCTGAAAATGGTTTAGGCTACGGCGGAAGTGGTCGCTCAGGAGCTTCTCGTCCTACTGATGTTCGCGAAGCTATCATGACTACAGCTAAAGAGATTCTGAACCTGGGAGCCGATGACCCTGAAATGATCTCAATAATGGGGTTTTTGGAGGATGATGTTGGTCCGGATACTATCAGTGACTTCACTACACGTGTGATCATGCCGGAATTAGCTGCAATTACGCAGGATTTTTGCAAAGAAAATGGCGTGCCGGTGTCACGACATAATATGATGCCCGACTACGAGCTACCATTGATACCTAACAAATCTGGCGCATTGGTGCCGATGGTTCTGGTTCCAAAGGATATTGTGCGCGAACTTCCTGTTGCGAACGACTGGTCTGACATTGAAGCGGCTGCTTACGAAAACGCAAGAATTAGAGCACGCGTGAATACCATGTTGGGCGCTATAATAAACCCAACAATCGCTGACAGAAAATTGGCTCTTCGGTCATTTGCTACTGGCTCGAAAGACGATTTTGACCTGTTTCTACAAACTGTCAAAGAAAATGTTTCGTTTTACGACCCAAACGAAGATGCTCTTGCATATTACCGTTTGAAGTCAATTTTTGCTAACGGCTTTGAGGACATTAAAAGCTCGACAAATTTTGACCTTCGCAAAGGACCTGAAGAGGTCACAAAAGTTGTATATGAAACATTGGAAATGTTCTCGCATCACGTTGAAAAGGGCAATTTGTGGGAAGAGCTCTGGACCAACGAGAAACCTAAAAAAGAACGTGCAGCACAGTTAATTTATTACGCAATCGCGGACTGTTTTTGCAAAGCCAACAATGTCGATATCTCACCCGAGGCGAATATGGGTGGTGGACCAATCGACTTCAAATTTTCCGATGGGTATGAGGTTCGCGTACTGGTCGAAATGAAGCGATGTAGCGGAACTATAAAGCACGGCTATGAAAAACAATTTGAAATCTATAAAGACGCTTCTCGAACAAATATTGGAATTTTTGTAATCATGGATTTTGGCTCAGAAACTCTAGCAGGAAAATTAGCTGAAATTAAAGCTATTCAAAAAGCGCGCCTTGAAGCAGGAGAACAGGCTTCAGACATCTTAGTAATTGACGCACGGAAAAAAGCGTCTGCTAGCAAACGAAAATAGACCTTTAGAAGTTCAAACTATCTCTCTGTAACTGCACCATTTTTCATAGCAAGATAACTCTTCACCGATCAGCTTCATTCGCTAGTGTACGTTTGAGCTGTTTTTTTACGCGCACAACAAAAAAGGGAGGCCGGAGCCTCCCTCAATTCATTTGGAACAGGATGGCTGTTAGCCGTTGATCCATTTGTTGACTGTGTCCATGTTTTCCTCAACCCACTTTTCAGCAACGTCCTGAGGGTCTTTCTCGTCACGGCCAATCTCAAGGATCCAGCCATTAACAACCGCAGGATCAAGCTTCATGTTCTTGAGAAGCTTGGCAGCAGCAGGGTTACGCTGCTCGAGTGATTTTGAGAATGAGATGAAGACTTCCGCGTCAGGAGTTTTACAACCCGCTTTTGACACTTCCAGCCAGTCTTCGCCATCGAGCTGCAGATCCATGCAACCCTCTGTGTGAGCAGGCTCAGACAAAGGCGTGATGTCATACGCAGCGTGAATCCACTCAGGCGTCCAGTAGTAGAATAGGATCGGCTTTTGGTTGCCGTAATTCGTTTTTAGCTGCGCTTTGAATGTGGCATCGGAAATGATATTTGGCTCCCAAAGCTCTGAAAGACCGTAGTCTTTCATTTTCACTTGCCAGATTTTGGTTGATTTCCAAGATGCATCACCCGCCCAATATTCGCCTTTGCCGTTGCCGTCTGTATCAAACATGGCAGCTACTTCAGGGTCCTTCAGGTCTTCAAAGGACTTGATTTTGTCAGCCATATACGATGGCACATACATTTGCTGGGTACCGAGATACGGCTGGTTGTGATCAACGGTTTTCGCTTCCACCACAAACTTATCCCACGGGCCCTGCTGGTTAGGCATCCACATGTCTGTCCAGACATCAGCAGAACCATCGCCCTTGTCCATGCCGGCAGCGATGATTGCCTGGTCAGAAAGACCTTCAACGATTTCTGCTTCTGATCCCAACGGACCATTGATGATTGCCTTGATCACATGGCCGATCGCTTTCGCACCAGTCCAGTTCAAGTCTGAGATTGCCACTTTCGCATCCGCTGCAAGCGCGTAGCTTGAAGCCGACATCGTAAGGGCAGCAGTAAACGCAAGTGTTTTTGCGAGTTTCATGAGCATATTCCTCCCATAGGTTTTGTTTTGCTCGTTTGGTTAGATGGCATAAGCGTAACCCAA
>CAWUJX010000098.1:0-10894 GCA_963922635.1 uncultured Hyphomicrobiales bacterium | reverse complement strand
GGTTGAAACGGGCGATACTTTGGACCGATTGTTTGAGCGGTTGAGAAAAGACCCAAAACATAGTTCGGCAAGCGCTACCGCTCGGATGATCTGGCGGGAATGGTCTGCATCCGGGTCGAGAAGCGTGGATTTGCTGATGGCTTGGGCTGCCCGTGCCATGGGCGCGAAGGATTATGCCAAAGCCCAGGACTTGCTGGATCATGTGATCGTTCTTGCGCCTGACTACGCGGAGGGATGGAACCGCCGCGCAACGCTCTACTATACAATGGACGATTACGGACGGTCCTTGACGGACATTCAGGCAACACTTTCTCTGGAGCCACGACATTTTGGAGCGTTGTCTGGCCTTGGCGCAATCATGCAAAGGGTTGGCAAGGACGAGGAGGCGCTGGAGGCGTGGTATAAAGTTCTGGAAATCTACCCTGCCAATAAGCAAGCGCAACAGGCAGTCATCACACTCGAAGAGAAATTGGCCGGAAGCAGGACCTAATTAGTGGCGCTAACCGTCTTGAAGTTTTTTGCGCTGTTTCTGGCATTACTCGTCGTTGGCTTAGCGATATCGTCTTTCATTATCACCCGCAATATTGAAGCAACCTTTCCGCCAATCGGTGAATTCGAAACTGTTGAAGGTGCGCAGGTTCATTTCGTTGATACCGGAAGCAGGGGTGACGAACGCCCGGTGGTTGTATTTGTCCATGGAGCCAGCGGCAATCTGCGCGATGCGATGACTGTCTATCGCGAGCGGCTTGAGGATGACTTTCGACTGATTTTTATCGACCGGCCCGGTCATGGATATTCCGAACCGTTCAACGGCTCCAACGACCCCAAAGCGCAAGCGGCATCCCTCTCGGGCCTTTTGGAAGCGCGTGGTGTCAACAAAGCGATTGTGGTTGGTCATTCTTTTGGCGGTGTTGTGACCGGGGCTTTCGGCGTGCTTTATCCGGAAAAGACTGCTGGTCTGGTATTTTTGGCTCCAGTGAGCCACCCTTGGGGCACTGGTGTCGACTGGCATTACGATTTGGGAAATACGCCCGTGCTTGGTTGGCTTTTTTCCCGTCTGATTATTCCCACAGCAGGCAGCTACATCTACCCGAAAGCAATCAAGAATGTATTTCGACCCAATAAAATGCCTGCTGATTATAAAGAGACATCCGGCACAAAACTGGCTTTGCGCCCGGCGACATTCCTCGAAAACGCGAAAGACGTGGCCCGGGTCCATAACCACGTGGAGACGTTCAATCACCGATATAAGGAGATCTCTGCACCGACCGTGATTTTCCACGGAGACAAGGACGACATCGTTAGTCTCGAAATACATTCCATCAATGGACTTTCCAAAGATATCGAAGGCGCAAAGCTTTTGGTATTGGAAGGCGTGGGCCATAAGCCCGACTACGTCGCAGCGGATCAGATAGAGGCAGAAATCAGAGCCATCGCAGCGGTTTCAAACCCCTGATTTTCCGTCGCTTCCGACGAATGCAATGCGCAGCATGTTGGTGGCACCCGGTGTGCCGAGCGGTACGCCTGCGCTGATGATAACCCGGTCGCCCGGCTTGGCGCATTTTTCCTCGAAGGCAATGCGGCATGCCCGATCCACCATGTCGTCAAGGTCCGCCGCATCTTGAGTAATCACACAATGTAGGCCCCATACGATCGCAAGGCGTCTTGCGGTTTTCACCACAGGCGACAAGGCGATTATGGGTATGGGTGGCCTTTCCCGTGCTGCGCGCAAGCCGGTTGTGCCTGATCCCGTGTAGCAAACGATTGCGGAAAGGTTCAGCGTTTCTGCAATTTGTCGTGCGGCCAATGAAATTGCATCAGCGCCAGTGGGCTCGGGTTCGCTACGCTGTGCCGCTATAATGGACGGGTAATTCGGGTCCTGCTCAATTTCCTGCGCAATCCTGTCCATCATGGATACGGCTTCAACCGGATAGTCTCCCACAGCGGATTCCGCAGACAGCATAATTGCATCGGCCCCTTCGAAGACCGCCGTGCCCACATCAGATACTTCAGCACGCGTGGGCATGGGGGCAGATATCATCGACTCCAACATCTGCGTGGCAACCACCACCGGTTTGCCCGCTTGACGACATGCACGAGTGATTTGTTTTTGAATTCCGGGGACTTTTTCAATCGGGATTTCTACCCCGAGATCACCCCTGGCAACCATGATCGCGTCGGCGAGGTCTACAATCTCATCGAGTTTTTTCAGCGCTTGCGGCTTTTCAATTTTGGCAAGGACGCCTGCCTTTCCACGGGCAATCTTGCGCACCTCTGCCACATCTTCAGGGCGTTGCACGAAAGAAGCCGCCACCCAATCAACGTCGGCTGCGAGTACCGCATCAAGGTCGCTATAGTCTTTTTCGGTGAGTGAGCCCACGCCTAGTTCGGTATCCGGCAGGCTTACGCCTTTTCGGCTTGAGAGTTTCGTTCCAGACATCACCTCGAGCACTGCGTGTTTGTCGGTCTCTTCAATCACTTTAAGTTGGACTTTGCCATCATCGACCAGAACCCTGTGGCCGACTTCGAGTGCCTTGAGGATTTCCGGATGGGGAAGTTGGATCCGGGCCTCACCACCTTTCGCCTTCTTCATGTCAAAGGTTATTTTTGACCCAGGCTGCACTTCGATTGACCCTTCCGCAAAATCTCCAAGACGAAGCTTTGGGCCTTGGAGGTCAGCAAGAATTCCAATCGGACGCCCGACGTCGGCCTCCACTTGGCGTATCCGAGAGACCAGCTCGCGCATATCATCGTGAGCAGTGTGGGACATGTTGATCCGAAACACATCCGCACCTGCATCGAACAGGCTCCGAATGCCCATGATTGAGTTGCTCGCCGGACCGAGGGTGGCGAGTATCTTGGTTCGTCTATCGCGATGGATCATGGGAGAGTTTGGCTACTGGGACGGAGCTGATTGTGATTGTTCCGTCAAACGTACCATCCAATTGGCGCGGTTGCCAGTATCGATCTCGAAGAAGCCCGTTTTCACGTGGCCGCGCTTAAAGCAGTCTTTCACGCCTTCGATTTTGAACTCCCGCTCGTTGGTGCACAGAAAGATATCGCCGCGCCATTGTCCTCCACGTTCGGCGTCTTCCGCATATATATAGTAAAAGCGGGAGCTCAGATCGCCTTCGATCAGCGATGAGCATGTCTCGCCTTCAATTTGAAACCAGCCCTCGGAAATCCACTTTCCATCTTCGCGATACCCCAAGGCGGCACCCACCAGACTGTTTGTGTCGTTACAGATTCGAAAGTCTGCTTTCGCATCAGACTGGAAGAAAGCGTTGACTGAGACCGCCAAAGGCAAAATGACCAGCCAAGACATCAGTGTTTTGAGGAATAGCGTCTTCAGGTTTTTCATCGCATCCATTGCAGAAGTGATTCCCAATGCTTCCCCACTTGTTACGCAGGCTTGTGGGCATGTCAACAAGCCCTGATACTGGCTCAATGATATAGATTTCCGGCAAAATCTTGACGCCGTTTCTTCACGTGGCGTCAGGTCGTGCGAGCCAGACACCCAACATGATCAGGACACCGCCAAATAGTTGAACTGGTGTCATCGCCTCATCGAAGAGGAGCCAACCGAAAAGTGCTGCTATCAGGGCTTCTATAAAAATCACGAGCGATGAGAAAATTGCACTCAACGCTCCAAGTGCGATGGTCACAAGACCCTGTCCGCCCGCATGGGTGAACGCGCCTAGCGAAACGAGTGAAAACCAGCCTCTTGGCGTTTCAGGCGTCAGTGTATCGCCCGACCATAATGCAACGACAAACAAAACAGCGCATGTCACAACCGATGAGGTCAAAAACAATTCACCGCTCTTTCGCGAACGGCGGCCCGCGCGCATTGCTATGAAATAAAGCCCGAGGAAGACTGACGTGATAATACCGTAGATGTCACCGATCAGTCTTTCCGGATCAACCGAGAGGCTCGACTGAACCAGCATGGCAAGGCCAGTGAGGCATACGAACAAACCGAGCCACGCGCCGCGTGAAATGCGTTCGCCGAGGAATAGGTTTGAGAATAGCGCCACCCAGACCACAGACAGGCAGACGGTGAAGGTGGCATTTGCCATTGTGGTGTTCAGGATCGACAGGTGCCAGAACGTCAGGTCTCCGGCAAACAATACTCCTGCAATGATGCCGCTTTTGTTCATCCGCCAGTTTATTGTGTTATCGCGGTCACGCTCCCAATACGCCCAAAGAAAAAGCAATGGTAGTGCAAAAAGCACTCGCCAAAACGCGCTTGCAAATGCGCCGACTTCAGCTTCACGGACAAATACCGGTGAGAAGCCCATGACCATGCCGCCAATAACAAGTGCTGAAAAAGCAAGGGGAAAAGAGAGGTTTGAAGACGGTGCGTTTGTTTGGTCGGTCATTTTTCAAGTGTGTATCCGTATTGCGTGGTGCAGCAAGAATATTTTTGGGTATGGCGTTTGATTGTGGTTTCTCCGTACCCCATTTGTCATGTAGCTTTTGACAAGATCGATGGGAGACTGAGTATGGACAAGGCGACACAAACCGAGCTTGAAGCTGCGGCGTTTCGGCGGTTGGTGAACCATCTGCGTGAACGCACAGATGTGCAAAATATCGATCTGATGAACTTATCCGGGTTCTGTCGCAATTGTCTTTCAAATTGGTATGCAGAAGCTGCAAACGAGGCGGGCCACAGCATGGATAAGGCCCAGGCCCGGGAAATTGTTTATGGGATGCCGTATGACGAGTGGAAATCCAAGTATCAAACAGAAGCCACGCCGGAGCAGCGCAAAGCCTTCGAAGATGGCCATACGTCGTAACAACACAAACTCATTGATCTTAATTTGACAGCACAAACAATAAGGCCCTTTTGGCCAAACTGGAGTTTTATATGTCCGTAGATGCAATGGTTGCCCGCGATCAACTGAAATCAATTGTTGAGCGTGTCGAGCGACTTGAGGAAGAAAAGAAGGCGATTTCTGACGATATCCGCGATGTGTTCGCCGAAGCGAAAGCCAACGGGTTCGATACAAAAGTGTTGCGTCAGGTGGTTCGCCTGCGGAAACAGGACCTTGCCGAAAGACAAGAGCAGGATGCTGTGCGTGATTTATATTTGCAGGCTTTGGGCATGTTGCCGGAATTTGAGCCAGCGGCAGAAGCCCCGCAAAGCGACACTGCCGAGTAAGGCGTTAGTTTTACTGGAAACGCCTAAAGTCGAGAAACTCTAGCGAGCTACCGCTAAATCCTTGCGTGATTTCAGTAATATTCGACTGGCTAAACCCACTGGACAAAACGGACTGTGGTAGTTCCCGGATTACATTCCGACCGTAAGCTGGTGGCCTGATATCTGCAATATCCTTGATAGACGCATTTGAGGCGAGGGCCCATTTGCCAATCAGCCGTTGATCCAAATTGGCGGACTGGAATTGCTCCAGAGTAAGTCGTGAACCTGCTTCGTCTTCATTCTGTGCGGTAGCCACCCGTACAACTGGTCGGGCTGCTTGTGTCGATGTGAGCGTTGGACGTATGGCAGGCGATGGAATCGGTGCACTGGCGACCAGCGTACCTTCGACTGGTTCCGTTTCGATTTCATCTTCCGGTGTCGGTCTCTGTACAGGACTTAGTCCTGGTACGGCCACTGTGCCAGTGGTCTGGGTGCCGGGTTCCAAAGGTTCGTTCGCAGCCTGGGCAACCGCGACGTCATTGCGTGGGTTTGGCTCAGGAATAATAGTGTTCGACGAGCCCGCCTCTGCTGAAGGCGGTGAGATTTGTGGTTCTAAACTGGCAACGACTGTGGGCTGCTGTTCAGCGGGTTCAACGCTTGTCGGCTTATTTTCGTGTTCCGCTTTCAGTGCGGCATAAACCTGCTGTCTCAGGTCAGCAATTTCAGACGGTGACAATACGGCACGAGGTGCGTTCGCTGTGGCAGTGGTTGGCGCCAAAGCGTTCGGTTCAGCCGATGCCAATTGATCTTCAATCTGCGTTGCTGCGATGGGTTGACGGTTCGCCGGTGTCGGCACAGCGAGCGCAAGGGTTAGGGTTTCTTCACCAAGTGGCAAGGTATCGGTGTCAGTTGCTTGTGGGTTTTCACCCGTAAGGATTGGCGTGCGTGGTGCGGCTGATGGCACGGGCAAAGCGCTCGGGGGCAATGCAGCTAACACAGTCTGAGGGGTTTGAGCGATCGGTGCAGGCGCTAAACCTTCAGCGGGAACCGGTGCCGCCAAACCAGGTGATGAAGGTGTTGCAGGAAGGGTTGGTGTTCCAGCAAGACCGTTGGAGGTGGCGGCTGGCGTTGGCTGTGGTGGGGTGGGTGCAGGTTGACGCTGGACCGCGACCGGGCGAGGCGCGGAAACAATTCCAGTTGCGCCTTCATCCTCGTCATCCCGACCAAGCGAGCGGGCGAACAATCCTGGTTTCTTCTCAATTTCCTCAGCTCTGGCGACGACAATCCGATCACGGCCGCTGATCTTTCTCTCATATTCCGCCTTCGCCTGATTGTAGCGGGCCAATGGTTTTCCATCGGTCGGAACATGGAGAGTTTTACCCCGTGGGAAAACTCTTGCCAGTTCCTTGCGGGACATACGAGGCCAATGGCGAACACGGCCCGTATCCATGTGCACGAAAGGCGAACCGGATTTTGGGTAATAGCCCACACCGCCAAGCCCTTTTTTGAGAGCTATGTTGCGAAGTTTCCGCAAAGGAACGCCGGGAATGAAAAAGTCGAGGGCCTTACCCATCGTGTGCTGGCTTTTTCGAGCAACGCCGCGCCCGCGTTTTCTAAGCAGGCTGTTTGTGGCTGGCGAACGATAGGCTGAGATAACATGAATTGCATTTTTTGACCCGGTCTCTTGGTAGACTTCCCATACGAGGTCCAAGAGGCGGGGATCCATTTTTGTCGGTTCATTGCGGCGCCAATCGCGCAGAAAGCGATTGATCTTTTTCAGTCCGCTTTGGACATATTTGCCGTTTCGTTTGAAGGTAATTGTTTCCCGCTCACCGGTGTGAAGGAAGTAAAGCTTTAAGCTACGGGTTTCTGCGGAAGCAGGCGTAGCGCCGAACCCGAAGCCGGCGCAGAAGACAAAAAGCATGAGCAAAGCGACGGTTCGCATTGCCCTGCGCCTGGTGCCAATTGAAGAATGAATGACCTGCAAAACTACCCTAGCCTAAACCGGATTTCCGAGTGTCGTAGAATATACCAATTTCTGTTATGGTTAACAGACCTTAACAAATCCTATAAACCGAAAAAATCTTGCGTCATTTCACATCGAAATGCGGTTTAAGAATGGCAAGTACGCAAGCGGCCCCAAGTTAACGGACTGTTATAAGCGGTAAGAACCGCGGCTATTTATCGTTGTCGATGTCATCGGCTGGTTCGAGGCCATATTCCCGTAATTTGCGGTAGAGAGTTGAACGCCCAATGCCCAATTTCCGGGCCACGGTGGATATCCGGCCTCTATATTTTTGAAGCGCAAATTCGATGATGCTTGCTTCCGCTTCTTCCAGCATAATCACATCACCCGCTTCGTTCAGGAGTAACAGGCTTTCGGGATCTCCGAGCCTTTGTCGGTTTTCCCGGTTTGCTTCGTCAAATATCTCTGGGGTTTCCAGCGGCGGTGTCATGGAAACAGGAAGCGCCGGAATGATCCCATGGGTTTCCAATGCGATTTGGGGAAATTCATTGACGCCCAGTTCATCGCCGTCACAAAGCACTACTGCGCGAAAGATCGCGTTTTCCAGTTGCCGGATGTTGCCGGGCCAATCGTAACTACGCAACATATCAATGGCCTGAATGCTAGCGCCTTTTATGTTGGTACGTCCTTCTTCGGCTGCGATGCGCGCCACGAAGTGACGGATGAGTTCGGGAATATCTTCGCGACGTTCGCGCAAGGGCGGTACGGTAAGCGGTAAAACACTTAATCGATAATACAGGTCTTCTCTGAAGTTGCCGTTTCGGACCTCTTCCAGAAGGTTGCGATTGGTTGCTGAAACGATCCGGATATCAACTTTCACTGGCTTGGTTGACCCCACGGGATCGATCTCACCCTCCTGAATGGCGCGCAGCAGCTTTACTTGCATGTCCAAGGTGAGTTCGCCAACCTCATCAAGGAATAACGTGCCTCCATCAGCCTCCTGAAATTTGCCGATGTGCTTATCGCTCGCACCCGTAAATGCGCCTTTGACATGACCAAATAGAATGCTTTCCACGAGGTTTTCCGGTAGCGCTCCGCAATTGACCGTCACCAAATTTCGGTCCGAGCGTTTGCTCATTCCTTGGATTGCTCTTGCAATCATTTCTTTCCCGACGCCGGATTCTCCCTCAATCAGAACCGGAATATTTGATTGGGCCGCACGCATGGCAATTTGCTTGACAGATTCCATGTTCGGGCTTGCAGAGATGATTTCATCAACTGTTAATTTGCCTGAGTTTTTCTTTTTGATCCGTTTGATCTCAACCTGAAGTGCGCCCATCTTCAGCGCGTTTTGGATCGACACTTTTAAGCGTTCAGGCTTGGCTGGTTTGACCACGAAATCTACGGCGCCAGCTCGCATGGCATTAACTGCCGTTTCAACGCCGCCCTGAGCAGTTTGTACGATCACCGGCTGGGGCATTTTCTTTGAGGCCATCGTTTCCAGAACGGTCATTCCGTCCATCTCTGGCATAATAAGGTCTAAAACAACGGCCTTTATCCGGGCAGCGTTTTTGCCTTCAAGCGCTTCGATGGCTGCCTTTCCGCCATCGGCTGTCATCGCGTCATAGCCTAATTTTCTGAGGGTCTCTTCGAGGAGCCTGCGCTGGACGGGTTCGTCGTCCACCACCAAAATCAAGTCAGCCATATCCCCGCCTTTACTATCGTTGTCGCGTTACGTTTAGTGTCCCATTACGGAGCATTTTTAGCGGGGAAGGCTGAAGATCGGTTTAAGTGGCGTCGTTAAGGAGCGGTTAGAGATCTCGTTAAAATGTTAATGAACAATCTTGCGTTGACATAACACAGGGTTCGACCCCATCTGATGATCATCGGCCAATTTCATGTTGGCATCATGGGAGAGTGTAATGAACGTAAGTCCGGGCAAGGTATTTCAATCAGGTGTAGCAGCGGTAAATCAGAGAAACGATCTGGGTGAATTGCCCGAATGGAACCTCGACGATCTCTACCCGGCAATGGACTCAGACGAATTCAAGAACGATATGGCCCGCTGCCTTGATCAGGCATCCGGCTTCGAGCAGACCCACGCCGGAAAGCTGGCTCATACACTTGGACAAAACCCTCGAGACCTGGCGCTTGCGATTGCCGAATATGAGGAAATCGAAGAGCGCATGGGCCGCGTCATGTCTTATGCGGGCCTGTTATACGCGAGCGATACTTCAAATCCGGACCATGCCAAATTTTATGGTGACGCGCAGGAGCATATGACAAAGGCAGGTTCGCACCTCCTGTTTTTCACACTGGAGTTGAACCAGTTGGACGATGCCGCTCTTGATGCGGCGATGAAAGAGGATGCCTCGTTAGCCTATTACGGTCCGTGGTTGACTGACTTGCGGAAAGACAAACCATACCAGCTGGAAGAAAAACTGGAGCAGGTTTTCCACGAGAAGTCCATTACGGGACGGGCTGCATGGAACCGGCTTTTCGATGAGACCATGTCATCTCTTGAGTTCACTATTGATGATGAAAAAATGCCCGTGGAGCAGGCGCTTAATCTTCTTCAGGACAAGAACCGACAGACCAGAGAGAAAGCTGCAACCGAAATTGGCGCTGTTCTCAACGCCAACATTCGCACATTTACGCTGATCACCAATACGCTCGCGAAGGATAAGGAAATTGCCGACCGATGGCGCGGCTTTGATGACATTGCGGATTCCCGCCATCTGGCCAACCGGGTAGAAAGAGAAGTGGTCGACGCTCTCGTGCAATCTGTGCAGCAATCCTTTCCAAACCTGTCCCACCGATACTACCAGATGAAGGCCAAATGGATGGGCCTCGATATCATGGAACATTGGGACCGCAACGCACCATTGCCTGTGGAAGATGAGAACCTCATTGATTGGCAAAGGGCGCGCACAACGGTGCTGGATGCTTATTCAGCCTTTTCGCCTGAAATGGCGGGCATCGCAGAACAGTTTTTCGACAAGGGTTGGATTGATGCTCCTGTGCGCAAAGGTAAATCGCCCGGTGCCTTTGCCCACCCAACGGTTCCATCTGCGCATCCATATGTTTTGTTGAATTACTTGGGCAAGCCACGCGATGTGATGACGCTGGCGCATGAGCTTGGCCACGGTGTGCATCAAGTGCTTGCCGCAGAGCAGGGGCCATTGATGGCGCAAACACCATTAACGCTCGCTGAGACCGCAAGCGTCTTTGGTGAGATGCTCACGTTCCGCTCATTGCTTGATCAATGCGATACGGTCAAACAACGCAAGACCATGCTAGCGCAAAAAGTCGAAGACATGCTCAATACGGTCGTGCGCCAGATCGCATTTTACATGTTTGAAAGAAAGGTTCACACGGCGCGCAAAGATGGTGAACTGACCAGTGATGATTTGGGAGATCTTTGGATATCAATTCAGGGTGAGAGTCTTGGCCCTGCATTCAAGTTCGGCGACGATTACCGCCCATATTGGTCTTACATCCCACACTTCATACATTCCCCATTTTATGTGTATGCCTACGCGTTTGGAGATTGTCTCGTAAATTCGCTTTATGCAGTTTACGAGAATGCTGAGGCTGGATTTCAGGACAAGTACTTTGCGCTGCTGCGAGCAGGTGGCTCAAAACATCACAGCGAGGTTCTAAAACCTTTTGGTCTCAATGCTTCAAGTCCGGATTTCTGGAATGAAGGACTGAGCATGATCTCAAAGCTGATCGACGAGCTTGAAGCACTGGACGCCGATGCTTGACGCAAGCTTTCGGTTTATCCT
>CAWUJX010000097.1:0-11122 GCA_963922635.1 uncultured Hyphomicrobiales bacterium | reverse complement strand
TCTCTCAACAGTTGAATATGCCTATCTCGCTGAAGAAATGGGTAAGGCCCATCTCGGCGCAGAGACGTTTAACTGTAGTGCTCCTGACACCGGCAATATGGAAGTGTTTGAGCGATACGGGACTGAAGAACACAAGAAACAGTGGTTGTCTCGTCTTTTAGAGGGTGAAATTCGATCAGCATACCTGATGACAGAACCCGATGTGGCGTCCTCTGATGCAACCAACATCTCCATGTCATGTGTGCGGGATGGTGATGAGTATGTGCTCAACGGTGAAAAGTGGTGGTCCTCCGGTGCGGGTGACCCACGTTGTGCAGTTTATATTGTGATGGTGGCAACGCCGGATGAAAGCCGTCCACGGCATCAGCAGCAGTCGCAGATAATTGTGGATGCAAAAACACCCGGCATCGAAATCCTGCGCGCCATGCATGTTTATGGAGAAGATGATGCGCCGCATGGGCATATGCATATCAAGTTTACTGACGTGCGGGTGCCTGCGGAAAACCTGTTGCTTGGGGAAGGGCGCGGGTTTGAGATTTCCCAGGGGCGCCTTGGGCCCGGCCGCATCCACCATTGTATGCGTGCAATAGGGCAGGCAGAACGTGCGCTCGAACTGATGTGCCAACGATCTGTGCGCCGTGAAGCGTTTGGTAAGCCGCTTGCGAAACTTGGGGCGAACTTTGACATTATTGCTAATTGCCGGATGGAAATCGAGCAGGCGCGCTTGCTCTGTTTGAAAGCTGCTTGGATGATGGATCAAGGTGATCCGCGTGCAGCTGCACCGTGGATTTCGCAAATCAAAGTGGTTGCTCCGCAGATGGCGCTCAAGGTCATTGACGAGGCTGTGCAAATGCACGGTGGGCAGGGCATTTCACAAGATACACCGCTTGCGCGGGCGTGGACACATGTGCGGACGCTGCGTCTTGCTGATGGGCCGGATGCGGTTCACCGCCGCCAAGTGGCTCGTGCGGAGTTGAAACATTACACCCAGGAAAAAATGTAACGCAGAGGTTTGTTCTGCTCTTAGGTTCGGGCAGAAAAAACCCTAACCGCATTGTGCGCGCGGATGGGATGGAAATCATGAAAGCGATAGTGTGTGAAGAATTCGGCCCAATAGCCGATCTGAAGGTAACGGATATGCCTGATCCGGAACCAGGTGCGAAGGAAGTGGTCATCGATGCTGAGGCAATTGGTGTCAATTTTCCCGATGGGCTTCTCGTGCAGGGGTTGTATCAAGTCCGTCCGCCAACGCCGTTTGTTCCCGGCATGGAACTGGTAGGGACCATATCATTGGCAGGAGAAGAATCCGGTTTCAAGGCGGGAGACCGTGTGGCTGCCATCACCTCCGTCGGAGCGTTTGCGGAGAAGGTAAAGGCGCACAAAAATGTGGTGATGCCGGTTCCGCCACAAGCTGACGGGCCGGAACTCACTGCTCTCATGTGCGGCTATGGAACTGCCCATCATGCGTTGAAGCAACGGGGGCAATTGAAGCCGGGTGAAACGCTTGCTGTTACAGGTGCGTCTGGGCTTACAGGTCTGGCCGCAGTTCAGATTGGCAAGGCAATGGGAGCGAAAGTCATCGCGATTGCTTCAACAGATGAAAAGCGCAAAGTCTGTGAGGAAAACGGGGCTGACATTACGCTTGGCTATGACAATCTTAAAGACGAACTCAAGGCAGCCACGGACGGCAAAGGTGCCGATGTGATTTTTGAGGTTGTAGGAGGGGACGTATTCCACGCATGTTCCCGTGCGATCAATTGGGGTGGCCGACTGTTGGTGGTCGGGTTTGCTGATGGTGATATTCCGAAATTTCCGGTAAATCTGGCGCTCGTTAAAGGGGCAGCGGTAGTGGGAGTGTTCTGGGGGTCGTTTACCCAGCGCGAGCCGCAGGTCTATGCCGAAAACATGAAAGAGCTTTTTGAAATGTATATGAGCGGCAAGGTAAAGCCGCTGGTGGAAAAGACATTCGCATTGGAAGATGCGGTCGCCGCACTTCAACATATCCATGACCGCAAAGCGGTCGGAAAGGTGGTATTGGTACCATGAGCGCAGAGAGAATGAATGCACTGATCACGCTGGGAAGCGGATTTTCAGGAACGTCGGAGGGCCCTGCGATTGAGAGCCTCGATCCTTACCTGCAGTTTGGTCAGGTGGATGTGCCGGAACCGAGCGACGGCGAGGTTCTCGTTAAAGTCATCATGGCAAGCATCAACCCTTCAGACCTCCATTTCATCAAAGGTGAATACGGTATCCCACGCCGCGAAGGAGTGCCCGCCGGATTTGAAGCTGTGGGTGAAGTGGTGAAGGCTGGAAAAGGCGGCGAAGGGCTTGTTGGCAAACGCGTTTCCTGTTTCGGATCAGCTTCGGGTGTCTGGGCTGAATATGCAGTGGCTGCTGTGCCGACCTGCATTCCACTGCGTGATGATGTGCGCGATGAAGATGCGGCTGCCATGCTGGTTAATCCGCTGACAGCGATTGGTATGTATGAAGAGGCAACCGCCAACGGCAATGATGCGTTCATCATGACAGCGGCTGCAAGCCAATTGTGCAAATTGATTTCCGGCCTTGCAAAAGAAGACGGCAAGCAGGCTATTTCTATCGTACGTCGCGACGAGCACATTGAGCCACTAAAAGCATTGGGTTCCGCTCATGCGCTGAATTGCACTTCAGATGATTTTGCCAACGCACTTGGCGGCCTGATCAAGGAATTGAAGCCGCGGGTAATGCTGGACGCCGTGGCCGACCAGATTTCATCGTCAATTTTTACAGCAATGCCGAGCAAGTCACGCTGGATGATTTACGGCAAGCTTTCCACCCAAATGCCGACCTTGGAACAACCTGGGCAATTCATTTTCATGGGCAAGCAAATCGAAGGCTTTTGGCTGACCCAGTGGATGAAAGACAAACCAGTTCAGGACCAAATTGCGGCTTCCATGCGGGTGCAGGAATTGTTTGCCACCGGAAAATGGAAAACCGATGTGGCCGCTGTCATCCCGATTTCTGAAGCGCACAAGAAAGTGCCTGAAGCACTTGCTGGCATGAACACCGGCAAAGTCATGCTGGTGCCATAGCCCCGTTATTTGTTTAATGCACTGAAATTTGTGTGGTTAAGGCATGCGGTGCAGGGCGCAGATTTTGTTGCCGTATGGATCACGCAGATATGCAAGGTAAAGACTGCCGGTTGGTCCGGTGCGGGCGCCAGGCGGATCTTCACATGCAGTTCCTCCATTTGCGAGGCCGGTTTGATGCCACTCTTCGACGATTTCGGGGCTTTTGGCTGCAAACCCAATAGTGCCTCCATTGGCACAAGTGGCGGGCTCACCGTCAATTGGTTTGCTGATCGCGAAAACGCCGTGTTTCATATAATAGAAACATCTGCCCTTAGGGTCGATGACACCCGGCTCATGGCCTAATTCAGCAAGCGTTGCATCGTAAAATTTCTTGGATGTTTCAATATCGTCCGCCCCAAGCATGACATGGCTGAACATGGCATTTCCTCCCAAACGTGCATCTCATTGTTTGTCAATCAGCAATACGTGGCCTGATCGCGAATTACAAACCGGAAATCAATTCACAAGAAACCCTGACAACCGGCCTGCCAAATTTAGCGAGCGTGGCAAGAGAATTTCGTCAATTTTCGGGATCAGTTTCTCGCGTTAAATCCCAGTTTGCCGTGCCAGTGTCGCCGCTTCCGGTGCGTTCACGGTGTTGGAAACAGCGGGGTTTGTTGCCTCTTTTTTCGGTTTCCATGGGTTCTTTTTTATCCAACTCACCAAATAAGCAATGCCAACCATTCCAGCCATCCCTGCCAGATTGACCAAGGTCATGGGTATCCAGTTGAACCACCATGCGAGATCGGTGTCGTTGCCGAAAATCGCACCGCCCATGTTGCGGTTTATCACGTCAAGCACGAAGCCGCAGAAGCGCCCGATCACAAGCCCGCCCATGAATGTGGCGAGGGACTGTTGCCCCACTTTGTGGACGATCTTGACGAACCATTGGCCGAGGCTGCTCTTGAACTGGAGGTTCTTGCCACCTTCTCCGGCGAGGATCCAGAACAAATAAGCAAGGCAAAGGAAGTGTATGTATCGTAAAACTCCGAAATCAGCCTTCGCCCACCAAGGCTTTAATCCTTCGCGAATTTCCTGAACATTTGCCCACGAGAAATCGATGGCCGGCCCATAGACGCTTGGCTGAAAAACCTCATCATTGTGAATGCCCCAGAAAGCGTAGGGAATGGTGACAACGACAAATACAAGGGCTGAAGTCACCAGCCATTTGTTGACAGGGGGCTTTGGCAACCAACCCGCCATGAAGGCAAATCCTGTGAAGAAAACCAATTGCCAGCCAAATGGATTGAAGAACCATTGGCGATCTGACCATGGTTCGGCGGGCAGACCAATTCCGCGTTCAAAGCCAAACACAGGAGCAAGCCAATCGCGTGAAGCAAGCCAATCGCGTGAAGCAAGCCATACGATCAGAATGAACGCGAATGCATAAAATTTGTTCATATGTGCCAGCCCGACGACGATCGGGATCATGCTCAGGATGACAATGTACATTGGTAGAATATCGAACAGGTTCGGCACCCAGGTAAGCGTCATAATGCCCACAAAGTTTGCCATGGCTGAACTGCCATTAGTCTCCTGGAACATATGGATAATATTTAGCCGTCCCACATAGTCCCATGCGGGCCCTTCTTCCGGTGAGCCACAAAGCCGGCTTCCTTCGTAAAAACAAAGCAGGCCGGATTGTGAGGCTGACGTTTGCAACACGACCAATGCGAGGATGATGAAAAACAGTCCGATATGTGCCCAATACACTTGCCACATTCTGTGAACGATACGGGCAGTTCCCATCCACCAACCGGACATTTCAAAGATTTTCCCGAATGCGATTGCCGAGGCCATTCCGGAACAGAACACAAAAATTTCCGTGGCATCTGACCAGCCGAAACGCGCGGGTATGTATAAGGTGAAAAAATTTCCTGGCAGGTGAGCCATGAAGATAATGAACATGCCCAAGCCACGGAAGAAGTCCAGCCGTGGATCTCTTTGACGCACGGGGTTTGGCGGATAGGGAATGGATTTGGTGTCAGTCACGGTCGTGTGCCCTTCAAAGGCCAAATTTTAAACGCCGGAGCTGAAACTCAACGGCGTGTAAATACTACATTATTCGATGCGATATCAGGCAGCACCCAATCTCGCAATATCACTTTGGTTTTCGAAAAGGGCCCATCGGCTGAGCGAATACTGATCTTTGTGTCCTCGGTGAATATCGCGCTCCGTGAGAAGTGTTTTTGCTTCCGAGGCGAGGCCTGCTCGTATGGCTGCTTCAATTCCGAGGCGCTCAAAAATATCACGCTGCGCATGGCTTCCACCAATATCCTGAAGGGCGGGCTTTGCTTTCGCCAAACAATGATACGCAGTAGCAAAATCATGATCGCGATAGGCTTCAAGACCTGTCGCTGCCAAGACCCCCGGATGTTTGATAGCGTTTGAAAATTCGTTGTGATGACGCGTTTCAGCACAAGCGGTCATATTGGAAAGAAGCGCTGCAGAACTGTCTTTTTTGTCTGCACCACACAGTGCCATCATGTAGTGCAGGTCAGCGAAAGCTACGCAGTTGTCATCCGTTCGCTTGGCTGAGAGTTCGGCAAGCTCTTCCCATCGATCGCCAGTCTCGACGCCCTCGAACTCGAGGCGCAGGAGAACAGAAGTCGCATTCGATATGTCACGATAGTCGTCAGTTTTGTCTTTTCGGATGTTCTCATCATACAACTCCAAAACCGTATCAAAATGTCCGAGATCAAGATGCATCAGTGCGATGTGCCACCACACGTGATAGCGAAAATTGTTGCAATGCTCCCAAGCAGCCTGTTTGTCTGACATCCAATCGAGGCCCTCTTTGGCACGCCCGGTCATGTCAAAAACATGGGATACTGCATGCAGTCCCCAGGAATCATCCGGGGCCAGTTCAAGCGCTTTCCGACCGCGCTTTTCAGCCAGTGTGTATTCACCGGTTTCTTCTAGGGTGAACGCATAACATCCGTGGAAGTAGCCCTCAGCCTTATGTCCGTTATAGACATGCATAATGTCTTCAAGCGATGTGCGCATGCCCTGAAGATCACCGAGCATAAAACGAATTGCGTGGCTCAATTTCATTGCCAAGGCATCATGGGGCCACTTGCGCAGAACCTGTTCCATCTCGTGTATTGATCGGCTAGGCTTTCCGCTTACCCATGCCTCCAACGCAGAGATATAATGGCGCTCACGCTCGGAGACGGGGTTTTGTTTGTCGGAAAGTTGGGCAATGGACAGCGCGTCTGATGCTGTCTTGTCTAGTTCACGGCGTCCCAGCAGTAGGCTGAACATTCCTTTGCATGCGTGCCCGAGGGCGAAGTGCTCATCCAATTCAAATGTCGTGGCTAGAGAGGGGCCCGTTGCTGCGGCGTGGGAAAGAAACCCTTTAACGGTCTCATTCCAAGCATTTAAGGCCTGCATGTTCGAGATTGTTATCTCACATCCATAAGCATCGTGTTTCAACATAGTTTCCCTCGATCCGCCGTTTTTGTTGCGGAATCTTTTTCCAAGTTTTTTATGGCGGTTAGTTGGCAGATTTGAAAATCACAGCACTACCCAGAAAATCAAACTATTGTGATATGTAGGCGGGCGAAATGAATTTCGAGGTTTGGCGATGCTGTGTTTTCATTCTCCGAATGATCCAATCTTTCGAAGATATGGCTAAAACATGTCCAATGAACCAAGCCTGAACAGATTATCTGGGAAACCGCTAGGGCCAGCAGAGGCTCCTCCTAAGCATGGTGTTCAAAGGGCGCCGCTTATTGGTGCGGGGATTGGTGTTGTTACGTTGGTTCTTCTGTCTTTAACACTGGGCGGTCAAACGCAGGCGTTGGCTTCGTTGATTGGTGTTTTCGCCGGATTTGCCCTTTATCATGCGTCATTCGGGTTCACCGCCGCATGGCGGCGCATATTCGCTGAAAGTCGAGGTGTCGGGCTACGTTACCAGTTTCTTCTCATTGTCATCACCTGTGCGGTTTCGTTCCCACTGATTGCCTACACCAGCGCTAACGGAAACATTCTACCCATTAGCGTGGGCATGTTGTTTGGTTCATTCTTGTTTGGATATGGCATGCAATTCGGTGGGGGTTGCGGTTCAGGAACTCTCTTTGTCGCAGGTGGCGGTTCTACACGAATGGTGATCACGCTTGCATTCTTTATTATTGGATCGCTGATCGGGTCGGCCCATGTGCCGTGGTGGAATCAGATCGCGTTTCCGCAAGTCGTGCAATCCGGTTTGGGGATTGGTGATAAATTCAGTTACGGGATGATCAACGCACTGGGGCCGTTAAATGCGTTCGTAACAATGGCAAGCATTCTTGGTGTTGTGGCGCTCGCCACCATATGGATTGAAAAACGAAAATACGGATCGCTTGAAGCCCCCCGTCCCACTACGTCATTGCTCTACGGACAGTGGTCGCCACTTGCAGGCGCTATGGCTTTGGCATTTGTTGGTATACTCACCTTGCTGGTTGTTGGGCGGCCATGGGGTGTAACGTTTGCCTTCGCCGTATGGGGTGCAAAGGTTGCGGGTTTTCTGGGAGTGGATGTGTTGGCTTGGCCTTACTGGTCCGGCTGGCGTGCAAATGTACTCGCCAACAGTTTGTTTGCCCATGTCACATCAGTCATGAATTTTGGCATCATGCTAGGCGCATTGGGCGCAGCGTCGCTTGCATCTCGTTTTAATCCAATCTGGACTTTAAGTCGTGTTGAGATCGGAACGGCTGTGCTTGGCGGTCTGCTGATGGGCTATGGTGCCCGCCTCGCGTACGGATGCAATATTGGTGCATATCTGGGTGGCTTAGTGTCTGGAAGTGCGCATGGTTGGGCATGGGCCGTGATGGCTTTCGCAGGAAGTTGCGCCGCGATTACCATGAAACGCCGATTTGGAATTTGATTGATAGGAGTGACACATGGTTTTTGCCGCGTCTGTATTGTTCATGAACGCGACTAATTGCCAATTCTTTTACCAAGACAGGCAAGGCGCTTGAAAATTTGCTAATCAGGGAAGCTGATGTTCCACGCCTTGCATGCTACGAGTCTTATTCATTGCTGCTGTTTGGACTTCTCCAAATAAGGAGCGCAATTTACAGCGGCCAATTTTCGATGCGTTGGCTTTTCTTTGCAAATGCACCAAATATCGGCCCTAAAAGTTTGACCATTCGTCCAGTGAATGCCGGGCTTCCGGTTTCGCAGATTGCTTTCAGGTTGGAGCCGATAAAGCCCTGTGCCGATGCCATTTCTTTGAAAAGTTTTCCACCTTCAATTGCGTTTTCGATGGTCAGCGTGAATTCTGTTCCTCCGTCTTTCTCAGTGAGTTCGTAAGTCACTTTGCATGGTGGCTCGTCGATGTTCGTCATCTGAAACGTATGCGAATAAAGACGCGGTGGTTCAAACGCGATGACTTCACCAACAACCATCGCGAGTTTTTTGCTTGGATTTACCATTCGATATTTTGCACCGGGCTTTAGCCCGTCTTTGGTCTGGCAGATTGAACCAAAAAAGAACGGCAGTGATTTGTCTGTTGCGACCAACGTAGACCAAACGGTTTGGATTGGTGCCTTTATAAAAGTGCGATTGATATTTGCTTTTGCATATTTAGGTTCACTCATTACTTTCTCCTTTGTTAGATTTCTTCGCCACCGCTTCGGCGATGTGTTTAATTGTGTTCAAACGGTCGGCCCAATGGGCTGAGTAAATGTCCGTCCAGCGCTCATGGATGTCCTGGATGGGCATGGCATTCAGGTACAGTTTGCGTGTGCGTCCATCTTTTTCGCTGATGATGAGGTCTGCTTTTTCCAGGACCGCTAAATGATTCATTATGGCAATGCGGCTCACATCAAATTTCGATGCCAACTCGCCGACGCCTATACCCGGCGCATTGCGCACGTGATCCATCATTTGTCTGCGCGTGGTGTGCGCCAAAGCGTGAAACACAAGATCCATATCGTCATTAGTAATCATGTAATTACATTATTACATATTAGGAATGAGTCAAGCGCTTTTTCGAATTGAAGTTTTTCGGATTAAATTTTGGGTTCTTAATTCTAAGGCTGCTTAAAAACGGCCATCATAGCTCTTGCGGCCAATGCGGCAGGCAAGCACCGTGAACGTGTCGCGCGATAGAGCATCGTTTGCTTCTTTCGTAAGGCTTTGAACGTCATCAATCCAAACGCCATATCCGCCAAGGGCATCCGCAACGGTTGGAAAGTCAGAACCCGTAAAATCCACACCGATATTTGGCCGTTGCGAGGCACGTTGTTTCATCTCGATTAAAGTGAGGCTTTCATCAACGAGAACACAAATAATGATGGGTATCTTGTGTTCACGCAGTGTTGCCAATTCGCCCAAGCCCATTTCAAGGCCCGCATCGCCCACAAACGCAATGACGGGAGTTTCAGGCGCGGCTTGTTTATATCCGGCTGCGAGCGGCACGGCGCATGCCATGGTGCAAAGGGCCGAAGATTGCAGCATTCCACGGGGATGATAACATGACCACATCTGGCTTAACAGGATCCGGTGTGCCCCACTGTCGGCTGTGGCTACTGTATTGGTGGGCATCACCTTCCGGAGTGTTTCAAAAACACGGTCCGGGCCAAAGTCAGAATCAGCCATAAACTTAACGCGGAAGTCCTCTCGCGCTTTTACGGCAATCGGTGAGAGAGAGTGGCGTTTAACCTGAATATTGGCGCCCATGGCCTCGAGTGTGGGGACAATAGACGCCCTGATCGTATGGCTGACCGAATGCATGCCATGTGTACGAAGTACGGGAGTAATCTCGATCACCGTTTGGTCTGTCCGCCACGGGTTTCGCCATCCGATCCGCATTTCAATCGGATCATAGCCTATCAGCAGGATACAGTCAGATGCATCCAACAATGGCATCAGAATTTTATCGGCTTTTGGCGACAAACCAGCACCGCCAATGCTGAGTGGGTTCGCTTCATCGAGCAAGCCTTTTGCTTTGTAAGAAGCAATCACCGGAATTTGGTGCCGTACGCAAAACTCGGTAATCGCTTTCCCTGCTTGTTCATTGACCGCATCGACGCCCGTAATGGCGACAGGATTTTTTGCGGCTTGCAGCTTTGCACAAGCGTCTGCAAAGACGGCATCTTGTTGGGGAAGGGTGATTGGAGCAGGCACAGGACCGACGGTTAACGTCTCTATTGCCGGCGCTTCTGCCACGGATACCGGAATATCAAGATGCACCGGTCCCATCTGTGGTTCCAGCGCAATCGATACCGCTTTCTGCGCGATCAATCCGCATGTGGAAACGGTTCCGGTAAATGTTGCTTTGGTAATTTCATCGAGCATTTTGCGATGGTCGAAAACCTGGTGTGTATAGCTTTCGGCCTCCGCTGTATCGACACATCCTGTGACGAAAATGAGCGGTACGCGGTCTTGCATGGCGTTTGCCACCACGTTTACCGCATTTGCAACCCCAGGTCCCACCGTCGCCACGAGGACAGGCGGATGGCCATCGGCGTGCCATGCCCCTTCGGCCATGAACCCGCCTGAGTTTTCATGCTTGATGAGAATGAACTCAATTCCTGCCCTGTCAAACGCATCGATGATCGCCAAGACCTCACCGCCGGGGATGCCGTATGCGCGTTTACAACCATTTGCGGCAAGGGTGGTTGCCAGCATATCTGCGGATGTTTCCGGATGCGCCATGGATTACTCCGATTTGAAAGAGAGAAGCGTTGGTTAGGTGTCATACTCCAATCTCATCGCTTTACAAGGTGAGCAGGGTGGGATTGGCAGCCGGAAAATAAAAAGATTGTGACCAAAATTCCCGCTTATGCGATCACTTCTACAGTCGATTGTCTTGCTATCAGAGACGCAATAACCCTATGTAAAAATCATAGTCTCGAACGAAATCGGTAGTTTGAATGAATATCGTTGTGCCTCCCTCCAGCGTTGAGAGTAGTAAAAAATTCTCCGATCCGAAGATGACCGCTAAAGGCGAGAAGCGAGCAAGAGTTCATCTTCGAAATCTCGAAACGCTCTGGTTCAACACAGGCACCTTGTGCAATCTGGCA
>CAWUJX010000096.1:0-11440 GCA_963922635.1 uncultured Hyphomicrobiales bacterium | reverse complement strand
GTGATCGTCTATCCAAAACAGATGTGGTCGCCACCATCAAGCTGAACGCTAAAAGCGCAAAAGCATTTGACGTGCAGATAAGCCGAACTGATCCTGAAAGCGGTAAAGTGTTCAGCGTGGGTACGATCAATTTCGCGAAACGCGGCTAGCAAATTCCAATTCGACAAATAAAAAAGCCGAGGCGATTAAGACCTCGGCTTTTTTCGTTTAAATCTGTAATCTAGGAAGCAGTGTTGGCCGCGCGCACTTTCTCAGTCGCATCCATCGCTTTCAACAGGTGCTTATCGCGATCATAAATATCACCAAAGTATTTCACAGAGCCGTCTTTTTGTGGCCAGGCCGTAAAATACGATACGTAAACGGGCACTTTCTCACGCAGCTTTTCGGTCTGGTTCCTGCCAGTTGAAATGGCGGCTTTCACCTGCCCTTTCGATTTGCCGAGAACTGCTGCTGCCATCGCGTGCGGATCGTGCAGTCGAACGCAACCATGGCTGTACGCACGATAGTCTTTCTTGAACAGGTTCTTCGCAGGCGTGTCATGCATGTAAATCGCGTGCTTGTTAGGGAACATGATTTTCAACTCGCCCAAGGCATTTTTAGGCCCGGGCGGCTGACGCACTGCAAAATTCGGGTTCGCGCCCACCTCCGTCCAGTTAATAGATGACGACGAAAGGCGTTTGCCGCCAAAGGTCGTCACTTCATAGCCGGATTGATCGAGGTAGCCCGGGTTCGCGATGGATTTTGGCAGAAACTTGTTCACTACGATGGATTTCGGCACACCCCAATAGGGGTTGTAGACCACGTGGTCTATCTCATCGTAGAAAAAGTTCGTCTGGTTGCTTTTCTTGCCCACCACCACGCGCATGGAGAGGGCTTCATTGCCACCCTCTATGTAACGCGCGCGGAACTCAGGCTGGTTGATGAAAACATGGCGTTCACCAAACTCATTCGGAAGCCAGCGAAGGCGCTCCATCGCCAGTTTCACTCGGTCGATTTTGTCAGCTGATCCAATGCCCGCAAGTTTGGCAGATGTGTTCTTACCAATGATCCCGTCGGCACCAAGACCTGCTTCTTTCTGGTAATCTTTCACCAGCGCCACAATGCTCGGCGTATATTTATCACCATTTGTGTAGGCAGCAAACAGTTCCGCGTGGTCGGCCAATAGTTCTTCAGATCCACGCTTTTTGATCGCGTTCACAAAATTTGGCAGTTCGGGATGCTGCATGCCAGGCTTGATCAACACTTTTGCAGGAAGATCAATTTTTTCGTCTTCCGCACCCATCAGGTTCTGCAGTTCAGATTTGAGTGCAGTGAATTTAACGTGTTGTGGATGGAAAGATTTCAGCGTGATTGCAGGCAAAGCACCGCTCGTAAACACTTTTTCCAAAATTGCAGATGCTTTTGAGTCGTGCGCAGGAAACGCGTGGTAACCGCTGAGGCGGTTTGGATTAATCGTGCCGAACTCGGCATCCATCGCATACCGCGCTACGGCAATGGAAAATGCGATCTCATTGGTCAGTCGAGCCGAAGACAAATCAGCTTCTGAATCGGAAACCGGCGACACCTGGTTCACCGCATAATCCGCAGCGCGTAGGCCATAGGTGTCAGCATCTTCAAGAACTTTCATCACAGAGCGGGCTTTAGCGTTCCACTCACCAGTTTCCGTCACCCAATGATATTCTTGATTTTCCGAATAAAAATCTGCAATCGCCGCAGCAAGGTGCTTTTCCGCCCGTAAGACCAATTCTTTGTTCGCCTCCAGATCCTTCGTCATCACACTGGCTTCAGGCGCTGAAACGAGGCTTTGATTCTCTTCATCAATTTCAACACCATCGGACGGTAGGACGGCTGCAAATTCAATTTCTTTTGCCTTGATCGCGATCGGCGTAAACGCAGCAACTTTATAAACGTAATTCCGTGTTTGTTTCACGCGGGGCAGTTCGCGAGGCAACTGCGGTTTCAAAGCCTCCAACCGAGCGCGTTCCCGCTGGACTTTGCGTTCATGGGCTTTCGGAAACAAAACCTGAAACAGTGTTTTCCGCTCTTGCGCTATCGCAGGCGTTGAAAATACCGAACCTGCAATAAGAATTGCGGTTGTAATCTTAAGAGTGCTCATCCGTCCCTCGCTTTGCCTCTTAGGCGTATCCTCGTGCGCGCATTTCTAGCCCCAACATATTCACAATACCATAGGAAGGCATTCTGCTCCATTGCAGCAGTGCCACACCATCAAAAAAAGGCCCGTTAAACGGGCCTTAATTTATAAAATTTCAGTGATCACTTAGCGTGAGTAGAATTCGACCACGAGGTTTGGTTCCATTTGAACCGGGTACGGCACATCCGCGAATGCGGGCTTGCGCACATAAGTGGCGGTCATTTTTGAATGATCTGCGTCCACATATTCGGGCACATCGCGCTCTGCGAGTTGGGTTGCTTCAAGAACAAATGCCAATTGCTTTGAACGCTCACGAACTTCAATCACGTCGCCAGGCTTACAACGGTAAGACGAGATGTTAACGCGCTGACCGTTCACCTTCACATGACCATGGTTGATGAACTGACGGGCAGCAAAGACGGTGGAAACGAATTTGGCGCGGTACACGATAGCATCCAAGCGGCTTTCGAGAAGGCCAATCAGGTTTTCCGATGTATCGCCTTTCTGGCGGGTCGCTTCACCGTAAATACGGCGGAACTGCTTTTCAGAGATGTTACCGTAGTAACCTTTCAGCTTTTGTTTCG
Source organism: uncultured Hyphomicrobiales bacterium (assembly GCA_963922635.1). GTDB lineage: Bacteria > Pseudomonadota > Alphaproteobacteria > Rhizobiales > Rhizobiaceae > JAALLB01. The sequence continues at coordinate 8,704 of CAWUJX010000096.1, read as the reverse complement.
CATGAAGCTGAATACCAAAATCCGAAGGTTTGCCCTTGCGGCGCTGGCCATGTTCGCCGGGCCCGTAATCGCGACGGTTAACCGGTGATTTGGGACGACCCCAAATGTTTTCGCCAAGACGGCGGTCGATTTTATACTTGGTTGAATGACGCTTGCTCATTACCATTTCCTTGTTTCAAACAATAACCCACGTGCCGCCTCATGCGACACGCAAAGGAAACGCACCCTCCTCTTCCGGACTTTTTGGCCCGAATGACAGAACAAACCACGCACGTTTTGTGATTTTGAACACGGGATACGAAAGACAAAAGCAGTAAATGCGTTCGTCTGCGGGTGGGCTACGGAAAAATCCGCAGAATGTCAAGCGTCGAGCCCTGTTCAGATGACGCGCAGTCCAAACCCGAGAAGCAGATTTCGGGTTCCAGCATCCACGTTGCGACTGGTGAAATACGCGTCATCCCGAGTGGGCTTTTCTTCGAACGCGTCAGAAGACGGTGTCACAAAACTTGCGGCACGCCGGGCAATCGCCTCAGATGTGTCGATCCAGTCCACTGGCCAAGGCGCCATTTTGCGCATGCGATTCACCAAAAACGGATAATGGGTGCAGGCTAACACCACTATATCAGTCTTCCGCCCGTCTTCCTCCACAAAACAAGGTGCGATCTCATTCGCCACCGCTTGCTCATCCGTATTGCCGCCCCGCAAATAGGTTTCAGCCAGTGCCGCCAATTGGGTGCTTCCCACAAGGCGCACATGACAGCGCGAGGCATATTCATCAATCAAGTCCCGCGTATATTGTCGTTTCACAGTTCCAGGCGTCGCAAGAACCGAAACTAAGCCGGATTTAGTCCGTTCTGCGGCAGGCTTAATCGCTGGCACAGTGCCCACAAATGTCTGGTCTGGATAGGCTTCCCGCAAAGCATGGATGCCAAGGGTTGAAGCGGTGTTACATGCAATAACTATTATTTCAGGTTTGAACCGCTCAATCAGTTCACCAAACAAGGTCACCATGCGTTCTTTCAGAGGTGCCTCGTCCCAATCGCCATAGGGAAAGGCTTCATCATCGGCCACATAGACAACCGGCTCTTGAGGCAACAGTACCCTCACCTCGCGCAAAACGCTTAACCCCCCTATTCCTGAATCAAAGACAAGGATGGTCATGGTTTATCGCCTGTGAGTTTTGTGCCGACAGCGATGCTCAAAGCTCCAATCGGATTTTTCTCAACGCCGATTTTCTTTCCTGCCCGTTTGGCAGCGGCGTTGCGCACTTTGAGACGGTATGGACCGTCAAATTCAAACAATAGCCGCTTTTGCGCGAAGGTGCGCGCATAGAGCCAGGTGAACCCGGCACCCACACTCAATCCCGCAATCACATCACTGGGAAAATGCGCTCCAAGCCCAATACGGGTAATCCCGACCCACACCGCCATGGCTGCGAAAATCACGGCCAACCTCGGCGCAAACAGGAACAAGACCATGGCAAGCGATGCTGCCGTCGTGGAGTGACCGGAAGGAAAACTGGCGAACAGGTATGTATCCGTGAACGGACTAGAATACCATGTTTCCGGATTCTCAAAGAATGTTGGCCTCGCGCGACCAATCAGGTTTTTGAGGCCAATCGTAATCAATCCGCTAAATCCAACCGCCGTGAACGCAAAATAGAATTTCAGAAAAATATCATGCCAATAGACCTGATGCGGCTTGGTCAATCTCGGGAAATTATAAGCGGAAATCGCCAAAAGCACGCAGCCCGTACTGATTAATATCCAGTCGGATTTGCCAATGTCCGTCGTCATGCCAAATATGCCGGATTTATTGATATCGCTGGACATCGCCCATTCGATGAAAACCGGATCGGCCCATACGAATGCAGCAATCACCAGTACAAAAACGGCCGAAATCACCGCTACCAAAACTTTGAAATCCGGAAAAACGGTTTGCGATGTATCGTGTCTGCGCGCATTCACAAACCCGAAATAGTCAATAACTGTTTCAAGCCAGGATTTGATAACCAATCCTATCCAAATGCATGTGCGTGCAAACAACATCTGCAATTCCCGGGAAATAAAAGCAGCTAAACGTGGTCTGCCGGATTGGAGACGCTAATACAAGGCCTGCGAGCAACGAAAGCCGGATTCACTCGCCAGAACTGCCTTCTCTTTCATTTCGCTTTTTTTGCCAACGGCGCTCCAGCGCCGCGATCATCCCATGGAGCGAATGAATCTCGGGCTCCTGCAAATTCGAATTGGCGAATAGCGACCGTAGGTTCTGGCGCATTTTGTCCGCTTTTTCGGGAGGATAGAAATATTTCGCTTCTTCTAGCGCGGTTTCCAGATGATCCAGCAGTTTCGTAAGCGATCCCTTGTTTGCAGGGATTGGCTCATCCGCCTGAAAACCCATGGACGCAGCGGTCTCGGACTGCCGCATCCATTCATACGACATCAACAGAACCGCTTGGGCGATATTCAATGATGCGAATGCAGGATTTACCGGAAATGTGACGAGTTCATCAGCCAGAGCCACTTCATGGTTTTCTAGACCCCAACGTTCTCGGCCGAATAGGATCGCACATTCCCGGCCCGAATTCATCCGGGTGTGAAGGAGCCGCGTGGCTTCATCCGGTGCCAACACCGGCTTGATCATATCCCTGCGCCTTGCCGTTGTTGCCATCACATGATTTACATCAGCAATCGCCGCCTCAAGCGTTTCGAACACCTGCACATTGTCAATCACATGATCAGCGCGGCTGGCAGCGGCGCGCGCCTTTTCGTTGGGCCACCCATCGCGCGGGTTGACGAGACGCAATTCGCTCAAGCCGAAATTGGCCATCGCACGGGCGACCATGCCGATATTCTCACCCAATTGTGGCTCAACCAAAATAATAGTCGGCCCGCCGGTTAGCATTTCTTTGGTATGATCTGTTCCAGACATGCAGCGCTAATGACTTAATTTCGAACGCCTTGCAACTCTCCAATGAGTGTTTATCCTGCATACCGCGTTCGTGGAGGAGAGGAACATGCAATTCGACTATGTGATCGTCGGCGGCGGGTCGGCGGGCAGCACACTCGCGGCACGTCTATCGGAAAACGGCAAGCATACGGTTTGTCTGCTAGAGGCTGGCGGCGGCGGCAATTCGATCCTCCACCGTGCCCCTGCAGGCGTGTTACCCCTGCTCCCCGGAAGACCCAAAATCGGGAATTGGGCTTATGAGACCGTACCCCAAAAGGGATTGAACGGGCGCAAAGGCTATCAACCGCGCGGCAAGTCACTGGGCGGTTCCAGCGCAATCAATGCGATGCTTTACGTGCGCGGGCATCCAAAAGACTATGACGAGTGGCGCGATGGCGGATGCGACGGTTGGGGATGGGATGACGTCAAACCCTATTTCCTAAAGTCAGAACGCAATCAGCTTGGTGCCAACGAACACCACGGCGACAAGGGACCTTTATACGTATCGGACCAACAAAGCCCAAGGCAGATCTCAAAAGACTACATAAAAGCCGCTGGTGAGTGCCAATTTCGCGTCACCGATGATTTCAACGGTGAGGATCAGGAGGGAGTGGGCCTTTATCAGGTAACGCAGTTCCACGGCGAGAAAAACGGAGAGCGTTGTTCTGCGGCAGCTGCTTATCTGTTTCCCGCACAAAACCGGCCAAACCTAAATGTGGTCACTCGCGCCCATGTGTGTAGTATCGAGATTTCCGGGAAGCGGGCAACTGGCATCCATTACAAAATAGGCGGTCGTGGCGCGACACTGACGGTGAACGCGAACCGCGAAGTCATCCTCTGCGGTGGCTCTTTTAATTCACCCCAACTACTGATGCTTTCCGGGATTGGTCCCACTCAACATCTGCAGCAACACGGGATTAGCGTTGCGCATGATTTACCGGGCGTGGGCCAAAACCTCCAAGACCACTTGGATATGGTGCTTGGTTGGAAAACAGATGCACACGATCTGTTTGGTTTAACCCTCGGCTCCACAGCGCGGCTGATCAAGCACATGTTCCAATGGCGCAAAGACGGCACCGGCATGATTGCTACCCCGTTTGCGGAAACGGGCGCTTTCCTGAAAACAGACCCGAGCCTCAATCGGCCCAATATTCAATTGCATTTTGTGATTGGAATTGTGGATGATCACGCACGGAAACTGCATTGGGGGAATGGCTTTTCAGTTCATGCATGCGTGTTGCGGCCGAAATCCCGCGGAACAGTAAGGCTTAAAGATGCCAGTGCCACATCAGCACCGTTGATTGATCCTCAATATTTATCAGAGGAAGAGGACCTCGATGAGCTTCTGGCAGGGACCAAACTGATCCGGCAGATCGCAGCAGCGCCGTCCTTTGCGCCCTATTGCAAACGGGAACTGTTCATTGATGGACCGCTACCAGATGAAGCCATGAAAGAGCATATTCGCAACCGCGCTGACACGATCTATCACCCTGTCGGCACCTGCAAAATGGGAAGCAGAAACGACCCTCTCGCGGTTGTTGATCCTGGGCTTAAGGTAAACGGCATTGATGGACTTAGAGTGGTGGATGCATCAGTCATGCCAACCCTTATTGGCGGAAACACCAATGCGCCTACCATCATGATTGCGGAAAAAGCAGCGGATATGATCCTCGCAGCCTGACGCTCTATTATAGCAGCAGGAGGCCGTCCGTTACCATCTGACTAAGATCGAGTGTATTCACGCCTTCCAAAACAACGAGATCATAAGTCTCTGGCCCAATGTCCACAGTTACTGTGGTGTCGCCGTTTGCAGATATGAGTTGAATGTCCGTCACGTCATTGAGGTTGAGTGCTGTAAGGTCCAAAATATCGACGGACGAAAAATCGAATATAACGTCGGTATAATCTTCTGTACCGTTCGTCAGATCGGCCAATTCCCAGATGTAGGTATCCGATCCGGTTCCGCCGGAGAAAGTGTCATTCCCGGCACCGCCGCTCAGGATATCGTGCCCGGAACTGGCTTCGATGCGATCATTGCCATCACCGCCAAAAACGGTGTCGTTCCCTCCCTCAGACTGCAGAATGTCATCGCCCTTGCCGCCAGAAACGATATCATTGCCGGTGCCGCCTGTTATGTGATCGCTGCCAGCTCCCCCGTTCAAATCATCATGGCCAGAACTACCGTCAATCCGGTCATCGCCATTACCGCCAGTGATCTCGTCGTCGCCACCCTCACCTTCGAGGATGTCATTTTCATTCCCACCGCGGATGGTATCGTTGCCAGTGCCACCCCAGATGTGATCCTCGCCTGCGCCGCCTGACAAAATGTCGTTGCCTGCAGCACCATTGATACGGTCATTACCCGCACTGCCGGAAGCCACATCATTTCCGTCACCGCCATTGATGGAGTCGTTGCCACCACCGCCCACAAGGACGTCATCACCGGCATCGCCGTAGACCCGGTCATCATTGCCACCAGCGGTGATGTGATCATTGCCATCACCACCGCGCAGATAGTCTTCGCCGCTCCGACCCGTAATAATATCGTCGTCGAGACCGCCCACGACCGTATCGTTGCCGGAACCCGCATCAATTATGTTGTTACCCTCAATACCGCGAATGAAATCGTTACCGGCTCCACCATTCAGCGTATCGTGCCCGGTCCCACCCTCAATCGTGTCATCGCCACCATCCCCATAAATGGTGTCATCACCGCCATCGCCGCGAAGAACGTCATTTCCTTCGCCACCATGGAGGGTGTCGTTGCCCACATCACCGCTGATTGTATCGTCGCCATCACCGCCATATGCGGTGTCATGGCCACTTGATGTGAGAATCAAGTCCGATCCATCACCACCTTCGACCATGTCGTCACCGGACCCGGAATTAATACGATCGTTCCCGGTTCCTCCGTCAACCACATCATCGCCTGAACGGGTGTTCAGCGTGTCGTCACCTGCGTCACCGTCAACAGTATCGTTGCCTGTTCCTGAATTGACCGTATCGGCACCATCGCCACCGCTGATCGTATCATCGCCGGAGCGGCCGTATAGTTCGTCATCGCCGCCACGCCCTTCGAGAACATCATTACCCGTGTGCCCATCGAGCATATTGGCCTGGTCGTCGCCGCGCAGCGTATCGTCCGCATTACCACCAATCAGGTTTTCAATGCTGATATACAAATTGCCGTAGGTATCAGTGGAGGTATCCAGATCGATATCGATATCAAAGGGAAAACCCGCCACGGCAGAGTAAGCTACCCGGTAGGTATCGTTGCCCTCGCCACCATCGAAAACATCGCCATTGCCGGTATCATAGCCAGCGATCAGCAAATCGTTTCCGGCCCCACCGCGTAGTTCGTCTTCTCCGGTGCTTCCGTCGAGGGTATCGTCCCCATCCCCACCAATCAGGAGGTCATTTCCTGAACCACCGTTCAAACTGTCGTCGCCGTTGCCGCCATTCAGTGTGTCATTGCCGCTGCCGCCGAGCAAAGTATCGTTGCCATCGCCGCCGTTGAGCGTGTCATTGCCAGCACGACCATCGATGAAATCATCGCCGTCAAATCCGTTCATGACATCTGGATTTCGCGAACTGGATGAATTGCATCCACGCATAATATCGTCGCCGGACGACCCGTTGAAAATAAAGGTTGGCATGAAACACCCCTGCGCCTTACCGAGCGAGCTTTTTCTGGCACGCGTTAATGAAGTTATCGCTCAAATGTTTTGAAGAGGTGTTTGGAAACACCTTAAAATTTTACGTTTCTGCAGAGATTTAGATGTTTTGTGGGCCTGACGAGCAAGTTTTTACCTAAAAACCAGACACAATGTCCAAAACCGACCTGATTTGATGCGGACGGGCCTTGTCATCAACCTTTCGTCAAACGCACCTTACACCGGATAACAACCGGATTTTCCAATGCTCTCTGTTCTGTCACAACCGAAATTTGCACTCGGATTTTTCGTGTTTGCGATGGCGCTTATACCGCTCAATGACGCGCTCATAAAATTAATGAGCGACCATCTTTCGATTTTTCAAATCTTGGCCATGCGGGCGATTTTCTGTTTAGCGATCCTCATCTTCATTCCCGGAACCATTTCGTCGATGATCGGTCTGAGCCGCAATACGATCATTAAACTATCGATACGGGGATTGTGCCTTGTCGGGGCAATGCTGTTTTTCTTCTTGCCCCTCGCAACGCTGGGTCTCGCCGAAGTCACAGCAATCTTTTTCACAGCCCCGCTGTTGATCACCCTTTTGTCTGTACCCGTTTTGGGCGAAAAACTCGGAATATACCGTATTACTGCGGTTCTCATCGGGCTTGCAGGCGTCTTGGTGATTGTTCGGCCCGGCAGCGAAGGCTTTCAGCTGGCCTATATCATGCCGATTCTTTCGGCTATTTCCTATTCCGCATTTCAACTGATAACGCGGTATATCCGAAACGAAGCTCCGTTGCTGGCGATGGTTGCGTTCCAGAACATCATCTATTTCTGGGTCGGTGTTTTCGGTGTAGTGCTCACCATAGCCTTTGCCCCGCCAAATGTGAGTGGAGACGTGATGGGCTTCTTGCTACGCGGATGGCAGACCCCGCTCGCCCATGAATACGCGTTTCTGGCGTTTGGCGGCCTGATCGTGCTGACGCTCTCATTTGCCTCGACCAATGTATATTCCAACGTGGAAGCCACTTATGTAGCCCCGTTTGAATATGTGGCCCTGCCCACTGCCATCGTGTGGGGCATCTTGATTTGGGGGGATTGGCCGGACCTTCAGGCGTGGATTGGTATCGCCATGATCATTGGCGGCGGGATTTTCATGATTTACCGCGAAAACCGACGCTCACAGGAAGTGGCGTCCGCTGTTCCGATGCGGGCCGCCGTCACAAATACAGAAAATCTGGACGATGACGTCATCGAGCATCGTCAGGATTGAGACTATGGGTTCGACCACTAACGGGTTTCGAGGCTACGCGATTAGGCAGTTTCGGCGAACAGATGCTCGTCCACTTCATCCTTGTGGCGATGCTCCGCCTCAGTCATCGCGAGTTCAAGCAAATAGGCAAGTGTAGGCTCTTGAAGTCCAATCGCCATTTTCCGCATTTGCGGAAGCATGTCTTTTAGATATTCCAACTCAGCGCATCGGGTTACAGAAGACCGCACCAAAGTGGGCTTTGTATACTGCGATGGGGCACGCATTTCGCAATCGTTGTTCATAGGCACTTTCCACACACTCTGATGCCTGCCACATCAAATTTACGCCCTTTGGTCTCATATAATTACCTTAACGCGAAACAATTTGCAACATACAACTTTTGGTTGTTTTTGACGCAGCCGACCGATTGCTTTTGAACTTTGTCCTTGACGCGGAAGCAAAGCCTGTCCACTTCAAGCACGATATTCGTGACCAATCAGCCGGACTTTCATGACACATAGCTTAGTAATTGTAGAATCGCCTGCTAAAGCCAAGACGATCAACAAATATCTTGGAAAGGACTTCACAGTTCTCGCTTCGTACGGCCATGTGCGGGACCTGCCGCCGAAAGACGGATCGGTTCTTCCCGATGAAGATTTTTCCATGTCCTGGTCTGTGGATGCAAAATCGAAATCGCGCTTGAGTGACATTACCAAAGCCATGAAAGCCTCTGACAAGCTCATTCTGGCGACCGACCCTGACCGTGAGGGTGAAGCGATTTCATGGCATGTGCTGCAGGTTTTGAACGAGAAAAAGGCTTTGAAAGACAAACCCGTGGAGCGGGTCG
>CAWUJX010000095.1:0-11657 GCA_963922635.1 uncultured Hyphomicrobiales bacterium | reverse complement strand
CAGGGTGGCGATGTGGCCTTCGGTCAGGAAGGCAACGACATCATCAATGGTGGTTCCGAAGGTGACTTCCTCTTTGGTGGAACGGGTCAAGACACAATCAATGGCGGCACCGAAAATGACCTCATGTGGGGCGACATGCCGGGCATGGGCGACGGCGTGGAAGACATCTTCGTGTTCGAAGACAATTGGGGCTTCGATGCCATTTATGATTTTGAACTCGGCATTGACCAAATCTCCATGGGTGCCGTCACCGGCCTCACCCAATTCTCCGATCTAACTGTCTTCGATGGCGGTGAAAACGTTACAGTCGTCTTTGTCGGTAATGCCATCACGCTCTACGGCATCACACTCGCAGAACTCAACGCCAACCAGGCGGACTTTGATTTTAGCGCGTTAGTTTAACAAGATCGGATCGTATTGCTCTCCGCTTTAGCCCAAAGCAAGTTCCACCATACCGTACGAAATTGCCGCGATCCCGACAAGTGAAACGCCTGTACTTCCGCATTGAAGTTGTTAGTGTTCTATCAGGGGCGAGTAAGTTGCACTCTTGATACACGCGTATCAGGACCAATCTCGACTGGAGCCCCGACCATGCCAAATTTTGACGTGAGCAATGCGAATTCTGATTTCAATTTTATTTTTGAACCAGACTCCATTACGTTTTCAAGTCTTGTTACGGCGAATGCTACTACTTATTCTTGGCTTTCTACTAACGGCCATCTCGTAACGGCAACTGGCTCATTCCTATACACTGGCGGTGGACCGTTCTCCGATACTCCCGTGCTTCTCTCCGGCACTGTCACCAGTGTTGCCATAGACATGAACAATAATGGCAATGACGACGTAAGCATTTCCAACGTGCCCAATGTGGATATTTTTTCTCTGTTGGGAAATCAATTTGAATTTTGGGCCTCGCTTCTGCAAAGCACCGATTTATTTAGTGGGACATTAGACGTTGAGGGTCAGTTCTTCGGCGACTTGGCACTCGCGTCTGGTTCGTTTGATACCAGTGCAAACGATACGTTCAATATTACGATTGCGGGAGCGGGGCGTGCTGTAATCGCCGGCGACATGAGTTCGGTTGGATTGACATCTTTTATGGATGCCATTGGAGGAAACGATAACATTACGATTACAGGCTCTTCCACGTCGACAAACCGAACTATCGCCTACGGTGATACCCGGGAGGTACAGGCATCTGGTCGTTTGCAAGCCGGTGACGATACAATCGACCTCTCTGGTTACACTTCACAATTTGACATCTTTGGGGACGCTAGCAGCAATTTTGGCATTTTGGTCGGTGGCGTTGATACGATCACTGGCAGTGCGGCTGGAGGAAGTGTTTCCGGTGATGTGGACCAGACTTTTAATGGATCAACCACAACGGGTGGTGACGACGTCATAATGATGACCGGTGGCTTCAATTTCGTTTATGGCGATGTTCGTTCAGCATTGGGTGACTTCACGGGTGGTAACGATACTATCACAATGGGAGGTGGGACGAATTCAATTTATGGAGATGCCAGTCAAATCGGAAATGGGACCAGCGCAATCGGGACGTTTGTGGGAGGAAACGATTTTATTGTTGGCGGCGCTGATCGGGATTTCATCTACGGCGATGTGAATTCAATCACGGGTGGTAATGATCCCAATGCTCTCTTCGTTAACGCATCCATCACGTTTGGTAGTGACACCATCTATGGCGGTGGCGGAAATGACTTCATTTATGGAGATTATAGAGGTGGCCCCTCAAGCTATATCGACACTGATCCTGGTTCTGCAGATTTCCTATTCGGTGAAGCAGGCGAGGATACGATCGAAGGGCAGGGCGGCGCCGATTGGATTTACGGTGGAGACGACAATGACACACTAAGCGGTGGCTCTGGTGCTGACCTAATGTGGGGTGATGCGGGCGAGGATATCATGAACGGTGGCGACGACGGCGATTTCATGTGGGGCGGTGCTGACCGGGATACGATGCACGGCGGTGACGGGATTGATTGGCTTCGCGGTGAAGGTGATGTGGACTTTCTATTCGGTGAGGCTGGCGATGATATCCTGATCGGTGGAGAAGGAAACGACGTGATGGAAGGGGGCATCGGCATTGATACGTTCTACGGTGAAGCGGATAATGACATTATTGATGGCGGTGCAAATGGTGATGTGGCTTTCGGTCAAGAAGGTAACGACATTATCAATGGCGGTTCCGAAGGCGATTTCCTTTTTGGCGGAGCAGGAGCAGACACCATCAACGGCGGCACTGAGAACGATCTGATGTGGGGAGATATGCCAGGAATGGGCGACGGCGTTCGAGACACATTTGTTTTCGAAGACAACTGGGGCTTTGATGCCATCTACGATTTCGAGCTTGGCATAGACCAGATCTCCATGGGAGCAGTGACTGGCCTCACCCAATTCTCAGACTTTACAATATTCAGTGGCGGCGGCAACGTGACCGTCGCATTTGGTGGTAACGCCATCACGCTCTACGGTGTGACGCTTGCTGAACTCAACGCTAACCAAGCTGACTTTGATTTCTCGGTTGTTTAGTGTCTAGCGTTTTTACAAGCCGCATTTGATCGTTCTTGCAATTAGAAAATCGAAATTTGTCTTAAGTCGTTTGCTGGCAACATATCAATTTGTGGATCAACAATAGTGTGTTTAGCCCACTCTGTATTTTACTATGCCGCACTGGACTCATTCATTTGTTTGTCATTATCCTAAAGGTATTCAGGGGCTTGATAAAACACAGTTGAGGTTGGGGAACCGTCATGACAACATATTCATTCACTGGATTTACAATTCTTTTCAACAACACGACAGGTACGGTCACGTCGTTGACGGCTGGAGCCTCGCTCGTTCTTGTATATCTTGATGGTTCTTCAACCATCACTTACGCAATTGATCCTGATGGTGATTCAGGCGTTTTTGTACCAGTGGACGTGACTTCCACTGCTCAGTCGATTTTGCTCAATGGCATAAGTGAGCCAAGTTACGCCGGCGGGCTTGGAACTGATGGTCAGATCGGACAGATCACCTGGGATGACGGTGGCACCACACGCATTTCCTATGTGACCAGCTTATTCGACCCGTCAACCAATCTAGACCATGTGTTTGTAATTGGCGGGGACGCTCTTCCAGCTTTCACTACGGCGGCCGCGTTAAATAGCTTCCTACAAAATGACGTTTCATACATTGGCGGTCCACTTCCCGGCTCAGGTTTTGAACCCGGTGATGTAATCGACCTTGCCCTCGCGCCCGGAATTACGATCAGTGAAGATGATGTTGTTGTTGGAACAGACGGCGATGATGTGCTTGAAGGAGGTATCGGAGCCGACACGCTTGATGGCGGCACAGATACAGGGGCAGGCGATACGCTGAGCTATGAGGGCTCGTCCGCTGGCGTAACTGTTTTCCTCGATACCGGCACGGTTTCCGGAGGTGATGCGGATGGTGACGTGATCTCGAATTTCGAGAACATCCTCGGTTCGGCCAATGTGGACTTTTTGTATGGTGATGCAGGTGTCAACGATATCAATGGAAATGTGGGCGCGGACTGGTTGTTTGGTCGTGCCGGCGCAGATTCGATGGATGGCGGTGCTGGCGCTGACCTCATGTGGGGTGATGAAGGCGAAGACACCATGAATGGGGGCGCGGACGGCGACTTCATGTGGGGCGGTGCCGATAACGACACCATGCACGGCAATGACGGGATCGACTGGCTGCGTGGTGAAGGCGGCGTAGATAGTCTGTTCGGCGATGAAGGCGATGACATCCTGATCGGTGGCGAAGGCAATGACATCATGGAGGGTGGCACCGGAACGGACACGTTCTATGGCGAAGCCGACAACGACACGATCAATGGCGGTGCGAATGGCGACGTGGCCTTTGGTCAAGAAGGCAACGACATAATAAATGGTGGTTCCGAGGGGGATTTCCTTTTCGGTGGAGCCGGGCAAGACACCATCAACGGTGGCACTGAAAATGATTTGATGTGGGGCGACATGCCGGGCATGGGCGACGGTGTGGAAGACATATTCGTATTTGAAGACAATTGGGGCTTCGATGCGATTTACGATTTCGAACTGGGCATTGACCAGATCTCCATGGGCGCAGTAACCGGCCTAACCCAATTCTCTGATCTGATCGTCTTTGATGGCGGTGCAAACGTCACGGTGGTCTACAACGGAAACGCGATCACGCTCTACGGCGTGACACTTGCTGAACTCAACGCCAACCAGGCAGACTTTGATTTTTCAGTCTTCTAGAGTGTAGCTTTCGGTCACAGCAAACCGAAAGGTAGATATGAGAACATTGAAAACCACTGCGGCCGCCATGGTCGAAAACGCTCGGGCGAGAATTGAAGAACTTGAGATCAGCGATGTCATCGCAATGGTCGGCGACCCCAACGTGGTCATTGTTGACATACGCGACGTGCGTGAACGGCAACGCTCTGGGTATATTCCAGGCAGCTTCCACGCTCCGCGCGGGATGATCGAATTTTGGGTGGACCCGGAAAGCCCATACTTCAAGGACGTTTTCGCCGAAGACAAAAAGTTCGTTTTCCACTGCGCTTCGGGCTGGCGCTCAGCTCTTACTGTAGCAACCCTTCAAGATATGGGCTTTGAAGCCGCGCACCTGCGTGAAGGGTTCTCCAAATGGGAGGAGAATGGCGGGCCGGTCGAGCATATGGAACCCAAGTGACCGCGGCCTGTACTTCAAGACTGACCTGTTTCTTGAGTATCAGCGCACAAATGTGGGTTGATGGTGGACCGTGACCTCGGGCAATTTCCCTTCGAACTTCTTTATCTCGATCAATGTGGAGTGAGATGCCGGGCTTTGCGTCAACGTTGATGTCTTCAAGTCATGAGTTAGGACGTTGGGGTTTCCATGCCGATCCCGATCATCAGGAGCGTCGAAATCCGGGTCATACCATGCGCCTGTCCACAAAAAGACAGACCCCTGAGCGATTTCATCTGTAACTTTGGCTCCCGCCAAACATCGTCCGCGACTGTTAAACAGTTCAACCACATCACCATCGGCGATGTTGCGCGCCGCAGCATCGTAGGGATGAATGAGAACAGGTTCACGCCCGTTGATTTTGTGGCTCACGCTATAGGCGCCATTATCAAGTTGGCTGTGAAGCCGTGTCTTGGGTTGGCCAGACAAAAGGTAAAGCGGGTATTGTGATTGCAAGCCAGCCTGTAGATCGCGAGGCTCGCAATAGATTGCATGTCCCGGGCAATCTTCAAGGCCGAAAGCCGCTATTGTCTCGCTGTGGATTTCGATTTTTCCTGAGGGCGTTGGGAGAGGATTTTCATCTGGGTTTTCCCGGAACTCCACGAGAAAAACCTGATTGGGAGACGGGTCCGGCAGGTTTATCACATCACCTTTAATGAAGGTTTCCCAATCCGGCAAGGTAACGCCGGCTTCTTCACCGTTTTTCTGCGTTTTTTCCCAAAGTTCACGGAGCCAATCGGTTTCTGATCTGCCTTCGGTAAAATCAGTTTCATTTCCCAGTAGGGAAGATAGCCGAGCAAAAATCTCATACTCAGACTTCGCCTGCCCTGGTGGTCGTGCGTGTGCAGGCATTGGCACTAGCGCATCGTCTGACCGTCCTCCGCCATAGTCGTTTCGCTCCTGCGAGGCGGCAACGGGCAAAACGATATCGGCGTGTCTTGCTGTGGAGGTCCAGTTGAACTCATTCACGATGACGGTTTCCGGCACCTGAAATGCCTTGCGCAAGCGGTTCAGGTCCTGATGGTGATGGAACGGATTTCCGCCAGCCCACCAGATCATCTTTATATCGGGAAAGCGATGAGTTGATCCTTGGTAGGTGTATTCTGCACCCGGATTAAGCAACATGTCGCTAATCATCGCCACGGGAACGACCTGCTTGATGCGGTTCTCGCCTTGCGGAATGTTGCCCCAGCGGAACAGTCTTTCCATGTTCCCAATGTTTCCATTGACGCCATATCCAACGGTATATCCCCCGCCGGGAAGTCCGATCTGCCCAAGCATTGCGGCCAGTGTCACCGCCATCCAAAGGGGCTGCTCACCGAAATCCGCGCGTTGTACGCCCGCTGCCACATTGATCATGCAGCGGCTGCCGGCCATCTCTCTGGCTAGAACTTTGATACGTGATGCGGGGATTCCTGATTGCGCTTCTGCCCATTCACATGTCTTTGGAACGCCATCGCTTTCGCCCAATAGATACTGCAGAAACTTTTCAAATCCTGTGGTGTAGCGCTTGAGGAACACTTCGTCGTGTAGACCTTCTGTGTAAAGGGTGAAGGCAACTGCAAGCATCACCGCCGTATCAGACCCGGGTCTTGGCGGAAGCCATTCGGCCCGAACCGCATCGGTCACATCGCTTCGCAACGGGCTTAAGTTGATAAAGCGCACGCCATTGTCCGCACAGGCTTGGAGATTGTCGTTTAGACGATGTTTGAATATGCCGCCATCACTCACTTGAGTGTTTCGCTCTGCCAAACCTCCGAACAACACGACAAGTTCGCCATGCTTGGCAATGACTTGCCAGCGTGTTGCCTGTGCCACTTGAGTTCGGAAATCCATCACGATATGCGGCATCAGGCCGAGGGCCGCATTGTAGCTATAATTGCCATAAGACGCGACGAAGCCGCCTTGCGTGTTCAGAAACCGCTTCAACTGGCTCTGCGCATGGTGGAACCGTCCGGCGCTGGACCAGCCATACGAGCCTGCAAAAATCGCCTCATTGCCATAGTGTGATCGAACGCGAGTGAGGTCTTCTGCGATCAGCTTAAGGGCTTGCTCCCAAGAGACCTCCACGAATGGATCCTTGCCTCTTTCTACAGCACGAGGATTTCCTTCAAGCCAACTCTTTCGAATAGCCGGGTTCAGCACTCGTGCTGTTCCGTTCAGACTCCCGGCGATATTCTGGTTGATTGGCGAAGGGTTGGGATCGTCAGGATGCCCCTCGATTGAAGTGATGCGTCCGTTCTCAGTCGAAACCAAGCCAACACCCCAATGGCTTGATGTAAGTTTGCTCCCCATGTCACCCTCTATGCATAAGAAAATGCGTGGCGATCTAAGCCTGATTTTTCGAAGGATACAACGCAAACTTTCAACGTATCTGCTGTGGAGTTCATCACGAATGATGACAGAGATTTACAGTAGTAACGAAATTTTCCTGCAACCGCGCCTGCGTCGACCAGTAACTTGATGTTCCAATGAAGACAGGTCAAACTGATAGGCAGCGGTACCAGCTGCATTCGGCAGACGTGTCAGAGCAAAGCCTGCCGAAACGTGGAAAGTAAACTGGATGGAGGAGAGTTCCGATGACACTTCCCGAAGTGGATTTGACGAAGAAGCCAGTGGTCAAAGCCTTCTTTGAAGACCAGTCAAACACCATCAGCTATGTGGTGAAAGACCCCGAAAGTTCTGCCTGTGCGGTGATAGACGCGGTTATGCAGTTCGATCAGTCATCCGGTCGGCTTAGCTTCGATAGCGCTGACGAGATCATTTCCTACATCGAAGCGCATGACCTTGGTCTAGAGTGGATTATCGAGACACATGTGCACGCGGATCACTTGTCAGGCGCTCCTTATATTCAGGAAAAGCTTGGCGGAAAAATCGGTATCGGTGAACATATACAGAGCGTTCAGGAGACCTTCGGGAAAATCTTCAACGAAGGAACTGAGTTCCAGCGAGATGGCTCCCAATTTGATGCGCTCTTCAAAGATGGAGACACATACGCAGTTGGCGAGATGCAATGCTTTGCGATACATACGCCGGGGCATACGCCAGCTTGTATGGTGCATGTGATGGGTGATGCTGCTTTCGCAGGCGACACATTGTTTATGCCAGACGGCGGTTCTGCGCGGGCTGATTTCCCCGGTGGTGACGCGGGGCAATTGTTTGACTCAATCACTCGCGTTTTAAGCCTGCCGGATGAGGTGCGATTGTTCGTGTGCCATGACTATGGTCCGGGTGGTCGTGCAATTGCATGGGAAACAACCATCCGTGAGCAAAAGGAAGCAAACATACATGTGGGTGGCGGAAAATCCCGGGATGATTTTATCAAGTTCCGCACCGAGCGGGATAAGCAATTGGCGATGCCAAAACTGATCATTCCGTCTTTGCAAGTGAACATGCGGGCGGGTCAGGTGCCAACTGATGAGGCCGGTGACATGATGTTGAAAGTCCCGATCAACAAACTCTAGTTTTCGATCAACCAGCGTTATTCGGCGGTCAATCACAACGCAGTTTTGGTGTGCACCTTGAGTAATTCTTTGATCGCTGGATGAGGAAATTTCCGAGGGAGCGTTACAGCGAAGAACGGCTCGCTTATTTCAAGATCGAAGGGTGCGGTCTTCAATAAGCCGCTACTCACTTCTTCGGCAACCACCACCGAAGGTGCCACGGCAACGCCCACATCAGCCCGCGTGAGCAAGCGTATCATAGCCATATCGTCCACACTGGCGGCAATGTGCGGGTTCACCCCAAGTTTTGCAGCGAGGCTCTCAAACTCTGCGCGGATGACACTCTCCGTGGGCACGATCAGCGGTTCGTTTGCCAAGAGTTCGGTGAGTGATTTGTATTCCAGACGTCTCGGCATTCCGTGTAGGTTGACGGGCTGTTCTGCAATTCGTTGCGCTGCAAATTGAAAGCTGGAAGCGGTGTCGGGCATTTCGGTTGTGAGCACCACATCGAGTGCAAGCGCTTCCAGGTCAGTTAAAAGGGAACTTGTATTGCCGGATTTCAAGATGAATTGAAATTCATTCGTTTCAAACAGAGGTGCCAGAAAGCGGATTTGAAAATTACGCGAAAGCGTTGAAAGCGCTCCGATTCGTAGCGGTGGTTGCGCATCACTCCTTTGGTGCAGTGTGGCAATCAATTCATCGCCTGCATTGAAAATATTGTCCGCGTAATCAAGCGCGATCCGACCTGCTTCCGTTAGCACGAGCGACCGAGAAACCCGTTCAAAAAGTGGAAATCCCAGCCGTTCTTCGAGTTGCTTGATCTGGGTTGAGAGTGCGGATTGAGCAACGTTCAGCCGTTCGGCGGCACGACCAAGATGACCTTCTGTGGCCACTTCTCGAAAGTAACGCAAATGATGATAATTCAGACGAAAGTTCATTCTTTTTTATAGAATAAAATTATCAAAAAGATATATTTTTATTTTTGATCCAGCTCCACTAGTTTCCCGAAAAACTGAAAGGGCAAACCCATGGACATGATCATCGACTTCGCCGGCACACTGATAGAACAGTTTCAGAAACCGACACTGGCATTCCTCATTGCGGGCATGATGCTGGCCGCATTGGGAAGTCGGTTTGCCGTTCCGGAACCGGTCTACAAATTCATTGTCACCCTGCTGCTCTTGAAGGTTGGCTTGGGCGCGGGGATTTCCATCCGAGATGCTGATTTGATGTCATTGGCGGTGCCTGCACTTGGTGCTGCAAGTCTGGGCATCTTGATCGTCTTTCTAGGCTGCAGAACGCTTGCGCGGATGCGGGGTGTCTCAAAAGTTGATGCACTGGCAACCGTTGGCATGTTTGGCGCTGTTTCAGCCTCGACCTTGGCCGCAGGCATGGCCATGCTGGATGAAAGCAACATCGCCTACGAAGGATATATCGGTGCGCTTTATCCCTTCATGGATGTGGCCGCGCTGGTCACTGCAATCGTGTTAGCAAAGCTTAGCACTGCCCGCAAAACAGCTCCCGCCGTCGCCATCAACGAGGACGGGACTGCGTCCATGGCTGGTTCAATTTTCGAAGACAAGCCGCAAGCTACGTATGACATGGTGAAAGATATCGTGATCGACACGTTTCGCAGTCCGGCAATCTCCGCCCTGATTGCGGGCTTGTTTATCGGTATGCTGGCCAAGCCGGACGCTGTCTATGAAAGCTTCTACGAAACACTATTCCGGGGACTGCTTTCAATCTTGATGCTGATCATGGGAATCGAAGCCTGGTCGAGACTGGCGGAACTAAGGAAGGTCGCGCACGCCTATATCCTTTACGGGGTAACTGCGCCGCTTGTGCATGGCCTGCTAGGGTTTGGCGTTGGCATGATTGCCCACTACACGACCGGATTTTCTGAAGGGGGCGTCGTTCTTCTCGCAGTCATGGCCGCTTCCAGTTCGGATGTATCCGGGCCGCCCACCATGCGCGCAGCGGTGCCGGAAGCAAATTCGTCTGCTTATGTGGGTACGTCAACAGGGCTAGGAACTCCCATCGCCATCCTGTCAATTCCGTTATTCATGACCTTGTCGGAGCAAGTGCTATGACCCTTGTCGCGAGCACAATCGTTTAAGCCTTGGATAGGTTG
The DNA here is from genome assembly GCA_963922635.1 of uncultured Hyphomicrobiales bacterium. Lineage (GTDB taxonomy): Bacteria > Pseudomonadota > Alphaproteobacteria > Rhizobiales > Rhizobiaceae > JAALLB01. Next base: position 1,343 of record CAWUJX010000095.1, on the reverse strand, counting down.
TTGGGCTTAGTCGACTTCGCTAATTGTAGACAGCGAGTAGATGCTGCGACCGCATCAAAAGCAGGAACGCCAATAAGCGTGACACCATCGGCACTCCCGCATAAAGTGCTGTCAGAACGAACATCTGAACTGCGGTGGCTTGCGATGTCCCGCCAGTATCAAAACCGATTAAACTTAATAAGGGAAACGCCAGAAGAAGCGGGACCGAGATTGTCGATTTCGTAATGAAATAACGGGCAGCGCTCATGGTGCCCCCAACGCTGAAACCGTTTTTGGTTTCCTCCTGCTTTACAATACTTGCCAGAATAGAAATGAATATAATCGTGTCGCACGCGCCAAAGAAACCGATTACGAACGAGGCGCCGTACATGTGATTGACATCACCCACACCGAACAAAAATAAAATGACGAAAACCGGGGTTAGTCCAACCAGGCTGATAGACCAAACTCGCCAACGGCTTATCTTTTGTGCTGCAAAGATCCAAACAGGCATCCCACACAAAAAGCCGATTCCGGTTGCAAGCCAGAAAAGCCCAACCTTATCCGGCTCTCCTAAAATGTGCGTCGCATACGGAAGGCTTAACACGCCAAGAAAAGCGCTGCCTAATTGTACCAGTGCAAACGCGACGAGCAGCCGATGAAGCGCTGTTTGACTGCGGAAAAAATCGAAGGCATTTTTCAGCTTCGCAATTTTTAATATGGCAGAAGGCTCTGCCCTCGGTACTCCGATCAAGAATACTGGCAGTGTAACTGCGGCAAGGCACCAGACGGTAATTACAATTTTTGGATAAGAGAGTTCCGCATCTCCGGCAAATAATGCGGGCAGGGAAGCTCCCACTAAACCGCCACCCACAAGAAAGACGGACTTTGACGCTGCAAGCCGTGTCTTGGTTTTCGCGTCTTGCGCTAACTCCAATCCAATGGCCGAATGAGGAATCTCAACGATTGTGTAGCTTAAAAAATAACCAGTGATGACTAACACCAGATATACCGGTCCTGCATTTTCTGGTGGCATAAGCAGGAATGAAAAAGCCAGACAAAAAACAGGAAGACCAACTATGATCCATGTTTTGCGTCCCCGGAATTTGAAGCGTGTGTGATCACTCCACCAGCCAACGAGGAAGTCAGTTCCGATATCAAATATCCTGCCAATTGCGATAATGGCGCCTGCAAGGCCTAAGCCAAGCCCCACCTCCGCACCGTAATATGTGGGGACGTGCGCCACCAACATTGCCCAGCCGATTGCCAGCGGCAACATGATGACCCCATAGGCCATAATCGCCCCAAGCCGCAGATTTTGTTGCAACTTTGCCCCCTTTATCGCTTCGCGTACTCAAAATTAC
>CAWUJX010000094.1:0-11945 GCA_963922635.1 uncultured Hyphomicrobiales bacterium | reverse complement strand
AATACACTCGTTGCTTGAACCTGCCAGACCTGAAAAGGCCAAAATTCAAGTCTGCTGGCCCACTACGGGAAAATGCTTGGACGCCGATCTCACCAAACCAACAGACATTGAAATCCCTCCACCCACAGCATTGGATTGCGCTTGATCAAACACAGGTTTAAGCCCCAGTTCACCGGCTATACGGCTGTACTCCGGCCCTTCAAAGCCCTGTGCCAGTTTGCAATGGGAGACGGCCTCGGGGTTTGATTTGGCAAGGATGGCGCAAGCGGCAAGCGCAGTGATCCCGTCCACAAGCGTAGGGATGTGCTCCGTTCGTGCGGCCAAAATTGCTCCACAAATGGCAGCTGTTTCGCGACCGCCCAAGCGGCGCAACACTTCGAGCGGGTTATTCACATGACCATTTGCCTGTTCGGCTGCGCGCGCCACCGCGTCAGTGCCCTCATCATCTTGCAGCTCGTCCACTAAAGATAAGTCGAGATCGCAAAGGGAATGCAGAATGGCCAAAGCCGAAATTGAAGGTTTATTCTCAATCGCACATACAGCGAGCAAATCCGCACCACCTGCAATTGCCTCCATGCCAAAGGCGATGGTTCCCGCACAGGATTTCTCGTCAAGGGCTGCGTCTTGCGTGATATCTTCCACCGGAAGCTGGAGCGCAAGATCAAACAGTTTCAGCCCCATATCCTCCAGATGACATAATCGGTTAACAATGGCATCGCCCGCCGCGATAGATGCAACCCGGTCCAGAAGCCACACATCGGCCTCCTTGCCGTACAGGGCTTGATCGGTCTTGTGCGTCCCACAAAATAACGTTAGCAGCGGCCGATGGATAACAGGCGAACGCCCACTCCACCCTGAATACCATTCACAGATTTCCGCGGCTCTATCTTCATGGTTCTCAAGCTGCTTGACTGTGTGATTGGCAATGTCATCATTCTTGTCAGGCAGGGTATTGATAAGCTCCCGAAAATCGTCGAACGGCATCCCGCTATGGCGCTGTTTCATGGGCTATTATTTCCAATCGATTTCGCCACTGCGGTATTTGTGCATGGTGTGACGGTTATGGGTGATCTGCGAAACTTCCTATGCCATACCTATCGCAAATCGCACAACCGGACCTGATGAGACAAATGGCAACAATTCAGTCACCCTGCATTCTAGTGTGTTCAATTGATATGAAAACCGGGCTTTGCTTTGGGTGCGGACGCACGCGCGACGAAATTTCCGGCTGGATGAATTACACCGACGCAGAGCGCACAACGATCATGGATAGCCTTGCAGCACGGATGGAAACGATCGAACAGAAGCCCAGGCGCGAAACAAAGCGCAGACGCATGAAACGCGAGCGTGAACAGGGATAGACTTGCGCTTTGCAGAGTTGGCTAAATTAAAGAAAGCTGACAAAGAAACGTGTGGCAACGAGGATGAGGAAAATACCGAATCCAATTTCCAACTGCCGCTTCTCAAGCGAATGAGCGATGCGGACCCCAATCGGTGCAACAACTAGCGTTACCGGAATGATGATCGCAACCATCAGTAAATTAACATAACCAATCGAGAACGCAGGCAGACCGCCAACACCCCACCCCGCCCAGATGTAGCCGATCACGCCTGGGATAGAAATCAGAACGCCGACGCCGGCAGAAGTTGCCACTGCCTGATGGATTGCGCGGCCAAATGCAGTCATGAACGTATTGTTGAAGACGCCGCCACCAATGCCCATGAAGGTTGAGAAAAAGCCGATTGCCCAACCGGCAAAAAGAGTTCCCCCACAGGATGGAATGTCATTTGCCAATTTCCAGTCATCTTTGCCAAACAGCATTTTCAACGCGATCAATAACGAGAAAACCGCGAAAATCATGCGGAGAACACCGCTGGAAACATAAGCAGCCGCTATTGACGCCATAATCACACCAAGCGGAACAACGATGGTAAATGTTCGAAGCAGTTCCATGTCCACCGCCCCCTTCGCACGGTGTCCCATGAACGAACGAATGGAAGTGGGAACAATAATCGCAAGCGAAGTGCCGACTGCCAAGTGCATCCGAACTGCCTCATCGACGCCAAGTGTGCCAAGCATCTGATAAAATACCGGCACCAGCACGGCACCGCCGCCGATGCCGAATATGCCGGCGAGCAAACCGGCTACACCGCCCGCAATAAGAAGCGCAATTACAAATGGCAGAATTTCAGTGAGTTCAGGCAAGGATGACAAAAGAAAAGCTCCGGCAAGTCAATGCCAGAGCCTTAGTGAGTGCGCGTATAGCGGTCAAGCTTTCGGAACAAATCCTAACCGCTGATTTTCTGCGGAAACTTTTGCGACCCTATAAAACAACAACCTTCGCACCCAATGGCGTGCGATTATAAAGATCGATCACATGATCATTAATCATGCGAATGCATCCGTTGGACGAAGCGGTGCCAATGGTCCACGGCTGGGTAGTGCCATGGATGCGGTACATCGTATCGCGGTTGCCTTTGTAGAGGTACAAAGCCCTTGCACCCAAAGGATTGTTTGGGCCACCCGGGACACCTTTTGCATATTTGGCATATTTGTGAGGCTCACGCTTGATCATGTTTTGTGTCGGTGTCCAGGATGGCCATTCTGCCTTGCGTTTGATATGCGCTGTTCCGGACCATGCAAGCGCTGCCCGACCCACGCCAACGCCATAGCGTCGCGCCCGGCCAAAACCTTCTACAAGGTACAGGAAGCGATTATGCGGATCGACAATGATGGTGCCCTTGCTGTGTCTACTCGGATAAGAAACCCGCTGCGGCATATGCTTCGGATTGACCTTGAACTTTTTCTTGCCCGTGTGATGCGCATGGGCAACTCCTATCGGCAAACCGGAAGCGCCAAGCACCCCAGCCCCCGCTGCTCCGACCATAAACCTGCGCCGTGAAATCATTACTTCTCTCCTGAACTCAAAACACTTTTCACAAAATCTGTGAAATATCATTGACCGTCAGGCTAAGGCTGAAGCGTTTGCAAAACAATATTTGAAAAATAACGGTTGCGTGAGAAACATTACCAGCCGCTTAAGCAGCTTCGGACACACGGTCGGATACCGCCTCGAAAGCACGCGCAATAACGTCAGGGCCCGCCCCTGCTCTCACCGCTTCAACGCTCAAAATCTGCCGCCAGTTTCTGGCTCCCGAAATTCCTTGAAAAAGGCCAATCATATGCCGGGTAATCTGATTCAAACGTCCACCATTTGCGATGTGCCGTGCAGAATATTCCATCATCCGCTCAATGATTTCAGCATATGAGACGGGAGGGTTGGAAGCTCCAAAGAATTGCGCATCCACGTCACGAAGAATAGATGGGTTCTGATATGCCGCGCGCCCAAGCATCACACCATCGACTTTATCTAGATGGTGAGCAGATTGAATCAAATCCTCAATGCCACCGTTTATCCCGATGAATTGACTCGTATTTTTCTGTTTCAGATCATATACGCGACCGTAGTCCAGAGGTGGAATATCACGGTTTTCTTTTGGGCTGAGCCCTTGAAGCCAGGCTTTACGTGCATGCACCCACAAGGCATCAGCACCCCCTGCCCACACTGAATTTGCAAGAGTGTTAAGCGCAGGGCCGGTATCCTGTTCATCAACGCCGATACGACATTTGACTGTCACTGGAATGGATACAGCGCTCCTCATCGCTTCCACACAGCGACCCACAAGATCCGGCTCGCGCATAAGACATGCACCAAACGTTCCCGATTGAACGCGGTCGGATGGACAGCCCACATTCAGATTGATTTCGTCATACCCGAATGCTTCGCCAATGCGCGCAGCCTCCGCGAGCTTTTCAGGATCACTACCCCCGACTTGCAGCGCAAGCGGATGCTCGCTTTGATCAAATCCCAGCAAATACTCACGATCACCATGGATAACAGCATCGGCCACAACCATCTCGGTATAGAGCAGCGCATGCTTCGTCATGATACGGTGGAAAAACCGGCAATGCCGATCCGTCCAATCCATCATCGGCGCAACGGCAAAGCGAGCGGTAGGTTCCGGCAAAATGTAAAGTGGCTGGTTCATATGACAGAGGTAATCGAATTTTTCCGCAAAGCAAATATCAGAGCAGCAAGGCATGAAAAAACCCGGATCGTTCGACCCGGGTTTTTAGTCATTTTACGAGATATGTAATGACGAATTAGTCGTCGCCACGCTCTTTAAGGGCTGCGCCAAGGATATCACCCAATGATGCGCCTGAATCAGTGGAGCCGTATTGTGCGACTGCCTCTTTTTCTTCTGCAATCTCAAGTGCCTTGATGGAAACACCAACGCGGCCTGTTTTCTTGTCGAACTGAATGACGCGGGCGTCAACCTTCTGACCAACTGCGAAACGCTCAGGGCGCTGCTCGTCGCGGTCGCGGGAAAGGTCTGAACGACGGATGAAGCTTTGAAGCTCTGTGTCGGCGATGGAAACTTCCAGACCGCCGTCTTTCACTTCAAGAACCTCACAGGTCACAATCGCATTCTTGCGAATTGCGCCGGATTCAGCAGCAGCACCCACAGGGTCGCCACCAAGCTGTTTCACACCAAGTGAGATACGCTCTTTCTCCACATCAACGTCGAGAACAACGGCTTTCACCATGTCGCCTTTGTTGAAGTCTTCCATGGCTTCCTCGCCCGACTTGTTCCAGTCGAGATCAGACAAATGCACCATGCCATCCACGTCGTTATCAAGACCGATGAAGAGACCAAACTCGGTCTTGTTCTTCACTTCGCCTTCGACCTCAGTGCCGACCGGGAACTGGTCAGCAAATGAATGCCAAGGATTGTCTTGAGTTTGTTTCAGGCCGAGTGAGATACGGCGCTTGGATGGATCGACTTCCAGCACGATCACTTCGACTTCCTGTGAAGTGGAAACGATCTTGCCCGGATGCACGTTCTTCTTTGTCCATGACATTTCAGAAACGTGGATCAGACCCTCAATACCAGGCTCCAATTCAACAAACGCACCGTAATCGGTGATGTTGGTGACGCGACCGGTGATTTTCTTCTCAAGCGGATACTTGTCATCGATTGATTCCCAAGGATCGCTTTCGAGCTGCTTCATGCCGAGCGAAATACGATGTGTTTCGTGATTCACGCGAATGATTTGAACTTTCACGGTTTGGCCGATGTTCAAAATCTCGCTTGGGTGATTAACGCGGCGCCAAGCCATGTCCGTCACGTGCAACAGACCATCGATACCGCCGAGATCAACGAACGCACCATAATCGGTAACGTTTTTAACCACGCCTTCAACGACCTGACCTTCTTCAAGGTTCTGGACGATTTCCGAACGCTGTTCCGCACGGCTCTCTTCGAGAATTGAACGACGTGAAACAACAATGTTGCCGCGACGACGGTCCATCTTCAAAATCTGGAACGGCTGCGGATTGTTCATCAACGGTGTTACGTCGCGCACCGGACGGATATCCACCTGCGAGCGTGGCAAGAATGCCATTGCGCCATCGAGATCAACTGTGAAGCCACCTTTGACTTGATTGTAGATAACGCCTTCAACACGCTCGTTCGCTTCGAACATTTTCTCAAGCCGGATCCAGCTTTCTTCGCGGCGCGCTTTCTCACGGGAAAGAACCGCCTCGCCCATCGCATTTTCCACGCGATCAACGTAAACTTCCACTTCGTCGCCAACTTTCATGGAACCATCACGCCCTGCAGCGCCAAATTCCTTCATCGCGACACGGCCTTCAACTTTCAGGCCCACATCAACCACAGCAAAATCTTTTTCAAATGCTGTGATAATACCTTTTACAACAGCGCCTTCGATAACATCATGTGTTTCAAATGACTGTTCGAGAAGAGCTTCAAACTCTTCCATTCCTGCACTCATGTTCATGGAGTCTCCTGAGATGAAACGGCTTCAAATTTTCTAGCGGTCTCATCATGCGCTGCGGGTTTGTGTTTCAATGTTCCAAAACCCAAGCTACCGAAGGATCGGTAAAGGTGCAGCGCTAAAAATGGGAATTGGATCGCTACTGTTCGGACAATGCTTTTGATACGATCGAAAGCGCCTCTTCGAACGCCGTTTCTATACTCATTTCTGATGTATCAATCAAGTGCGCATCTGCCGCCGGTTTCAGGGGGCTGTCTGCCCTGCCCATGTCACGCTCATCACGGCGCTGGATGTCTGTCAAAATCTGATCATAAGACATCCCACCGCTTTTCTCGTCCACTTCTTTGTGGCGGCGTCGCGCACGGGTTTCAGGCGATGCGGTGATATAAAGTTTCACTGTGGCATTCGGGCAAACAACCGTTCCTATATCGCGACCGTCGAGGACAGCGCCACTTTCGGCATTGGCAAATTTACGTTGTTGTTCAACCAGAATTTCCCGCACTCTGCTCATGACGGCGATCTTTGATGCAGCCTCACCCACCTCATGGTCCGACAGAATCTCCCTATCCAATTGGGAAAGATTGAGGTTTTCAGCAACGATCTCTGCCAGCTCCTCACGGTCAAGCGGCAGGCCGGATTGCAACAAGGCATAGCCAACCGCGCGATAGGTGAGCCCGGTATCCAGATGCGGCAGGGAAAAATGCTCCGCCAGCTTTCGCGCGAGCGTCCCCTTGCCCGATGCTGCAGGTCCGTCAATGGCTATTATTAAAGGCTTAGTCATGAACGTGAGGTAGCAAAGAAAAGGCTCGCATTGAAGTGACAATCTGAGCGTTTGATTTTGCTGATATGCTGTTTTACGCGTAAGGCGATATGAAAAAGGCACGCCTGTTTAGGGAGACAGCGCCAGATCCATGCACGATTTGATCGACGAAACGAAACGAATTCTCGGCAACCTAGTAGCATTCCCAACAGTATCGGGGAGCGCCACCTCCGACTTGGAGGCGTTTATCAAGAATGAGATCGGTGCGTCGGCAGCGGAAACAATTGAAGCGCCGAGATCACAGGTCGATCAACGCAATCTTGTTTTCCGGTTTGGCCCCGATGTACAAGGCGGTATTCTTTTAAGCGGACACACGGACGTTGTGCCGGTGGAGGACCAGTCCTGGACCCACCCGCCCTTCACCATGGTAGAGGATAGCGGTCGTCTTTATGGACGAGGCACATGCGACATGAAGGGCTTTCTTGCCTGCATGCTTGCCATCAAACCGAGACTGGAAAAAGCGCAACTGAAACGCCCCATCTGGCTCGCATTGACTTGTGACGAAGAGACCGGGTGCCTTGGGCTTCCAGAACTCCTTCAGGTTCTAAGGCACAAGTCCCTTGAATTGGATGCCGTGATCGTCGGCGAACCCTCAACCATGGACGTGATCGACAGTCACAAAGGTGCATTTGTCGAGACAGTCACTTTCCACGGAGTTTCCGTACACTCAAGCGTTCCATGGCTAGGTGTCAGTGCCAATGAATATGCAACGCGGTTTTTAAACGTGCTGCTTGAGCGCAAAGAGTATTACGCTGCGCAAGCGCCTGACGGAAATCGGGATAACGCGATCACACTCAATCTCGCACAGATGTCCGGTGGCACCGCGCACAATATTATCGCTGATAAATGCGAAGTGATGTGGTCTCTGCGCTGTCCAGCAGATGTCGATCCCGCTCCCGTTGTGGCAGACATTCGTTCTCATTACCCCAAACTCAACCAAATGATGCAGTGTGAGCACCCGGAAGCGTCGTTGGTTTGGAACACTGACTTCGATGTGCCGCCTCTCGCACCCACAAAAAGCAAGTCAGCCGTTGATATCGCCCTGCAGTTGACCGGCAAAAATATGCCACGTTCCGTAAACTACGGCACCGAGGCCGGAATGTACCAGCTGGCAGGTTACCCAACACTTGTGTGTGGACCGGGTTCCATTGAACAAGCCCATAAACCCAATGAATACATCGAAGTAAGCCAACTCGAAGAGTGTCTGGTCTTTTTTGAAAAACTGATAGAGCGTCAGTGCCGCTAGCCGCGCAACAGGGCAATCGCTTCTACTTCGACCTTCGCGCCCAATGGCAATTCCGCAACTCCGACGCAAGACCGCGCCGGGGCGTGATCTCCAAAGGCTTCCGCATATACGGCATTCACCACCGGATAGTCGGACATGTTGGTAATAAACACGGTTGTTTTCACCACGTGATCCATACCAGAGCCGGTCTGCTCGAGGACAGTTGCGAGGTTCGCCAATGCCTGTTTAGCCTGGACCGCCACATCTTCGGAAACCAATTTGGCGCCCGCATCAATCCCGACATTTCCGGAGCAATAGACCACCTCACCCACCACTGCCGCGTGGCAATAAGGGCCAACGGCAGGCGCAACGCCCGTCACATTCACTGATTTAATCATCGTTATTCTCCAAAAGGGTATGATACCGCTCTAAACTGATGTTCGAACCGCAGGCCAGAAGACCAACGCGACGCCCTGAAAGACGTTCAGCCAGCGGGCCAATGGTGGCCGCGAGACTTGCCGCACATGCAGGCTCTGCAACAATTCGAAGCGTTTGCTGTAGATGACGCATGCTTTCACATAGGGCTTTATCCGAAACGGTCACAACCTCATCAACATGGGCCTGCGCCAGCCCGAACGAATATGGCATCGCAAGGGGAGATGCGAGACTGTCAGCAATTGTATTCAGCTCTTCAAGAGCGACAGGCTGACCTTGCGAAAGGCTTTGCTGCATTGAGTTCGCGCCCTCTGGCTCCACCCCAAAAACCAACGCATCCGGGCGAGCAAACTTAACGGCTGCAGCCATGCCACTTATCAGTCCACCGCCACCCACGGGAACAACAAACGCATCAAGGTCGGGGCATTGTTCCACATATTCCGCACCGAGGGTGGCTGAGCCCAGCGACATGTGCGCGCCCTCAAACGGGTGCATCATCATCCGGCCTTCATTTTCCACCCATGCCTGCATTTCAGAAAATGCATGCTTGATATCATCACAGAGAACCACTTCAGCGCCCACATCACGACAGGCTTCAATCCGCAAAGAATCGGCTGCTTTCGGTATCGCGATTTTTGCCGAAACACCTTTTGCAGCAGCCGCCCAGGAAACGGCCATTGCATGGTTGCCGCCACTGGCGGCGGCCACGCCAGCTTGCTGGCTTTCGTCATCCATCCCCGCAATACCGAGATAGGCGCCCCGCGCCTTGAATGATCCACTTTGCTGAAAAAGTTCGAGTTTGATCGTGCCGCTTATGCCCTCAGGAAGCACGCTTTCCCATCGCGCACTATCAAGCGGTAGCGTAGGCGTAACAATCAACGGTTCTGCCAAAATGGCTCGCGCGTCTTTAATTTCCGCAGCTTCAATCATGTGATCCCCCTCGCCTCCAGTTCTTAAAGAAAACTATGCTTATGCATGAACACTCGGGTCAAACGCTCGGACGAAACGCACAGCAAGCTCACCCAATATTCCCGCCTAATCCATTCATCAGTTCCACAAAGCCCGGAAAACTCGTTTCCATCACTGTGCCATCGTCGACTTTGACAGGCTTTTCGCTTGCCATGCCCAACACGAGAAAACTCATGGCGATGCGGTGATCAAGATGCGTGGTCACGGTACCACCACCAATTCCTTTGCCGTCAGGACGCCCACGCACACGGAGGTTATCGTTCCCTTCCGTACAATCCACGCCATTTGCTTCCAAACCACGTGCCACTACAGAAAGCCGATCAGATTCCTTTACCCGCAGCTCATGGAGCCCTTCCATAACCGTTTCACCATCGGCAAAACTCGCAGCAACGCTAAGCACCGGATACTCGTCAATCATCGATGGCGCACGATAGGCAGGCACCGTAATACCCTTCAACTCACTCGATTTCACCACAAGATCACCAATGTCCTCGCCGCCGGAATTGCGACGGTTGGTGATTTCAATATTTCCACCCATTTCCTGAAGTGTCGTAATCAATCCGGTTCGTGCTTCATTGAGCATCACATCGGGCAAAGTGACCTCGCTATCAGGCACAATCAACGCAGCCACCAGCTGAAAGGCAGCCGATGACGGATCGGCCGGCACCGTCACATCTTGCCCCATCAACTTGCCCTGTCCGACCAGCGAAATGCGCCGCTCACCATTAGCGGCAGTTTCCACCTCAAGCTCGGCACCAAATCCTTGCAGCATTTTCTCCGTGTGGTCGCGCGTCAGATGCGGCTCGATGACCGTGGTGATGCCAGGGGTGTTTAGACCGGCCAGCAAAACGGCAGACTTTACTTGGGCAGAGGCCATCGGCACGCGATATTCAATCGGGGCCGTTTGCCAGGGACCTTGCAACGTTATCGGCAAGCGCCCCTCGCCCTGCTCTTCCAGGACCTGCACTCCCATCTCTTTCAAAGGATTGAGAATGCGCCCCATGGGACGCGATGAAAGCGAGGCGTCGCCGGTGTAGGTCGATTTGAAATCATAGGCCCCAAAGAGGCCCATGCACAGTCGGCACCCGGTACCCGAATTGCCAAAATCAAACGGCGCTTCAGGGTCCAGCAGAAGACCATTGCCGGTGCCCCAGATAATCCATTCATCGCCCTCGTGACGCACGTTTGCCCCAACCGCCTGCATCGCCTTGGCAGTGTTGAGCACGTCTTCCCCCTCCAGAAGGCCTGTGATTTTCGTCTCGCCGCTGGCAAGCCCTCCGAACATCAATGCCCGGTGGGAAATCGACTTGTCGCCCGGGACACGACAGCGACCGGACAAGCCAGACGCTTTTGCGGAAGTAAGAGGCTTTGCTGTGGTCGTCGTGTTCATCAAACTGATCTTTATACCGATTTGTGCCGAAAATTTGCGCAACGCCTACCATAGGAAGGTTGAGGCGTCATCCACCTTTACGCACACCCTCGAACGGCTCTGGCAGGAGGCACACATTTGCTTTTGACAATGCCCTGTTTCACGGTTAGGAAGTGCAAAATTTTTCATGAAAAGAGGTTGATCGTGGCCAAAGCTAATTTGGGAACCAAACGGGTATGCCCCGAGACAGGTCGTAAATTCTATGACCTGGAAAAAGATCCGATCGTTTCGCCCTATACTGGCAAAGAGTACGAGATTTCATTTTTCGAAGGCGAGCCGGCAGCAGTCGCGCCAAAGCCTGCTGAAGCGAAAGAACCCGTTGCTGAAAAAGCCGCTGCAACTTCGGCAGAGGATGATGATACGGATCTCGAGCTGGAAGATGATGGTCCGGAAATCATCAGCCTCGATGATGCGGAAGACAGCACAGACGACGATGAAGACGGTGATGACATCCCGGATATCCCAGACATTCCGGAAGTGGAAGTCGACGACGATGACAGCGACAGCGACGACGACACTTTCCTCGAAGACGATGATGAAAATGACGATTTGTCAGACGTGATCGTCGGCGTCGATGACAAGGATGACGACGTCTAATACTTAGCGCTTGTAAAAGCGTGTACCGTTGTCTATGACAGCGGACTGTTAGGGCCAGCAATGCTGGTCCTCGCGGGGCTATAGCTCAGGTGGGAGAGCGCTTGCATGGCATGCAAGAGGTCGGCGGTTCGATCCCGCCTAGCTCCACCAAACATCTCTCACGAACCACTGACCACTTAGCGTGCGTTGAATTGATTCGTCTTTTCAGGGACTTGTCGGACTATTCTGAATCAAATTGCTAGCAAGAGACCCTGGTTTGTGGCCAAGTAGCCAGAATATGCCAGAACGTCTCTCTTGGCTGTTTTCGTGACCTCTTGGATTTGTCGATGATGGTTGAGTTCAGGCTGTGAAGCCAAGATGCTTACGCTGCTCTGACCATAGGTTGGGCAGATGACGCGCGACCTGTTTCATGCGGAGAGCTGTCAGGTCTGCCGGTTGATGTCCGGCAAGTATGTCTTCGATGATCGATGGCGCAAGATATGCGAGCGGGATGAGGTTTTTTGCATCGCCATGATCCAATGCTTGTTTGTGTGCGTATTCCTTGATGGATGCGACCGCACCGCTTTCGAGTTGAGTTCTCACATGATGGGCCTTAGCAATCAGTTTGATC
>CAWUJX010000093.1:0-11951 GCA_963922635.1 uncultured Hyphomicrobiales bacterium | reverse complement strand
CGCGAGCATGTAATCAAGTTGGCACAGATGCCTTTCTTCAGGTCCGCGGGAGTGAAACAGTGTCCAGCGTTCTAAATCAGGAATCCGTGCCGCAAGATCAACGGAGAAGCCATCTGCTATTAGCGGATCGAAACCCGATGTGGGTTCATCGACCGTTTCAAAGGTGTAGCCGGCAAATCGATCCCCATGAACGAGAATTTTTGATCGATAATCGTTCATATCGCCACAAACCATCCAGCGTTTGTTTGCGGTACTCCCGTCCCCAAACTTCGTCTCAATGATGTGGCGAACCGCTTGCGCTTCGGCTGCTCTGATAGGCATCGTCCAAGTGCGACCGTCAATTCCATCCCGCGTGCCGCTCATCGACTTGAAGTGAACCACAAACAGCGAAAACCGTTTGCCCCCAATCCGGAAGTCGAGCTCAAGGCAATCGCGCTTGAAAATGCGGTCGCCGGGTTCAAGCCCCAACTCGCCAAGTTTCGGCGTATGCAGCCCCAGTTCATCGAAGGTTAGCTGAGCATGGCTCTGGAGGCCCAAAAACTCTATCGCATCTCCGGTGGCCGTTTCCTCTCGTGTCATTACCGCCACGTCGATGCCACGACCGTCATTGCCATCAATGAGATATTTGTGGCGATAGCCCTGCCCCACCATTTTGTAGAGGTAGCCATACTCAAACGCCTTTAAGGCCTCGAGATTTTCAACCTCCTGGAGGCAGACAATATCCGCGCGAGTGTCCGCAATAGCGAGTGCGGTAAGCTGCATGGCATCATCGGTATGCGCAACGACCCGCGCCTGCTCAAGTTGCTTATATTGTTCTTTGTCCTGCACATCGAGGATTTGCAACGCGCGGTCCCGGCGCATCTCATTCTGAAAGCCTGAAAAATCAAACCGATGCATCAGGTTTTCAGCGTTGAAAGTAGCGATCCGTAATACCATGCTTTGTCCTTAGAGCGTTCAACCTGGAAGCGCCATAGGGAAAAGCTGCGTAAGCGAAACTGGAGGCAACCCTATTCTGCCGGCTGGTTTCCGAGATACGCATCCTTTGCATGAGCGTCCACCATAGTTTTGGCATCCGCCACATTCGCTTTTGCAAAAATGCCTTTAAACAGCGAAGAAATTTCAAATCCACGACAGACGACCAAAGCCACAATTGTTCCGGCAATCAGATCAACCACGTAATGACCACCATAAATGGGCGTCGAAGAAATCATGACGACGGTGTAAGCAAGTACCGGATAGAACATGAAGGTGCGCCGATACGCGTACAACAACACTATACCCGCGGCAGTGTGGAATGACGGGAAAGTCGTCAGGCCCGGCAATGCGTTGAACATGAAGACCTGTGGCTCACCACTACGCAGACGTTCAATTATCTCCACATGATACAAGCCCGGCGGATAAGGGAAGTTCGCCAACAGCTCTTTGTTAACAAGCAATGTCTCAACCGCGGCCATGGCTGGGAAGAACATTCCGAACACCGTGCAAACAATCGCCGTAACAGTAAACGTAATCGCGAAGAAACGCGCATTCTCAATTTTGTTCATCAGGATGAGACCGATAAACGCGAACAGGCTCAATGGGGTAAGGCCAGTGTACGAATGATCCATCAGCCAAATGATGAACGGCGATGAGGCCACGAACTCAAAATAGGCATTCCAGTCGATGAACAACGCCTGATCCATCCGCACAAGCATTTCATCGGCAAACGGGATCTGCGTCGTCATTGTCAGGTGATTGAACAGACGCAGCACGAACCATCCAAGAATGATGTAGAACATTCCTTCAAACAGCGCTTGCAGAAGGGGTTGCCATTTCGCCTTGAATTCGTCGCTGAACAACGGCTTACCGCCAAATTGCAGCAAGAACACGTAGCGGAACGCGAAAATGTAGATCGCAAGGAAACCAACGGTCTTAATCGCAGAATTCAACGAGCCCTGTTCGACCGAATGCCCACCCCACCAAAGCCAAAGGAAATTTACAATTCCAACGGTAACAAGACCGACAAAGCAATATACGTGCGGAAAAATGTTCATAACCAAAACCCGTTACTTATTCGGGTTCGGCAGTACCATTCAGAGGTTAATTTCTTGCAAATTCGTCTGAAATTACCCTGTGTTTCCAGGATTGATTGGACGGTCTTTGGTCCAATCATAAGTTACAAGATCACGTTCGCGGACGCTGTGTTTCCAACCCATCTCTTCGGAGCGCTTCTTGAAATTGATGCCCTCGGGAGAATGGCGGGTAATGCCATCGAAAAGCGTTGCCAGCATTTGCGTATTTTCCAGCCCCATACTGTCCAAGGCTTGATTGATCATGAGTTTCTGCATCATCAGCTGGTTTTTTGGAATGCCCGCAATCCGCTCGGCAAGTTCATCCACACGTGCATCGAGGTCCTCCGCCGGCACGGATGCCAGGGCAAGACCAAGATCAACCGCTTCTTTTCCAGATATTTTGTCTCCGGTGAACAACATCCGCTTCGCACCTTGCGGACCAAGCCGATACACCCACATTGCGGTCGTCGGACACCCCCATACACGAACCGGCATGTAACCAATCTTGGCATCATCCGCCATCACGATCAGATCGCAGCACATGGCAATATCACTGCCGCCCGCCACCGCATGCCCATGCACCTTAGCAATAACCGGTTTGTAGGAGCGCCAGAGCGACATGAAACGCTCGGTATTGCGCTTCATAAAAGCGTAATCCTTCATGGGATCCCAAGGCATGTCTTGCGTGACATTGTTGGAACCATTCATCTCTGCGTAATACGTGAGATCATAGCCCGCGCAAAAACCTTCGCCACGCCCGGCTAGCACAATCACATGGATATCATCATCTGCGTTCGCCGCTTCGACACAAGCGGCGAGATCATGCGGCAACTCATCGTTGATAGCGTTCAACACGTCCGGCCGGTTGAGGAAAATCCTTCCAATGCGCCCATCTTTTTCAAGCACAACGGTTCGTTCTGTCATCTATTCCTCCCCGCTAAAAATCACAAAGCGAGAGTAATTGACACTGTTAGGTCAAACAACAAAGATGAAATGAACAATTGTTCAATTAATGGGAAAATCTCAAGCCGATCCGCTTTGCGTTGCGCCAAACAATGGTCGCTTGGGTTGGTTCGAGACCATCCATTTTGAAATCAAACGCACTTGGAATTCCTGTAGTTTCACCCATTTCAACCATCGCGCCATTCTGCGTCAAATTTCGAACGGTGCAGCCATAACTTGCATATCCATTGTTAAACTGCAGCGTACCACCTTTCAAAACACGGCGACGGTGCTCATCCCGTTTTTCCGAAACGACTTCATTCGCCCCACTATTCGCTTGGTGCATCACCGCATGTGTGTCTGTTTGTTGATCCATTTTGGCCTCCATTACTTACGTAGTCACCAGCAATGCAAGCGCCGTGCCAGGTGATCAAAACGCAATGATTGAGACCTCCAACGGTTTGTCGCCAATCCTGCGCGGACACTGATTGTGACTTTTTGCACATGTGCGGGTAAACTACAGGTCTAGGCTGGTGGGGTGAACCAACTTGTTTCAAATGGAGGGAAACATGAAAATTCTCAAGTCAACCTGCATGGCGATTGCGCTCGCGCAATTTGGGATTGTTGGCGCAAGTGCTGGCTTGCTTCAATCCCCGCTTCAGCTGGCCAATGTCCAAACACAAAATCCGCCGACTATTCTGGCCCATGGCGGCAAACACAAGCACCTGCACTGCCACAAACGCCGCAAAGGCGTTTTGTGTCATAGACATTGGCACAAACGGCATCGCCACCACGCCTGAGGCGTAACAAAAAAGGCCCGATTTTCATCGGGCCTTACACTTTCATAACTTTCAGCGACAAATCAGTTTTTTGCTTTGTCGACAAGTGCGTTGGGTTTGATCCCCCGCCTGCCCGCAATGCAAAGCGTGAGGACAGGCGCGCAAATAGAAGCCTTGGATCAGTTTTTAGCTTTGTCGACGAGTGCGTCGGATTTGATCCCCCGCCTGCCCGCAGCGAAATGCGTGAGGACAGGCAAGCAAACAATAAGCCTTGGATCAGTTCTTTGCTTTGTCGACGAGTGCGTTGGATTTGATCCAAGGCATCATCTCACGCAATTTAGCGCCGACTTCCTCGATCTGGTGCGCATCGTTGTTGCGACGAATACCCTTAAATCGAGCCGCGCCAGCGCGATATTCCTGCATCCAATCGGATGTGAATTTACCGGACTGGATATCTTCCAACACACGCTTCATTTCAGCTTTTGTTTCAGACGTCACAATGCGCGGGCCGGAAACATACTCACCCCATTCGGCTGTGTTGGAGATTGAGTAGTTCATGTTCGCAATACCGCCTTCGTAGATCAGGTCAACGATCAGCTTCACTTCGTGCAGACACTCAAAATAAGCCATTTCAGGCGCATAACCGGCTTCCACGAGCGTCTCGAAACCAGCGCGGATCAACTCGACCAAACCACCACAAAGAACAACCTGCTCGCCGAACAGATCGGTTTCGCACTCTTCCTTGAAGTTGGTTTCGATAATGCCTGAACGACCACCGCCAACGCCACAGGCGTAGGAAAGGCCAAGGTCTTGGGCATTGCCGGACGCATCCTGATGAACCGCGATCAAGCAAGGAACACCGCCGCCTTTTTGATATTCGCCACGAACTGTGTGACCCGGACCTTTTGGAGCGACCATCAAAACGTCAACGGTTTCTTTTGGCTCGATCAGGCCGAAATGTACGTTGAGGCCGTGGGCGAAAGCAATCGCAGCGCCATCGCGAATGTTGGCAGCAATCTCGTCACGATAAATGTCGGCCTGCAATTCATCCGGCGTTGCCATCATCATAAGGTCTGCCCAAGCCGCACCTTCGGCAACGGTCATGACTTCAAAGCCATCCGCCTCAGCCTTGAGTGCGGTCGTGGAACCAGCACGCAAAGCGATACGCAAGTTTTTAGCACCGGAATCTTTCAGGTTCATCGCATGGGCACGGCCTTGCGAACCATAGCCGATGATCAGAACATTTTTGCCCTTGATCAGGTTGAGATCGCAATCTCTGTCATAATAAACACGCATTATCATCTCCTGTTATGTGTTTGAAATCATGAAGGGTTTTGGCAAAGCTGAAGGAAGTTCTCCACCGCCGTCTTTGCAAATTTTTGTATCTCTTTAGTGCCCGGCCGCGGCTCATCACCTAGCAGAGCCCGGATCTGTGCATCCGCGATCACCAGTCCGAAAAACAGCCGAAACGCATCGTCACCATCACGGGCAATAAATCCCTGTCTTTTGCCAATCTCGAAAATTGGCAAAAGCCGTTTCCGCATTGCCAATGGGCCGTTCTCAAGAACAATCGTGCCGAGGTTTGATTTGTTGTTTCCCGAATGCGAAACCGCCAATCGGTTAAGTGCAATGGAAACATCTCCGGTCAGCACTTCGAGCCAGCTTTGTGCAAACCGCTCCAACGTTTCGCTAAACGCCGCTAAAGTGATTTTGCCAGCATCAAGGCGCGGCATAATCACCTTTGCAGCCTGCCATTGCACCGTCGCTGTCAGCAATCCGTCTCGGTCGCCATACCAACGGTATAGCGTCTCTTTCGAGCAACTTGCACGGCGCGCAACAGCAGCCATGGAAAAGCCGTCGCCCTCCTCGACCATAAGATCAAGGACCACGGACAACACTTCCTGCTCACGGGCAGTCGGCACATCGCCTTGATCGGTTGGACTGGCAGTTATGGTGGACATTTCGTTCATGACGCGCTTGGTACCGTACCGTACGGTACGGGTCAACAGGATTTGTCGGAGCGCATCAAAAATCTTTATGCCATCGACTTTTGCGATACTCCCTGCTCTAAACACAGAAATCGCAAATCGAAGCAAGCGCCTTGAAAAAGCAACATTTCCATATCCCCGACAACGTCATTTATCTGGACGGCAATTCACTTGGACCATTGCCAAAAAATGCGTCCCAGCGGCTTAACCAAACCATGCAGGATGAATGGGGTGAAATGCTCATTGGCGGCTGGAATAAAGCCGGATGGATGGCGCAACCCACCAAAATCGGGGACCGGATCGCGCCATTGGTGGGTGCAGCCCCAGGCACGATTTCAGTGGGCGACACACTATCTATTAAAGTCTATCAGGCGCTTTCCGCTGCCCTTGCCCTTAACCCGGATCGAACGGTGATCTTGTCAGACACGGGGAACTTTCCCAGTGATCTATACATGGCGGAAGGCCTGATCAAAACGATTGGCGGGCCACTCGAATTCAAGACTGTGGCACCGGAAGCGGTAACCGATCACATAGACGATACCGTAGCGGTTTTGATGTTGACCGAAGTGGATTACCGCACGGGCAGGCTTCACAACATGAAGGAACTAACGGCCAAAGCCCACGAATATGGTGCCTGTGTTCTGTGGGACCTTGCCCATTCCGCCGGTGCGCTTCCGGTGCATCTTGCAGATTGCGAGGTCGAGTTCGCCGTGGGCTGCACGTATAAATATCTCAATGGCGGGCCGGGTGCGCCAGCGTTTATTTATGTTCGACCTGACCTTTCTGAACAAATTGATCCCGCCCTCGCCGGCTGGCTGGGACACGAAAAGCCATTTGACTTCGCGTCCAAATATACTCCGGCTGCGGGCGTTGAACGCATGCGGGTCGGAACGCCTGCGGTGTTGCAAATGGCAGCTTTAGAGGCAGCACTCGACATCTGGGATGATGTTTCAATGGACGAAATTCGTACGCGATCCATCGCACTTTCAGAATTGTTCATCGAACGCGTCGAAAGCCAATGCCCACAATTGAGCCTTGTCAGCCCACGCGATCCGCAACAGCGAGGCTCGCAGGTGTCATTCGCATTCGAACAGGGCTACGCGGTGATACAAGCGCTCATTTCCGAGGGCGTAATCGGCGACTTCCGAGCTCCAAATATCATGCGGTTTGGCTTCACACCGCTCTATCTGGATGAAAACGATATTGAAAAAGCTGTATCAATTCTCGCGGATATTCTTCGCAATGATACGTGGAATGCACCACAATTTCTCAAGCGTAATCTGGTGACCTAACCGAAAGCGATCCCTGCGGTCACCACCCCAAAAAGAAACAGGACTGCATTACCCCAATGCAGGGTTTTAACATAGGAAGGCGGGCCACCGCTTCGCGCCCAACCACCCGCCATTAAATTCAGGAACAGAACCGAAAGCGTGAGAAGACTTACCGCACCGATTTTGATTGCAAAGGCACCGCCCTCCACCCAAATGCCGTAGCGCCACAGCATCATTAGCAAACCACTTACCCAGAACACGGCGAGTGCAACCAAAGCAGTGAGCCTGAACATCTTGCGCAGCATGTTCGTGAAACCCGGCGCTGCGAGATCATGGGGACCAGCCGATAACATGAGATATACATTTCCAAGGCTCGCCACCGCGCCAAAGGCCAGTGCCAGCAAGTGAAGAATTTTAAGCAGTGTGAACATTAAGCCCCCGATTTTTGTCACCATCAAACACTGGCTGACCCAAGTCAATTGACCGAAACCGTTCCACAATGAAACAGTCTTGACCGGTCGCCATCACGATCGTGTCATTTGGCACATCGCTTTAACCAAAATCCCAATATTTTCACGCGGAGTTAAGGTCCTTATGCTAACTTTTGCGCAAGGGGCCACACGAAAAAACAATCAAAATCTGATCTGATTTCAGATCAATTGAAGGTAGAACGGTGGGACACATGCGCGATAAAATCATCACTGGATTTGCGGCATTTTTCTCTATGGCATCATACTTGACGACACCTGTTTTGGCGGGCGCAGACGACCCGATCAAAGTCGTCGTTTCGTTAAACGACCAAAGCCTGCGCGTTTATCGCGGCTCCGAACACATTGCTTCCTCGAACATTTCTTCGGGCAAAAAAGGTCATGCAACGCCGACTGGTATTTTCTCAATATTGCAGAAAAACCGTCATCACCGATCCAATATTTATTCAGGCGCACCGATGCCATTCATGCAGCGGCTTACGTGGTCAGGCATTGCCCTCCACGCGTCAAAAAGTGTGCCGCGCCGCCCGGCCTCCCATGGCTGTGTGCGTCTGCCGCATAACTTTGCCAACAAGCTCTTCCGCATGGCAACAAATGGCATGCATGTGATCATTGAAGATGACCCGCTCGCCCCACAAAAGGTCTCGCATGAAGCGCTGTTCCAGCCTCAGAAAACATGGTCTGCGAACAAAGAATACGACCCATGGGTTAACGCGCATATCGAGATGTCCAATGTGGGATATATCGAAACTGACCATCGATATCCGGCACGGATTTTCATCACACGGAGAACCCATAAAGAAGATTTGATTGCAGCACAGGAACTGCTGAACAAGTTGGGATATGATCCAGGCGTTGTGGACGGAATTATGGGACCAGCCACTTGGGCCGCGGTGAGTGCTTACCGCGAAGCCAACGGTCTTGAAGGCAACGGCACCGTCGACAATGAACTACTCACTCATATCTATACAAAGCTTGGAAAAACCCGTCCGGCAAATGGAAGAATGTTGGTTCGCAAACACCACAAAACAGTGTTTGAAACCGAGGTTCATATTGATCAGGCTGAAAGACCACTTGGGTCCCATCTACTGACCGTTGAGAACTACAACGCCGACGCCGGGAAAACCGAGTGGAACAACGTAACGCTTCTCGACCGGGTGCAAACAAAGATACACCTCAATTCCGGTGAGCAAGTCTCCGATGAAACCTCTCGCTTTGATGCCATGAGCGCTCTTTCCCGCATTCAGATGAGCAAGCACGATCGTCACCAGATTGAGCGTCTTCTGAGCCCGAAATCTTCAATCACCATTTCTGATAATGGCATGAGCATCGAAACCGGTGCAAAGGGCACGGACTTTATCGTGCTCAGCGATCCGAAACCCGGACTGGCACAAATCGCATCGGAAAATAACGGCAATTCCGGATAGTTTTTAAGGCTTCCGTTTTCCGCTTGGCAAGCTTCGCATATCCCCTGTAAGGTCCGCTTCGACTTAAGCTTCATCGCACGCAGGAGATAGCATGAAAGACGCGCGGAATTTTTACATAAACGGCCAATGGGTAGCGCCAAAAGCAGGCACTGATTTTGAAGTCATCAATCCTTCAACGGAAGAACCCTATGCTGTCATTTCATTGGGTGGAGAAGCCGACACGCATGATGCAATCGCGGCAGCGAAACACGCTTTCAAATCGTGGGGCCAAACCACCAAAGCGGAACGTCTCGAACTGATTGAGCAGATTTTTGAAGTCTACAAAAAACGCTCCGATGAAATGGGTGCGACGATCTCCGAGGAGATGGGTGCGCCAATCGATATGGCCAAGATGCAGCAATCGGGCGCGGGTGCAGGACACATCAAAGCATTCATTCACGCTCTAAAGGATTACGAGTTTGAACGTGAATTACGCCCCGATACCCCAAACGACCGGATTATCCATGAGCCAATCGGCGTTTGCGCGCTGATTACACCGTGGAACTGGCCAATGAACCAAATCGCTCTGAAAGTGATCCCGGCAATTGCGACCGGCTGCACTTCAATTCTCAAACCATCAGAGCAGTCTCCCATGTCAGGCATTTTGTTTACCGAGATTCTGCATGAAGCAGGCGTTCCGGCAGGTGTCTACAACATGGTGAATGGTGATGGACCAGGCGTTGGTACAACCCTCACTGGCCACAAAGACGTGGACATGGTGTCCTTCACAGGCTCAACACGGGCGGGAACTGCCATCACGAAAAACGCGGCTGACACCGTAAAGCGCGTGAGCCTTGAACTGGGTGGCAAGGGCGCAAACATCATTTTTGCCGATGCTCATGAGAAAGCTGTGAAGCAAGGCGTTATTCGCTGCTTCAATAATACCGGACAATCCTGCAACGCCCCTACCCGCATGTTGGTTGAGCGCTCGCGCTACGAACAAGCAGTGGAAGAGGCAAAAGCGGCCGCAGAAGCAACGGCTGTTGATCTCGCATCACAGGAAGGTCGCCACATCGGGCCGCTTGTGAGCCAATTGCAGTTCGACAAGGTACAAGACCTGATCGAAGCGGGCATTAAAGAAGACGGTGCACGACTTGTGGCCGGTGGTCTGGGTCGCCCTGAGGGTCTGAACCGCGGATACTTCGTCCGCCCCACAGTCTTTGCAGATTGCCACAACGACATGCGTATCATGCGGGAAGAGATATTCGGACCTGTCCTCTCAATGATGCCGTTTGATACCGAGGAAGAGGCAATCGAGATCGCCAATGATACCGATTACGGCCTCACCAATTACGTGCAAACGACCGACCCCGAAAAGGCAAACCGCGTTGCACGCAGATTACGGTCTGGCATGGTCGACATGAACGGCCAGGCACGCTCCTCAGGCTCACCATTTGGCGGATATAAACAATCCGGCAATGGCCGCGAGGGCGGTGAATGGGGAATGGAAGAATTCCTCGAAATTAAAGCGATTGGCGGCTGGAACCCGGAAGCCTGATGTAACGTTGAACGGTGGCGCGGGCTCAATAAACCCTGCGCCAACCAAAGTCCGGTCGTCCTGCCAGTATTTCTGCAGATGTGCGTCCGGTATTCTCCACAAACCGGGGCTCCACGCCTCGGTTT
Source organism: uncultured Hyphomicrobiales bacterium (assembly GCA_963922635.1). Classification (GTDB taxonomy): domain Bacteria; phylum Pseudomonadota; class Alphaproteobacteria; order Rhizobiales; family Rhizobiaceae; genus JAALLB01. The sequence goes on along the minus strand of CAWUJX010000093.1, from coordinate 1,343 downwards.
TTTCGTTTTGGTGGTAGTTTCCGCGCTGGTTTCTTGTCAAACAGACCGCCACGATCATCAATGTCTGAGACACTGGCTGGTAACTCGCTCAACCTCTCACCCACCAGTTCTTCGGACCGTTTTTCAAAAATTCTATCCAGTGTTTGCTTGAGTTTATCGCCATGCGCCGGGGAATTGGCATTGCGTTGATTGAATAGATTGGACACAAATTTCAGCGTATTCGACAGTCCAAAAACCTGAATAACCACAATAAGAACCACCAGAATATATAACATATTGAACTCCCTAAAATTTTCAGAAGCCTAAGATGCAAGGCATTAACGGAGGACGAACCGAAATGTACGACCACCTGATGTGGTTAAACTAACGTAAATCTAAGAGAAGATGGTACGGTTGGGAGGAATTGAACCACCGGCCTCCAGAGCCACAATCTGGCGCTCTAACCAACTGAGCTACAACCGCACAACCCTGATCGGGTGAACCAGTGAAATACGGATATCGGACGCGATTTGCAAGAAAAACTTGCACAAACTAACCTGAATAGCGAGCCAAGTAGATCATGCATCATACGCGGCAGCGATTAACCCTGAATCCATTCATCACTGCGTAGGTAGTCGCCTCTTATGGACCACACACCCGCGTGGCGCTATTAACACTCTATTAAGCAGGCCACCGGGCGGGATTATTTCCAGAGCGTGGGCAATTCGCCAAAGTGTTTTAGGCCTTGGTGTGTATAGAGTATTCGCATGGGACAAAGGCAAAACTATTCATATCTCGATCTGGCGGTCCACGCGGCTTTGGCCCCGTGTGTTTTATCGCGCGATCCTGCTGTTCTGTTTGCCTCGGACCTGCAGTCTATTTTGTGGGCAAATGCAGCGGGCGCACATCTGTTTGGTGGTAAAGGCGTCGTGGAACTTCTCGATGCGAAGGTGAGCGAAGAACAAAGTTTTGTACGACAATTGCGGGATTGCATTCGCCAGATTGAGGACGATACGCCGATCATCAGAGGATTTCGAATTAATCAGGGATTGCGTTCAGCCCTACTCCAGTTCGAAATAATCCCCGTCCGGTTTCGCGACGGCAACACCTGCTACAAGGTAGTGCAGCGCGCTTCACCCAGCGATGCTGCGCCTTCAGAACACCAGCTTGCCACAGATGCAGTAGAAAGCCTTGTGGGCTTTGCTGATGCGACAGCCATTGTGGATGACTACGGCCTGCCAATTGCGGTTAGCAGTGCATTTGGAAGACTTGGCCCCAGTGATGACGTATTGGCCTCTCTTGTCGTTGAACTCAGCACCGAAACCGATCGGCTAATCAAACGCCCAATTATCGGTGCGAGCGGG
>CAWUJX010000092.1:0-11982 GCA_963922635.1 uncultured Hyphomicrobiales bacterium | reverse complement strand
GCTTGGCCGTATCTCAAACCAGCCTGGCAGAAACCTTATCGTCGTGGCAGATGCTGCAGAGGGTATGGATGATGAAGATGGCGCCGCAATCTCCGCGCCCACACTTTCACTTCTGGCAGATGATGGTGACGCTGAGCAACAAAACACTGCGCCGACGCCTATAGAGAATGATCCAACGAACATCATTTTCAGCCCAAATGACGCTTCCGTGCCGGATGTCGAAGAGACTGCAGCCGAACCTGAAATTAAAGGCCCGCAGGAAACTGTCGAAAGCACAGTGGAACAGGACAGTAGTAGTCTGACTAATCCGACTGATAATGCAGAAGCCAACGCGTCATTTTCCCCGGTAAGCGAAACGCCGTCTCTGGCAGATACCAATACTGACAATACCCAAACGACGGATCAGTCTTCCACCGACACGGCGGACGAAGATGTTCAACAGCCGTTCGCATTCACCGCCAGTGAAAACAATATCCGATTTGCCTGGTCGACCGACGAGGCCGGCACTTTTTTGAACGTATCCCCGGAACTGGCTGAGACCGTTGGCCCAAAAGCTGCGGATATTGTGGGCCGTAAATGGAGCGATGTGTCGACCATATTTGGCTTTGATACCGATGGCGAAATCGCGAGGCTTTTGGGCAAACAGGATACCTGGTCCGGGAAAAGCGTATTGTGGCCGGTGGAAGGAACCGACCTGGTTGTACCCATCGATCTTGCCGCTCTCCCGGCGTTTGGGCCCGAGCGCCGGTTTGACGGATTTCGGGGCTTTGGCGTTATTCGAAGCCTCGATGCGATTGTTGATCCTGAGGAAACCGGGCTGGTCCTTGGCGGACAAATGAAGGTTTTGGCAGACGTTGAAAACCTCAACGATGACATCCCGGATGTGAACAATACAAAAGCGAGCGAAACTCCCGCCGAACCGGAAGCACAGAGTATTTCCCCATCCGAACGCGAAGCCACCGCGGCGATACAATCCCGCCTTTGGTTTGAAACGGAAGCAGATCAATCCTTGGAAAACAACTCTACCGATGAGCCGGACATTCAACTGCACTCGGACGATACGACAGACGAGGCGGCAACCGATGATGAAAAAGATGCCAACAATAAAGATACTGGCAATGTTGTTCAATTCATAGGCAACAACACGCGCTCAAAAAAGCTGAGCAGCCGGGAAAACGAAGCGTTCGAAACAATCAGAGAGCGGCTGCGCAACGAAAAAGACCTGGGGTCGCAAGAGCCTAAACGCGCTGAAGAAACCTCGAAGGAAAGCGTTGCCGATGAAGCCAAAATTGTACCGGACACCTCCCTTTTGGAAGAGCTTCCGGTTGCAGTCCTGATCTATCGCGACGGTGAGACCCTTTTCGCCAACAAACGTTTTCTGGAAGCTTCAGGCTACGAAACTGTAGATGCAGTTGCAGCAGCGGGTGGCGTTGATGCGCTTCTACGCCCGCCTTTGGATGGCGAGAACGAAGCAAGAGAACATCGGCTTGCACGTTCAAATGGCGAGTTCCTGACGATCAATCCCGTACTTAACACAGTTCCCTGGGACGGCACGAAAGCCCTTCAACTATCCTTTGTTCCACCCGCTATCTCGCCAGTACCATTGCCTGATGTGCTGGAAATGACACAGGTGAGTGAAATCCAATCAATCCTGGACACAACCAGCGATGGCATCATCCTCCTCACCGATGAGGGAGAAATCATTTCAATCAATGCGTCCGCAGAAGCCTTGATCAACAAAAGCTTTGATGAAGTGACTGGCAGACATTTCACGGAATTGTTTGCAAAGGACAGCCACTCAAAGGTCATCGAATATTTGGACGCTCTCTCACAGCCGGGTGTAAAAAGTCTTTTGCAGGAAGGCCGTGAGGTGATCATCGAGGAAGCAAATGGCGGCACAATACCGGTTTTCCTGACACTTGCGAAACTTGAAAGCACGGGAAAACTGTGTGCGGTCGTTCAAGATTTGACCAGTTGGAAAAAGACCGAAGAAGAATTGGTGAAATCCCGTCGCGACGCGGAACGAGCAAATGAGCAAAAGTCGGATTTCCTCGCGCAAGTCAGCCACGAAATCCGCACACCGCTCAATGCCATCATCGGGTTTTCCGACATCATGATCGAAGAACGGTTTGGCGTGATCGAAAACAAGCGGTATCGCGAATACCTCAATGATATCAACCGCTCCGGCAAACACGTACTGGATCTGGTGAATGACCTTCTCGATCTGTCCAAAATCGAGTCAGGCAAATTGGAACTCACGTTTGATGCCGTTTCATTGAATGAAATCGCCGCAGAAGCGGTTGCTATGCTGCAACCCCACGCGAACACGAACCGCATCATCGTCAGAACGTCCCTTTCCCGCTCAGTTCCCCGCGTCGTCGCCGACCAGCGGAGCATCCGGCAGGTGGTGCTTAACCTCATAACCAACGCAATCAAGTTTTCCGAACCCAATAGTCAGGTGATTGTGTCGACCGTCTACGAAAGCAATGGCGAGGTGGCATTGCGTGTTCGGGATACCGGTGACGGCATGACAGAAGAAGAAATCACCGATGCACTCAAACCCTATCACCAGCTACACGCAGTAAGTGAAAGAACGCGGCAGGGAACCGGGCTTGGCCTCCCCCTCACCAAAGCATTGGTTGAAGCGAACCGTGCGTTTTTCGACCTGGAGAGTGTGCCGGGTGAAGGAACCGTTGCCCATGTGCAATTCCCCGTACAACGCGTTTTGACGGATTAAGCCGGCTAAGCAATTGACGTTCGATAGCCAAAAAAAAGGCCCCGGACAAACCGGAGCCTCGAGATATTTGCGTGAGAGCACTTGCACGTTCAAATCGGGGTAAGAAAAGCTGATAACCAATTTTTTCAACTTGTCTTCGTTACGTAAAGACTGCCTTTCAAACCTTAACAAAACCTTAATATTCATACTTCGGTAAGGAAACACTGTCCCATTATGACAAGCAGGGTTAATTTCCGCGTAACCATTTGTTAACTCTGTAGGACTTCGAGGTCCTTGAACAGTTCGAGCGCTTCAGGATTTGCCAGCGCCTCGCGGTTTTTCACCTCGCGCCCATGCACGATATCGCGCACTGCAAGTTCTGTAATCTTGCCGGACTTGGTTCGGGGAATATCCGTTACTTCCACGATTTTTGCAGGAACATGGCGCGGCGAAGCACCGGTGCGGATTTTCGTTCGGATGCTTTCTTCAAGATCATCGTTCAGAGAAACGCCTCCCGAAAGTCTCACAAACAGAACGACCCTTGCATCCCCTTCCCACTGTTGGCCTATGCAAAGCGCTTCTTCAACTTCATCCATCTGTTCCACTTGGTTATAAATCTCGGCAGTGCCAATTCGAACACCGCCCGGATTGAGCGTGGCATCAGATCGCCCGTGAATAATCATGCCGCCGGCTTCGGTCCATTCGGCGAAATCCCCATGGCACCATACGTTATCGAATCGGTCAAAATACGCTGAATGGTATTTAGAACCGTCGGTATCGTTCCAAAACTTCACCGGCATGGATGGAAATGCTCGTGTGCAAACCAACTCGCCCTTGCCTGATTTCATGGCATTGCCATCATCATCCCAAACCTGCACATCCATACCAAGCACCGGACCTTGAATTTCGCCTTTGTAAACTGGCTTCCACGGTATCCCCGCCACAAAACACCCCATGATATCGGTGCCGCCGGACATCGACGCCAGATGGGTGTCTGCACAGATACCCGTATAGACGAACTCATAATTCTCATCCGCCAGGGGCGATCCAGTGGAAGAAATCAATCGCACACTGGACAAGTCATGCGTTTCAATAGGACGAAGTCCTGCATTCCGCACAGCATCGATAAACTTCGCCGATGTTCCAAAAAGCGTGAACTTTTCTTGTTCAGCATAATCGAACATCGCTTTGGCATCGGGTGCAAAGGGTGACCCGTCATACAAGATTACCGTCGCGCCACTCGCTAGCACCGTCACAAGCCAATTCCACATCATCCAACCGCAAGTGGTAAAGAAAAAGACCCGGTCACCCTGTTTTATGTCCACCTGCAATTGCTGCTCTTTGATGAGCTTCATCAAGGTTCCCCCATGGGAATGGACAATGCATTTGGGAATACCGGTCGTGCCGGATGAAAACATGATGTAGAGGGGATGAGAAAACTCCAGTGGCAGGAATTCCACGTCGCGGGCTTCATACGGCTCGAGCAAGGTCTCCATCGAGACTGTGTTGGGAAGCGCATCCGCAACCTGATCAGCCTCTCCCAAAAGCGGCAGGATGATATTTACTTCAGCCTTCAAAGCAGGAACGATTTTCTGGAGCTTATCCGAAATTTCCAAACGCTTTCCGCCATACCAATAGCCGTCACAGCCTATGAAAACTTTCGGCTCAATCTGACCAAACCGGTCGAGGACCCCACGCTCGCCAAAATCCGGCGAACAGGACGACCAGATCGCACCAAGCGAAACTGCCGCAAGCATTGCGGCAATGGTCTCAGGCATATTCGGCAGCATCGCTGAAACCCGATCACCTTTCGTTACGCCCTTATCGCGAAACGCCTGCTGAAATCGGGAAACCAGTTCACTCAATTCATGCCACGACAGGCGCTTTTCGAACTTGTCCTCACACCGAAATACAAGCGCCTCACCTGTCAGATCGGTTCGAAGCAAGTTCTGGGCATAGTTCAGTTTCGCGTCTGGAAAGTACGAAGCGCCGGGCATTTTGTCTTCATCTTCCACGACGCGGGCACCTTTTTCGCCAACGACGCCACAAAAATCCCAAACGGCATCCCAAAACTCAGAACCGTTTTCACAGGACCATTGGTGGATAGCGTCGTAGTCCACAAACGAGCGACCGTATTTCTCTGCCGCATAGTCAGCGAAAGCCTTGAGATTGGAATTTTCGATACGCGCAGTGTCAGGGGACCATAGAGGCTTCATGGAAAGTTCCTGTTTTGTCATTTTCGTGGACGGGCAACCCTAAATAGCCGCACATGAAGCTTGGGTAAAGCGCCATAGAACGCTTGGGTAGGCGAGTGGGTTCGTATATACAAACGTTGGTGGCTGATCATATTTTGTTCGATGGCAATGAACCAATTGCCGGGAACGGGAGTGCTTGGCATTTGACAGGGCGTATGGCGTGAAACGCATTTTTACTATCTTCGTTGGGTTGGCTATATTGGTCGGCGTGATGATCGCCGCATTGCCGTTTCTGGTGTCCACAAACGCCGTGCGCGAACGCATCACCAACCATCTTTCTGACCTGACGGGCCGTGAGGTTGCTTTCCGCGGTGACCCTGCCGTGTCGTTCAGCCCGTTCCTTGGAATTGAAGTGTCAGACTTTTCTGTCGCTGATCCCCTATCCGCAGATGGCAACAAACCGCTTCTTGCCATTGAAAAGATAAACGCGAAGCTCGATTGGCTTCCCGCCCTGATCGGTCGCGTGCAGATCAGTGAATATGAATTATTGCGGCCGAGATTAAATCTAAGAACCGGCGGTGATGGAAAATCAAACTGGCACCTGACAACCGGCGCATTAAAAGACGCATTTGATTCGCAAAAAGCTGCACTCGCAGAAGGCGCAGAAAGGGCAACGTTTGATACGGCTCTTGGAAGCTTCAAAATAATCGACGGATCAATTTCCTACGCTAACGATATCGATGCGAACACCACAAGCGTCACCAATCTCAATGCGAACGTACAATGGCCCCGAACCAATGACCGTTTCACCATTAATGGTCAGGCTATTTGGAAAAATGAAAACCTAAATCTCACTGCGGATATCGCATCACCCTTGAGCCTATTGGCGGGCGGTGAAAGCGAAATCACGATGGATCTCAAGTCAGAACCAATCAATCTGGCATTCAATGGTTCGGCAAACCTGATTGCAGACTTGTTTGCAAAAGGTGCAGTTACTGCCACAACGCCGTCGATCAACCGCTTTTCAGAGTTCGCAAGCATAGATCTTGGCCCAACGAATATTCTCGGCGAATGGCAGGCGACCGGACAGCTTGACCTGACACCGAATGCCACGCTTCTGAGCGATGCGGCAATTGTAATTGATGGAACACCAGGCAAAGGACTTGTCCGACTGGCCCGAAATGAATTAGGCAAAATCAGGTTGGATGGCACCCTTGCATTCGGTGAAATTGAATTGCCGCCCGGCTTGTTGAACTTCGAAACACTCACACGGTTTGACGGTGAAACATTGCGTACGGGCGACCTCGACGTAGACTTGCGCCTCTCCTCAGACCGCATCACATCCGGCGATGTTACGTTGGAAGCAGTGGCTGCAACCATTAACATCAGCGAAGAACAATGGATTTTGGACATCGGTGACGCAACCGCATTCAACGGCACGCTGATTTCCAAACTAACCTTTTTTCCGCAAGCGAAAACACCGAAGCTCAATATGAAATTCTCCGCAACAAGTGCGGACATCGGTGCGATTTCCAATAGCCTTTTGTCTGGTCAGTCAGCAATCACCGGAAACGGCGATCTCGATTTCGACTTCCGCATCAATCCGACTTCCGATCCGGAAGCGATCCCTGTCGTCAATGGTTCCATGGAACTATTGGCAAATTCCGGCACACTAAACCTCATCGATCTTCCAGCAGCGTTTGCGCAGGCAAGCGAATTGGAAACAAACGACGACATCACGCCGGCACCATCCGGCACCACCAACTTCGAGACATTCGAACTCAAAGCGTTCCTTTCGAACAACACCGCTTCCATAGGACAAGCCAACCTTGTGACAAATGATATGGGAATTGCGTTATTCGGTGATGTTATCCTCGAAGGCTCAGAGCTGGAACTCTCCGCGCAAGAAGTGCGCGAAGGAAATCCCGGCACTTATCGGCTTTCAATCGGCGGCACGTTGGAAGCGCCGAACCTGGTCGTTCGAAAAAATCCGGAAACTCTAAACAATTAGCGGCCCATGGCATCGCGTCGTTGCACCTCTGGCGAGTACCGAAACAACCGCGCCTATTGAAACTCAAAGGCGGAAAATCCGCGAACCATCTCATCCAGTCCCAATGGCCTTGTGAGCGGCGGATGCGCGCGAGTGATACAGCCCGGGCGTTCGCACAAACGACATCCCGGCCCAATGGGCACGGGTTCCGGCGCATTTTCACCAAACAGCCCGTCACCATAGATCACGTCTTTCACATGGCTGATCTCAAAGCCCACAAGAAGCGCGGTGCGTTGAGGGCGGTCGATATAGCCCGATCTAAGACCTTCAATGGTTCGGCCAATCACCACAAACTCCGCGTTTTGCGGGGTCACAACTGCTTCTGAAAATATCTGTCCCGGACTTCCAAATGCCTGATGCACAACGAGTTTAGGGCAATCCCCGCCAAAGCGAGTCACGGGAAATCCACTTGCACCCGCCCGACGAATACGATTGCCCGCAGCATCCGTCTCCATCACAAAAAACGGCACCGCACTTTGTCCGGTTTTTTGAAGCATGGTGAGCCGCCACGCCGCCTGAGCAAAGGTTACGCCAAACCGCGAGCGCAGGATATTGATATCATATCGGAGCTTCTTGGCCGTCGTGATGAACTTTTCATACGGCAACATCATCGCCAGTGCGAGGAGACGTGCAAACTCAAATCGGGCCAACCGCCGCGCCTCGTCAGACGTGAGTTTCAAGAAAGCGACTTCTTCATCAATCAGGGTAGACGCAGCCAAAAGCGCCACTTCTTGCGCCACCTCCTGCAATTGGTCAGCGGGTGAAAGCCGTTCGGTGATCAGCAAACGGTTAGAGTGTTTGTCGAAACGCCGCCGCCAATCCGGCATCGCATCAATGGGCAAAACCTGCACCACAATCCCATGCTCGGACGATAACCATCGCTTCAATCCGGTTAGCAGGCCATCACTCGTGTCCAATGTATCCAGAATGGCCGCCGCCTTCTGCTCAAGAGCCGGAATGTATGGCGAGCGTTGTTCCATGGCCTGACGCATTTCGTCGATGGGCAGTCTGGCAGCGGTTTTAATCACATCATTACCCTCTTCCGCCATCATGCTGGAAAGACCTGACAGGCGTTCTAACGATTCGCGATACGCCCGATACAGTTTGACCATGGCATTGGCGACATTGGGCGTTGCATCGGTAAACTCGATCAACTCAGAACGGTTAGGTATCTCGCTTTCCAATAGCGGATCCGAAAACGCCTCCTTCAATTGCGCCATAAGATTTTCATCACCTGTCCCCTGTAACTCCTCCAGATCAAGCTTGTAAGTGGAGGCGAGTTTGAGCAATAACTGCACCGTGAGAGGACGTTGATTGCGTTCGATCAGATTGAGATAGCTTGCAGAAATCCCCAGCTGTTCAGCCATCGCGGTCTGGGTCAGTTGAAGGCCGGACCGAATTCGGCGAATCCGCGGCCCTGCAAATATTTTCTGATCTGCCATCCGGTTTCCCTCAACAACGAACGCGCGGGTGAAATTACCCGGAAATTGATTTACAATTTTTACAAATTGACGAAATTTTTGGTTAATAACAAGACAGAAATACCCGAATTATGGAAAATTCGGCGTTGAAGTTTGAAATTTCAGTTATTTTGTAAACTGTTTGACATTAGGTTGGCGAACTGCGCGCGACGCACTATAAGTAAAGCTACAACTCTCAAAAACAGGAATTGAGTAGGAACAATGAGCACCAAACCACCCGTAAAAGAACGCTCGGAAGAGATGGCTTCTTCCATGTCAACGGACGAGCAGTCTGCAATCCGTATGGTTGCAAACGATCTGCATCGACTGAACCAGTCAGTGATGAAAGCAGTGGAAGCTGGTGTGTCTGTGGAGCTTATCCGTTCCGCCCGCCACCATTGCGGCAATGGCAATTTTGGCGACCTGCTCACGCCGGTGATCGTCAAGCAAGGCAAGTAACTGCCACGCTAAACGTTTGCCGCACTAAACCTTTGAGAGGGCCTCATCAAGTTCGTTGATGAGGTCCTCTTTATGTTCGATGCCCACAGAGAGCCGGATAAGGTTTTCGGGACAGCCCGTGAGGTCTCCCTCGATGGTGTGGCGATGTTCAACGAGGCTCTCTACCCCGCCCAAAGACGTCGCCCGATGTATGCCCTCAAGGTGCCGGCAAAAATCAAGCGCCTGATCACGACCGCCGTTCACCAGAAAAGACATGAGATAGCCGTAACCGCCTGACATCTGTTCGGATGCAAGGGCGTGGCCTTCGTGAGAGGCAAGCCCCGGATACCAAACCGCTTCCACCTTCCCATGGCCTTCGAGGTGTTCTGCGATCGCCAGCGCATTCTCACACATGCGCTCCATGCGAAGCGGCAACGTACGCATGCCCCGGATCAGCAGCCATGCAGAATTGGGAGAGAGGATCGCCCCTGCCCCGTGGCGGTGTCTTTCAATCGCTTTCCATGTTTCAGATGCCGTATCAGCACAAGCAAGCGACCCCGCCAAAACATCCGTATGACCGTTTATCGCTTTGGTGGCAGAATGCATGACGAGGTCCGCACCGAGCGCCAGTGGCTGCATCAGAACGGGCGTTGCGGCGGTGGCGTCGACAATAACCTCCGCGCCTGCCGATTTGGCAGCTTTGGAGATCGCAGCCACATCACAAATTTTAATCCATGGATTTGACGGCGTTTCGATGAAAACCAGCTTCGGTTTTAGTGCTGCAATCTTTGCGATAAATTCATCGGTTAAAGCGCTGTCAGCTTCCACCAATTGAATTTCCCGCATCTCACAGAAATCGCGAATGAAGGCGGTACTCCCCCAATAACAGCCCGATTGCAGCAAAAGGCAATCATCGCGCCTGAGCGTTGAAAGCACCGCCGCAATGGCAGCCATGCCAGAAGCAAACAGCAGACAATCCTCACCGCCTTCCATCTCGCATAAAATGCGCTCCGCAAGGCGCACTTGATCATTGTGGTCCCGCCCATAGGAATTTTCCGAATTGACGAGGTCGTAATTTTCATCCCGCACAAAGGTCGTGGATTGCTGAATGGGCGGAACGATGCCCGCCGATTCACCATCAACAAACCCGGCCGCGCGCGCAGCAAGCGTTGCTTTGTGTCTGGAGTTTTTGCGGCTAGCCAAACTTTATGCCTTGTTGCCTGAACGTGCCCACAGCGCATAGCCGAAGCCGGTGAACAGCATCAACAATCCGTAGACAGCGATCGGCACGGAAATATCGGTCCGGTCCAAAATCGTCACCGCAACAACAATGCCAAGCGTCGCGTTCTGAAGCCCGCATTCAAGCGTGATGGCCGTGCGTTGTTCACGCGGAACCGCAAGCACCAACGCCACCAATGCCGCCACCCCCATGGTCACCACATTGAGGACAATCGTGGGAAGCCCGGTCTGTGAAATGTAAGGAACGATGTTATCGCGCTCAGCGATCAGCGCGCCAATGACGACCACGAGAAACACGATAATCGAAAGCGGGCTGAACACCTTCTCCGCTTTGTCGGCAAATGAGGCGCTTATCTTCCGCACCAACATACCCAAAACAACCGGCACAGTGGTGATCACGAACACCCCGATGATCGTGCTGGCGATATCCAGTTCAGGCGCGTTTTCACCCATATAATTCTTGAGTGCCCATCCAGTGATCAGCGGCACGGTGATAAATCCGAGCACGCTGATGATCGCAGTCAGCGACACCGAAAGCGCCACGTCGCCCTTGCCGATATACGTCAGAATGTTGGACGTGACCCCGCCCGGACACGCGGCCAAAATCATCATGCCCACGGCAAACGGCGCTGCCAGCGGAAAGAGCGTAATAATGAGAATGGTCAGCAACGGAAGACTGACAATTTGCAGGAATGTCCCCACGACGAAAGCCTTGGGCCGGGAAAAGACCCGCGTAAAATCCGCAAATGTGAGGCCTAGCCCCATCCCAAACATGATGATCGCAAGCGCGATCGGCAATCCGACTTCTTTCATATCCCCCTCCAGAAATTTGTTAAATTATACGCCCGTGTTGACCTTGGACAAATCTCCCCCTGCCCAGGCCATCACTTTCGGGTTCATAACCTTGAACCACAGAGGCGGCATGTATGCCAAGACAAAACAGCCGGGATATCCACTGGGCAATCGCGGCAGTTCATCAAAATTCCGCAACGACTGATAGGGCCGCATGGGATTGGCATGGTGATCGGAATGGCGCTGCAGGTGAAACAACATCAGGTTGGAGACCACGTGATTAGTGTTCCATGAATGGTGCGGTTCACAGGGCGCATAGCGTCCGTTTTCCTTCTTCGGTCGCTTGAGCCCATAGTGTTCCACATAGTTTGCACCGGTGAGTTGCAACCAGCCGATCACATGATGAAGCGCAAGGAACCCGAGCATGAACCAGCCAAACATGGCAACGAGCGCCACGGCAATGGCGAGCGTAATAGCATAGCCCTGCAGCAGATCATTGCGCCAGTGCCAAAAGCTCAAGCCCCGTTTTTCAAGCCGACGCTTTTCCAGCTCCCAGCCCCTCAGGGCCGTGTAGGGAATTTCCCGAAATGCAAACCTGTAAATGCTCTCATTGAGGCGCGACGAAGCCGGGTCTTCCGGCGTGGCGACCATCACGTGATGGCCCTGGTTATGTTCAATGTTGAAATGCGCATATCCGGTGAGTGCCGTGATCAGTTTCGCGCTGAGGCGGTCGAGCCAGTCATGTTTATGGCCCAGTTCATGACCAACAGTCAGCCCGCTGCCACTGGATACGCCGGCGCTGATCGCCAGCATGACGAACGCCCAGACCGGCAAGTCCATCGTACCGATCACATAGGCGACCGCGAAAAACGTGAAATAAAACACCGGCACGGAAAGATGCAGAAGCACGCGGTAATAACCATCGGAGGAGAGCTTTTCGACCACCTCTTCCGGCGGGTTGGTGGTGTCCTCCCCCACGAGATAATCAAGGATGGGCACGACCACGAAATAAAAGAACGTGGGAAACGCGGCCCAGATCAGCGAACCACCGCCTAAAATCATCAAGGCGCTGATGCCGGGAATGGAAGGCGA
>CAWUJX010000091.1:0-12046 GCA_963922635.1 uncultured Hyphomicrobiales bacterium | reverse complement strand
GCTTGTCTTCCCTGCCACGGAGGGAGGTGTGCCTCGATCTGACTTCACAGGTTTGCCCTGCGCCTTCCGCTTACGAGAGTCGCGGGTATTTTCAACACCGGTATCCCGCGCGAGTGGATCGTCGGAAACCGCAAGTTCCACTTCGCGCAGGCGTTTGATCTCGTCGCGCAGGCGGGCGGCGGTTTCGAAGTCGAGGTCGGCAGCAGCATCCCGCATTTCTTTTTCCAGCCCCTCGAGGTGGGCGGCGAGGTTCGCGCCAATCAACTCGCCTTCTTCCGCGAGGCCCGTATCCACGCGCACATGGTCCTGCTCGTACACGCTGTCGAGAATATCGCCGATATTCTTCTTCACGCTCTCTGGCGTGATGCCATGCTCCGTGTTGTAGGCGACCTGCTTTTCGCGGCGGCGGTTCGTCTCCGCCATGGCGCGTTCCATCGATCCCGTGACCGTATCGGCATAGAGGATGACCTTTCCGTCCACGTTTCGCGCGGCGCGGCCGATGGTTTGCACCAGCGAGGTTTCGGACCGCAGAAAGCCCTCCTTGTCCGCGTCAAGAATGGCGACCAATGCGCATTCGGGAATGTCCAAGCCCTCGCGGAGCAGGTTGATGCCGACGAGGCAATCAAACGCACCGAGACGCAGATCGCGGATGATTTCGATGCGCTCCAGCGTATCAATGTCGGAATGCATGTAGCGCACGCTCACTCCGTTTTCGTGCAGATATTCGGTGAGGTCCTCCGCCATGCGCTTGGTGAGCACAGTGCAGAGTGTGCGATAGCCGGCGAGGGCGGTATCCTTGATTTCCCCAAGCACATCATCCACTTGCGAGCGGGCGGGGCGCACTTCCACCGGCGGGTCGATGAGGCCCGTAGGTCGGATCACCTGTTCTGCGAAAACGCCGCCTGCCTCTTCCATTTCCCAATTGCCGGGCGTGGCGGACACGGCGATGGTTTGTGGGCGCATGCGGTCCCATTCTTCAAAGCGAAGGGGGCGGTTATCCATGCAGGACGGCAGGCGGAAGCCGTATTCTGCGAGCGTTGCCTTGCGGCGGAAGTCGCCCCGATACATGCCGCCGATCTGCGGAATGGTGACGTGGCTTTCATCGACGAACACGATTGCGTTGTCCGGGATATATTCAAAGAGTGTTGGCGGTGGCTCGCCGGGCTTGCGGCCTGTCAAATAGCGCGAATAGTTTTCGATGCCAGCGCAAGAGCCGGTGGCTTCCAGCATTTCAAGGTCAAAGCGAGTGCGCTGCTCCAGCCGTTGCGCTTCCAACAGACGGCCCATGCCGTTAAGTTCCTCAAGGCGCATCTTCAATTCGGCTTTGATTGATTTGATCGCCTGATTGAGCGTGGGGCGCGGCGTCACGTAATGCGAGTTCGCGTAGATTTTAACAGACTTGAGATCACCCGTTTTTTGCCCGGTGAGCGGATCAAATTCCGTGATGGTTTCGATCTCGTCACCCCAGAGCGAAATTCGCCAGGCGCTGTCTTCCAGGTGCGCGGGAAAGATCTCGATCGTATCGCCACGCACCCGGAACGTGCCGCGGGTGAAAGCCGCATCGTTGCGCTTATATTGCTGCGCCACGAGATCGGCCAGTAGTGCCCGTTGGTCGAGCGTGTCGCCGATCTTCATCTCAAACGTCATGGCCGTATAGGTTTCGACCGAGCCAATACCATAAATGCAGGAAACCGACGCAACGATGATCACGTCATCGCGCTCGAGCAGGGCGCGGGTCGCGGAGTGGCGCATCCGGTCGATCTGCTCGTTAACGCTCGATTCTTTTTCAATGTAAGTGTCTGAGCGCGGGACGTAAGCTTCCGGCTGGTAATAATCGTAATAGGAAACGAAATACTCAACGGCGTTTTCCGGGAAGAAGGACTTCATCTCTCCATAGAGCTGTGCTGCGAGGGTTTTGTTGGGCGCGAGGATGATCGCGGGGCGTTGGGTCTCTTCGATCACCTTTGCCATGGTGAAGGTTTTACCGGAGCCGGTGACACCAAGCAGAACCTGGGTTTGTTCGCCTTCTTTATTTTCCGAAATCGCAACCGCGCTTTCGCCCGTTGACGGCGTCGCCTCGCTCGCCACGGAGGGAAGATCGCCAAGATAGCTGACACCTTTAAGCCCCTCAACCAAGTCTCTAATTGCGGTTGGCTGGTCGCCGGAGGGTTCAAACTCCGTATCCATTTTCAGTGGAATTCCGGGTTCTGATTTAACGGGGCGGGCAGGACGGTGTGGCACCCATTCCTCGCCGTTCTTGATTAGCGGATTTCCGTCAGCAATCAGTTTCGATAAAGCATCGACGGTCGCCGTTACGCCCTCAAGCGCGTCACCTTCGTAGCCAAACGGTTTTGCAATTGTGGTTTTTTCGGCTGCTTTTTTCTTGTTGGCTTTTGTGTGCGCAAGCAGCTTCTCTGCTTCTTCCAGTGAAACGTCTAAACCTGCGATAGGATTCAAACCGCCCGCTGCGCGTTCCTTGGGGTCGCTGGAAGCACCAATGATCGCGCCTTTGTTCACGTGTTTTTCTGAATACGTGCCTTTGGCTTTGGCGCCTTTGGGCGAAAGTTTTGCTTTGCGGCCGTCCTGCACGTTAGCCGCGATTGATCCATCGCCGCCATACCGTTCGCGTTCTTCCGCCGATTTTTTTGCCGTGCGTGTGGAACTGCCGGGCTCGCCAGGTTTTGGTTTTGTTTTGGCCGAAGGCTTTTTGAACCCCGAATCTTGCTTCGCCTGTTCTGTAATTTCATCCGCCCAATCGGCAACGGAACCCTTCAGCGGGCCACCCGTCAAAGGCTGCTGCGGGGCTTCTTCAAAGCCGGAAGAATCTTTTGGATTTTTGGACATATGAACAATGTAATGGAACTGCCGACTATTTAAACTGCAAATGTCTAAGAGAAGCACAGATACTGACAGCTAGCTGTCGGGGGAGAATTTTTGCGCGTTCATTTACAAATAGCTATCGCATTTTCAATACTGCCCTTGAAATGTCCCAATTCATCCCGCACAGAAATAGCATGATTAGGCGCATTAAATCTCTATTGATCCCTCTGTTAGCGGTTTTGGTCCCATCCACCGCACAGGCTGAGGTGCAGCCGCGCAACGAGCAGGTCATTTTGCTACACGGGATCGCGCGGTCATCTTCACATATGGATGACATTGAGCGGTATCTTGAAAGCAAGGGATATACGGTTTTCAATCTGGATTACCCGTCCACAAAACACCCGCTTAATGAGTTGGCGGCAATGGTTGCCAGAGAGATTCGTGAGACGATGGACCCGTCAAAGCCGGTTCATTTCGTGGGTTATTCGATGGGCGGTATTCTCGCGCGTATCGTTCTCAATCAATATCGACCGGATAATTTGGGTCGTGTGGTGCAACTTGCTTCTCCCAATGGCGGCAGTGAAGTCGCCGACTTTCTGAAAGAAAACTGGATTTTTGAAACCGTGTATGGGCCTGCGGGCCAGCAATTGGTGACAAATGGTGCGGGCCTCGATGAATTGATGGGTAAAGTTGATTATCCGATGGGTGTTGTGGCGGGAAACGCGTCCATTGATCCGGTATCCTCAGCGATCATTCCCGGAGAAGATGATGGAAAAGTTTCGGTGGAAAGTACGAAAGTGATCGGAATGCGTGATCATATTACCGTGCCTGCAAATCATTCGTTCTTCCCGCAAACCAGATCGGTCCACGAACAGGCCTATCACTTTTTGCGGTTTGGCGCGTTCGATCGGAATTAGACTTGGCCAAGGGCTGAGGTTTCTCAGTCTTTGAAGCAAGGCCGCGGGGTCGTTGGGTTATCATTTAATTGCTGAAGCTAAGATGCGACAGGAGCAGAAAACTACTCCTGTCGCGGTGTCGTCGCGTTTGCCCCAACGCGCCGACGGACCTGCATGGAAAGGCAGGGTGCGCCAACCATGCAGAAGTTCAGCCGATATCCGCCCCGATGATCGGCTGACAAGGTGTGTTCCCTCGCCCCTGAAAAGGAACACTGTCACGCGAACCCGCCCCGTGCTTACGCACTGGTTCTTGTCGTGATCTGATGGTTGGTAAATGCAGGAATTACGTGTGCGGAAAAAGTTAGTAACGGTTACATGTCGGTTGTAACCCGTTTCACCCTCTCGCTCAGCCGCTCTGCAAGGCTTGGCAGTAAGCCGCGTCTCAACAATTCCGCCTCGGGGTTTGCAAGAAAACCCGGCTCGGTTGATTGTAGAACAGCGCTTGCCTCCGCCACTTGGGTGCGGTCGCCGGTTCGTTCAGCCGCAAGCAGCAGGGCAGTTGCCAGTAGCGGAGAATTGTTGATGGTAATCTGCTCCGCGACCTTATCGGCCCGTAAAAAGTCGCCGGTCAATTCCGCATAAAGGTAGTGATAGAAGATCAGCCATGCCGGAGGGCGTGGAGACAATGCGAGTGCGGTCTCCAGCGGTTTGCGCGCCTGTTCCAATTCCTCAATCGAAATCAGGTAGGCCGCAAAGTCGCCAATAATGTCACGATCAAACGGATTTCTTTCGATGGCTGCCTTGGCAAACTGGATGGCTCCTTCGCGATTTCCAGATGCCTTCTCGACCGCAAACCGCGCTTGATATGCACGCGCATTCGCTTCGTCCAGCTTCACTGCTTCATCGGCAAACTCACGGGCCGCCAATAAAGGGTCGTCTCCGCCTGTTTCCAAGTTCCGTCGGTAAGCCTCAACTTTCAAAAACGTCATCATCGCGTACATCGAGGACGATGTGTTTTCAGAAGTGAGCGCTTCGTTTGCACACGCAACCCCGTTTGAAAATGTCTGCAACTCTTCTGAATAAAAATACTCGTAGATGTTTCGGATACAGGCGAGGCGTGGCGGCGGAACTTCGCGGTTGACGATGTCCCCGTGGATGATGCCATAGGGTGACATAATTGGAGACACCAAATTGCCGACGCGTTTTCGGTTCTGGTCTTGGGATGCATTATCTTGAGAGGTGAAAAGGTCTCTTCCCGACCAGATGATTTCTCCGGTATTTCCGCGTTTAATGGTGATGAACGCTTCCAGGTCTTGGGTTTCTTCAACCGATGAAAAGAAGACCTCGATTTTATAGTCTGCCGGCGGCACCCGGTCATTTTCGAGCGGTTCCGTTGTGAAGCGGTATTCATTGAAACGCGAAAAGGAAATGACCGCTCGGGATTCTGCAAGTTGTGGTGATATCCAGTCCGGAAATCCTTCCTCATCATGGGAGATATCCAATTGAATGAGCGGTAATTTTGTGTGCTCTACGTATAAGGGGGAGGCAGGAGGAATTGCGCCTGTGATATCATGTGAATGTTGCGTTGCGAGCAGGCTAAATAGGCCAATCACTAACGCTGCGATGCTCACCAGAAGGGCGCTGTAGTACCGGATCGGTTCAGCTTCCGGCTTAACGATTGCCGGTGTGTACTCGCTTTCCTCATTTGTCTCAGTGGTCTGTGCGATTTCCTTCGCCGCTTCGGCTTCATCCGGCCATTCAAAAACAGGGACGTACTTACCCTTCGGAAGATCAATTTTCGGGCTCAGATGATCGGGCGTTTCCACATAAAAACTTGTGAGTGCCTGACGTAGCCTGCCTGCCAACACCCGCACTGATGGATCAGTGGTTGGGTCAAAGCTTTCGTCTTTGCCCAAGGCATCCACGCCGATCGTATACCCTTTGATATCCGTTTCACGGCCCTCCAGCGTCATGGATACGATGAATTGCAGGAAATTCTGCATTTGCGCAGAATTAGAGAAGCCACTCGACTGAAGGATTTCATCGAGTGCTGCACGTATCTGTCGCTGTTGATCCATTTGCATGGAAACCTGCTCCTTCTGCCCCACCGGGCAGAGCCCAATGTTCAGCTTAACCCTATTCGCGGCGGTTTCAAGCTAGGGTCGCCGCGGCACTTGTATAGATTTCAGCGCCAAGGTTTAACGAGCCGTTCATTTCAGCCATTGGTTTGGGAGCGCAAAAATCATGGTAAAAGCCGCAGTTTGCAGGGAATTTGGAGCTCCGCTCACCATAGAGACGGTTACCGTGGCCGATCCACGTGAAGGCGAGGTCAAGATACGCTTAAAAGCCTGTTCGATCTGCCATTCTGATTTGTCTTATGCAGATGGAATTTGGGGTGGAACATTGCCAGCCGTCTTTGGACATGAAGGTGCCGGGATTGTTGAAAGCGTAGGCGAGGGCGTTTCCCGTTATCAGGTTGGTGATCATGTGATCGTTACACTTGTTCGCCATTGCAGCGATTGCCATTATTGCGGGGAAAGGATGGAGGTCTTGTGTGACAGTGAATTTCCACTCCTCTACTCCAAGCCGATTACCGATGAAGCCGGGAATGAAATTGTCCAGGCAATGAATTGCGGTGCATTTGCCGAAGAGGTGGTTGTTCATCACAGTCAGCTTCAACCGGTGCCTGCGGATATGCCGTTTGAAGTGGCGTCGCTCTTGGCCTGTGGCGTGATTACGGGATACGGAGCCGTACGCCATGCGGCAGGTATGAAAGCCGGTCAACATGCCGTGGTCATCGGTTGTGGTGGTGTTGGGCTCAATTCAGTCCAAGGCGCAAAACTGGCGGGTGCTTCCAGTGTGATCGCGATGGACTTGTCTGCGGAGAAACTCGAAGTGGCCAAATCGTTTGGTGCCACCCACGCTATCAATCCTTCCGATAAGGATGCGGTTGATCAGGTTATGGCGATCACCGATGGGCGCGGCGCGGATTTTGTCTTTGTGACGGTGGGTGTGAAACCTGCCATCGATTCCGCGCAGAGTTACATTACGAAGAACGGGTCGGTCGTGATTGTTGGCATGCCGTCGAGTGACACACGAGGCGATTATGACCCTGGGACCATGGCCGCTTGGGGGCAAAAATTTATCGGCACAAAAATGGGCAATACGATCATTTCGCAGGATATTCCTGAACTCATCGAATTGTATGCCGCCGGCAAATACCAGCTTGATCCACTCATTTCGGGAACATTCAAACTCGAAGAAATCAATGAGGCTTTCGAAGAGGTCCGAAACGGTAAGGCCGTTAAAAACGTAATCGTTTTCGATTAATGCAAGTTACCGCGCCTTTAGTTCAGCCACTTCTTTTCGAAGGGCGCGGACTTCTTCCAGTATCATTTCGGTTTCGTTGAAGACTTTGTTTCGCTCTTGTTTGGCTTCAGCCTCGTGTTCCGATTGCATGGCATCGACAATGACCCCGATGAACAGGTTCAGAACCGTGAACGCTGTGAGAACGATAAACGGGACGAATAGTACCCAAGCGTAAGGGAATTCCTCCATGACCGGACGGACAATCCCCATGGACCAACTTTCAAGCGTCATGATTTGGAATAGCGTGTAAGCAGATGCGCCGAGCGTACCAAACCATTCCGGGAAGGCGTCGGAGAAAAGTTTAGTGGAGATAACGGCGAACACGTAAAACACAATCGCCAGCAAAAAGACGATTGATCCCATGCCGGGCACGGCGTTCAGCAGTCCGGCAACTACACGTCGCATTGCTTCAATACTGGATATCAGGCGCAATACTCGCAGTATGCGGAAAGCGCGCATGATCGCTAACGGTCCGGATGCCGGGATAAGCGCAATCGCGACCACAGCGAAGTCAAAAATCCGCCATGGGTCTCGCCAGAAACCTCTGAAATCAACAAGTAACCGTGCTGCGATTTCCACGACGAACACCATCAAAATCGCGTTGTCCAACGTGATTAGCACCGAGCCGAAGTTTGACATCCACCAGTCGCTGGTTTCGAGGCCCAGAATGATCGCGTTGAACACGATCAATGCCATGATGATTTTTTCGAAGTTGGGATTTTGGAGAATGTCAGAAAGCCGGGCGCGCATGGGTTTTCGATGCCTGATGGAGATTTTGTGGATGCATTTTCGTGACGTTATTCGCTCACTTAGTCAAGCACTCCTGTGCTTTCGAAAAAAGTGAGGCAACGTGCATGTGGTGCAAGCCATGAACATGATGATGTCACAATCATATGAGAGTAAAAATTCCTACGGAGCCCCGCCATGACAAAATCGAAAAACTTTATCGCACCAAAGAAACCCATGACGTCTGCGAAAGCGGGTAAGGATGTAACACTGCCTAATGCGATTGAGCCGAAAACGTCATCCATCCTGCTGAAAAAGAAGCGCCATATGAGCGGCTTGATGTGCCCGCCCCCGAGTTTTCTCGCAAGCCACAAGACGGACGCAGACCGTCAATAAACCGCCAAAAGCCGATTGACTTGAAATTGCATTGAGCCATTGTACCCCTTCCAGTCAGAGCAGGGGCGATCGATGAAGGTCACAGATCTCAAAACATTCGTTGTTGGCAATCCACCGCCACATACCGGTGGGCGGTATTTTATTTTTGTGAAAATCACGACTGACAGTAACGTGGTGGGATATGGCGAGTGTTATGCCGCTACGTTCAGCCCGGACGTCATGGTTGCCTGCATTGAGGATGTTTTCGGCCGATATCTTGAAGGCCAAGACCCTCATCACGTGGAAGCGTTCTGGCGTCGTGCTTATTCATCCGGATTTTCCCAGCGGCCGGACATCACCATGATGGGCTGTGTTTCTGCGCTCGAAATGGCCTGTTGGGATGTGATTGGCAAGGAGGCCGGAAAACCGGTCTATGAACTTCTCGGTGGCCGGGTTCATGAAGGCCTTCGTTCCTACACGTATCTCTATCCGCCCGAGGGCGACAGCGTTTACCCGTCCGATATGGATGAGGGTGAGGCGACTGTTTACAACGATCCTGAGCTTGCGGCGAAGGCAGCGGTTAAGGCGGTAGAGCAGGGATTTACCGCGATCAAATTTGATCCAGCGGGGCCTTACACCGCCTATGACGGGCATATGCCCCGTTTGGTCGATATTGATTTATCCGCGCGGATGTGTGCGGCGATCCGTGAGGCGGTGGGTACCCGCGCTGATATTTTGTTTGGCACTCATGGTCAATTTTCGCCCTCGGGCGCAGTGCGATTGGCAAAAGCCATAGAGCCCTATGATCCGCTGTGGTTTGAGGAGCCGGTCCCACCGGACATGCCGTCGGTGATGGGTGAGGTTGCACGGAAAACGTCGATCCCAGTAGCGACTGGCGAGAGACTATGTACGCGGTATGAGTTTGCACAAGTTCTTCAGGCGGGTGCCGCATCGATTTTGCAACTGGACCTGGGGCGTTCCGGCGGTCTGTTGGACGGTAAGAAAATTGCTTCCATGGCAGAGACGTATCACGCCCATATTGCCCCACATTGTTATTGTGGCCCGATTGTCGGTGCCGCCAATGCGCAACTTTCTGCGTGCAGCCCGAATTTTCTCGTATTGGAGTCTATCAAGACCTGGGATGGCTTTCATGGTGAGTTGCTGAAAAAGCCAATACAATGGGAAGATGGGAATGTTATACCTTCATCCGAACCTGGTCTTGGCGTGGAGTTTGATGAAGAAGTTGCGGAAGCTCACCCTTGGGACCCGCGCGGACCGCTTCACCTTGAAATGCTGCCGGATCCACTGGTGCCATAGAGTGCGGGTTTTCCATCATTAAGAAATTTATTGCAGCATCGCTGCTAGGGTTGTCGTAGTCTGCAAAACCTGAAAAAAAGTTTACTCTTTGTGGGGGTTACCCTCATTGTATCGTGTGCGGGGAAATAATGAATATTCAGCAAGTACTTTCAAGTTCGATATCGTTGCCGTGCGGGGCGGTTCTTCCCAACCGGCTCGCCAAGGCCGCAATGACCGAAGGTCTTTGCCCTGGCAAAAACGAAGCCAATGAACGCATCATCAATTTGTATAAGCGCTGGGGTGAGGGTGGTGCCGGTTTGCTCGTTACCGGAAATGTGATTGTTGACCGATGGCATCTTGAACGTGGCGGCAATCTCGCCATTGAGGGGACACAGTCTAATTCTGCGTTGGCGTCCCTTGCGGAGATGGCAAGCGCGGCAAAGCTACATGGTGCCCACATCTGGATGCAGCTCAATCATGCGGGTCGTCAAACGCAAAAGATGATCAACCGGAATCCAAAGGCTCCTTCGGATATTGGCTTGAAAATGGGCAACGGACGGTTCGGAAAACCTACACCTTTGACCGATGACGAAATAGAATCGGTGATCGATAATTTCGTTTATGCCGCCCGTGTCGCGCACCAGACCGGATTTGACGGTGTGCAAATTCATGCTGCCCACGGATATCTGTCGTCACAGTTTTTGTCCGGTCTCTCCAATGTACGAACCGACCAATGGGGCGGAAGTCTGGAGAATCGCGCGCGTTTTCTAGTTGAGATTGTCAGGCGAACCCGTGATGCTATCTCCAAGCCGTTTGCCGTTGGGGTTAAACTAAATTCGGCGGACTTTCAAAAAGGCGGATTTTCAGAAGAAGACAGTGTGACCGTTGCCGGCTGGTTGCAAAAAGCCGGATGCGACATGATTGAAGTTTCCGGTGGAAACTATGAACAGCCGCGAATGATCAATTTCGACCGCAAAGACCCTCTTGCGCAAAGATCAGACGATACGCGTCGAGAAAGCACCAAGAAAAGAGAAGCGTATTTTCTGGATTTTGTTCCCAAGCTGAAAGCGGCTGTAACTATCCCGGTCATGGTAACAGGTGGCTTCAGAAGCGCTGCTGCCATGGCGGAAGCCGTTGATGGCGGTGAAGCGGACATTATCGGACTCGGACGACCCTTGGTACTCGACCCCGATGGAGCGGGTAAAATTTTACGCGGGGAAGTTGATAGATTGGAAAGCCGTGATGATGATCTCACAGTGGGGTCAGGTCTTTTTGGTCCACGGTCGCCGATCTCATTTTTGCGGGATTTGAACGCGTGGGGTTCACTCGGCTGGTATTATGAGCACATTTACAGTCTGGCTGACGGCAAGAACCCCGACAAAAACCTTAGCCCGTTCAAGGCTCTACTCGCCTATGACAAAACTGAGGGCAAAACGGCCAAACAGGTCATCCGCGACTAACGATCTATCGGTTTTGCCTGCTAAATTGGCCGTTCATGTTCGGTTCACGATCCAATGGTTAATGTGTGTTAACCTGAGACACTTGGGTGACAATTTTCTGAAGAGTGAGACGAAAGGCAAAACCATGAGTACTCCTATCAGTAAGTTTTTGATCAAGCCTATGTTGGCGCTTGCATTGGCGTTACCTGTCTTTTCGACAGTGAATGTGCAGAGTGCGGATGCTGGTCATAAGAACAAGCGTGCCGCTATCATCGCTGGTGCTATCATCGGTGGTGTGATTGCACACAACTATGTGCGCCATCATCGCGGCAAACGTTACCACAGGCATTACGGCCACCGACGCTACAAGGTTCGCCGCCATTACAATCGCGGCTATTATCGTGGGTACCGTTACGGTCATCATCGCCATTACGGAAAACGGTACTACCGTGGACGTCTAACCGGGCACGCTTATTAAGCACACATAGCTGACGATGGTTAAATCTGCTGTGGTGCCGCCTTGCGCGGCATCAACTCCACGAGCAGGATAGCGATAAATATCAAACCGCAACCCACATACCCGATACTGTTCAAGCGCTCTGACAAAAACAGCGCACCGAAAAGCGCGGCAAACAGGCTCTCTGTGGAAATCAGAACCGCAGCAGCGCTTTCTGACGTATACCGTTGTCCCACTGCTTGAAGGGTGAAACCCAGCCCACCTGCAATGGTTCCCGCATAAATAATCTCCGGCATGGCGCCCATCAGTTGCGCTGCTGTGGGAATTGTTTCACCAAGATCAGCCACAACGGCCAAGAAATACGCGAGTAATGCGAGAACCGCTGTTACAAAAAACTGCGTTGTCGCCATGGTAACGGGCAGTTGTGTTTTTTGACCGACGCGGCCCGTCAAAATCACATGGCCCGCCCAAAACAAAGCGCAGAGAATAATCAGCAAATCGCCTGAATTGAGTGCAGCGAGATTTCCGCCGCTCAACAGGTATATTCCAAAAAGAGACAAACCTGCTGCGGGCCAAATAATGAAGGGTTGGCGCACCCGGAATATGCTGACCATGAGGATTGGGACAAGGATCACATAAAGCGCTGTAAGGAACCCTGCATTGGTGAC
>CAWUJX010000090.1:0-12100 GCA_963922635.1 uncultured Hyphomicrobiales bacterium | reverse complement strand
TGACGCGCCGTGGACCTGACCTTCAAATTCTGCCTGCATTGGCTGAAAGCTGGGAAGTGGTTGAGCCAACCCGTTGGCGCTTTAATCTTCGCAAGGGCGTGAAGTTCCATAACGGCAACGATTTTACTGCCGATGACGTGGTCTTCTCCGCAAACCGAGTTCGTGCTGAAGGTTCTGACCTGAAAAGCCGTATCCCGGAAGATGCAGAGTTCGTGAAAGTCGACGATCATACGGTTGACGTTGTCTTGTCTTCGCCAAATCCGATCCTTCACTTTGAGTGGGATACCTGGTCCATCATCGATAAAGAATGGGCTGAAGCAAACGACTCCGTTGCGGTGACTTCAGCGTCTGACACGAATGCCAGCTACATTTCGTTGAATGCAAATGGTACCGGTCCTTTCAAACTCATCAGCCATGAAGCAGGCGTGAAAACCATGTTCGAAGCAAATGCTGACTGGTGGAATGATGCCAACAAAGCCCACAACGTGGACAAGGTTGAGTTCTCCACAATCGCGTCAGACGCCACTCGTGTTGCAGCGCTTTTGTCAGGTGAAATGGATCTGGTGTACCCAATTCCGGTTCAGGATATTCAGCGCGTGGACGCCAATGCAACCACAGCTGCTCTCACCGGACCTGAGCTACGTACCATTTTCCTCGGTATGGATCAGATTCGCGATGAGTTGCTGGAATCAAGCGTGAAGGGCAAGAACCCTTTCAAGGACATTCGCGTCCGCAAGGCTTTCTACCATGCAATCGATATTGAGGCGATCAAGTCGAAGGTGATGCGTGATCTTGCAACTCCGTCAGCAATCATGATCTCACCGTTCATGTTTGAAAATGCCGGCCAGTTCTCACGCCTTGAGTATAATCCTGACGGCGCAAAAGCACTTCTTGCTGAGGCAGGATACGGCGACGGCTTTGAGGTTGGCATGGATTGCCCGAATGACCGTTACGTGAACGACGAAGCGATCTGTCAGGCGGTGGTATCAATGCTTGCCAAAGTAGGGATCAAGGTAAACCTGAACGCCCAGCCTAAAGCGCAATACTTTGCGAAAGTTTTGGCTTCCGGTGGTTTTGAAACCTCTTTCTTCCTTCTTGGTTGGACGCCTGGTTCCTTTGACTCGTGGAACGTGCTTTCAAACCTGCACAATTGCCGCGATGCGGAAGGAAATGGCAGCCTCTTCAACCTCGGCGGTTATTGCAATGAGAAGGTTGACGAATTGACCAAGCAGGTCTTGTCTGAGAACGATCCGGCAAAACGCCTCGATCTCATCACGCAGGCTTATAAGATCACCACCGATGAAGTGGCCTATATCCCACTTCACCAGCAGGGTCTTGCTTGGGGTGTATCAAGCAAAGCTGACGTGAAACAGCGTGCGGACAACGTCCTCATGCTTTACCACGTCAACATGAAGTAAAAATAAACAAGGCTCCGCTCCGGCGGGGCCTTTTCCTTTATGCTCGCATTTATCATTCAAAGACTGTTTCAGGCCGGATTGGTCATGCTGGTGGTCAGCATGATCGCCTTTACCATGTTCACTTTTATTGGTGATCCGGTCGATCAGATGGTGGGGCTGGAGACCACGCTTGAAGAGCGTGAAGAATTGCGCGAGCGACTGGGTCTCAAAGACCCGCTGCCGGTCCAGTTTTTCAATTTTATCAGCAAGGCTGTTCAAGGCGACTTCGGTATTTCCTATCAGTTCAAGCGGCCCGTAGCGACGATGATCTCGGAGCGATTACCCGCGACGCTGGAACTGGCGTTGGTCGGGACTATTTTTGCGCTGGTGGCTGGCATACCCATGGGGGTCTACACGGCGCTGCGTCGCGAAAGTTTCCTGTCCAAGACATTTCTTACGGTTTCGCTGGTTGGTATATCCTTGCCTCCATTCCTCGTCGGCATACTGTTGATTTTCGTATTTGCGGTTCTGCTGCAATGGTTGCCGAGCTTTGGTCGCGGAGAAACGGTCGATATCGGCTGGTGGACCACAGGCTTTACAACGACATCAGGATTGAAGGCGCTGATTTTGCCAGCGATCACATTGGGCTTGTTCCAATTGACACTCATCATGCGGTTGGTGAGATCGGAAATGCTGGAAGTCTTGCGCACCGATTATATCAAGTTCGCCAAAGCGCGCGGGCTTCGTAACCGTTCCATACATTTCGGTCATGCGCTTAAGAACACCCTGGTCCCGGTCATAACCATCACAGGACTGCAAATCGGTTCAATCATCGCATTTGCGATTATTACAGAAACCGTGTTCTCGTGGCCCGGAATGGGATTGATGTTCCTGCAAGCCGTGCAGGACGTGGACATTCCCATCATGTCTGCCTACCTGCTGCTGGTGGCGTTTCTCTTCGTCATGATTAATCTGATTGTGGATATTCTTTATGTGATGGTGGATCCGCGCATCCGCATCGGTGGGGGGGAAGTATGAGTGTTTCCAGTGAAGCTCCACCGGGTCTCCTGGCCCGTATCGCGGACTCGGATATCTGGCATTCTTTCAAACAATCGAAGCTGACCGTTGTTGCGGCCATCGTCACCTTGTTGATCTTTTTTGCAGCTTTGTTCGCGCCTCTTATTGCGCCACAAAATCCGTTTGACCCGGCCAATCTTTCTTTGATTGACTCGCTTCTTCCCCCGGTCTGGGAAGAGGGTGGCGACAGCAGATACCTTCTGGGGACTGATGATCAGGGTAGGGGAATTCTCTCCACGCTGATGTATGGTTCGAGGATTTCTCTGGCAGTGGGCATTTCGTCAGTCATTTTCGCAGCAATCCTCGGTATTTCCCTTGGTCTTCTTGCGGGCTATGCGGGCGGTCGTACCGATGCAATCATCATGCGCATTGCAGACATTCAACTCACCTTCCCATCAATTTTGATCGCGCTTTTGATCGACGGTTCTGTGCGCAGTGTCTTGGGCGGCATCAATCGTGAAGAGTCAGCGTTTTATATTCTGGTCCTTTCGATTGGTCTGTCTTTTTGGGTGCAGTATGCGCGGACGGTGCGTTCGTCTACTCTGGTGGAAAAGAATAAGGAATATGTTCAGGCTGCGCGTCTTATCGGCTTGCATCCATTAAAGATCATGGCGCGTCATGTGTTGCCCAATGTCATGGGTCCGGTGCTTGTGATCGCCACAATCAATCTGGCACTCGCCATCATTTTGGAGGCGACGCTCTCGTTCCTTGGCGTTGGTATTCCGTCAACCCAGCCATCTCTTGGAACCATGATTAACATCGGAAACAATTTCCTGTTTTCCGGTGAATGGTGGATCACGTTGTTCCCCGGCCTCTTATTGGCAATCCTCGTTCTGGCGGTGAACCTGCTTGGCGACTGGTTGCGCGATGCCCTTAATCCGAGGTTGCGTTAATGACCACACCAGTCCTGTCGGTAAAGGACCTCGTTGTCCAATTTCCCACGCGCAAAGGTCTGTTGACTGCGGTGGATCGCATCAGCTTCGATTTGGCTAAAGGCGAGGTTTTGGGAGTTGTCGGTGAATCCGGTGCGGGAAAGTCCATGACCGGGGCCGCCGTGATCGGTTTGATCGAGCCCCCGGGCCGCATCGCTGCCGGTACCGTCCATCTTGGCGATACGCGTATCGACAATTTAAGTCAGGAAGAATTACTGCAGATCCGGGGTAAGCGCATCGGAACAGTCTTTCAAGACCCGCTCACCTCACTCAATCCACTCTATACGATTGCCGAGCAATTGGTAGAAACCATCCGCCGGCATATCGATTTCACCCCCGCACAAGCGCGCGACCGGGCCATTGCTCTGTTGGATGAGGTGGGCATTCCTGCTGCCTCCCGCCGGATTGATGATTACCCTCATCAGTTTTCCGGCGGCATGCGTCAGCGTGTGGTGATTGCTCTTGCCCTATGCGCGGAGCCTGAACTTGTAATCGCAGACGAACCTACAACCGCGCTTGATGTTTCCGTTCAGGCACAGATCATCGATGTCCTGAAACGCATGTGCGATGATCACGGGACGTCAGTCATTCTAATTACACATGACATGGGCGTGATTGCCGAGACTGCGGACCGGGTAGCCGTCATGTATGCCGGGCGAATTGCAGAAATCGGACCAGTCAAAGAAATCGTAAAGTCCGCAAAGCATCCATATACGCATGGGCTAATGGGATCGATCCCGACACTTTCTCAAACTGATGATCGGCTTACCCAAATCCCCGGTTCCATGCCTCGCCTAACCAATATTCCCAATGGTTGCGCCTTCAATCCTAGATGCGAAAAAGCGTTTGACGCGTGTTACAACATACAACCGGAGCCGATTGCCCTGAAGAACCGCAAAGTGGCATGCCATCTCTATGACAAGGATCATGCGAAATGAGCAATGCCCTTGTGACCGTCAATCATTTGACCCGGGATTTTGATGTCTCGAAACCTTGGCTTAATCGGGTGATCGAGCGCGAGGAGAAGAAATTTCTTACTGCCGTCAATAATGTTTCGTTTGAAATCATGAAAGGCGAAACGTTTGCGCTGGTTGGGGAATCCGGATCGGGTAAATCGACTATTGCCAAGTTGATCGTTGGGTTGTTGCGGGCAAGTTCCGGTGAAATTCTATTTGACGGCACCCCCATGTCCACCAAGGGTGGCGCAAGTATGCGCGAATTGCGCAGCCGTTTCCAGATGATTTTTCAAGACCCGTTTGCCAGCCTAAATCCGCGATGGCGCGTGAAAGATATCATCGCGGAACCCATTATTGCCTATGGCATGAAGGGGGTAGAGACGACGGTTGAAAAGCGCGTCGATGAACTTCTGGAAACCGTGGGTCTGGGAAGTGTGGACGGGCAGAAATTTCCCCACGAATTTTCCGGAGGGCAGCGTCAGCGCGTGGCGATTGCACGGGCACTTTCCGCGCAGCCGGAATTCATTGTTTGCGATGAACCCACATCCGCGCTTGATGTTTCTGTTCAAGCGCAAATCTTGAACCTGATGCGTGATCTCCAGGATGAGTTCGGCCTCACCTATCTTTTCATTAGCCATGATCTTTCCGTGGTTCGGCACATGGCTAGCCGTATTGGTGTCTTGTATCTAGGCAAGTTGGTGGAAATCGCTGAGGGCAAAACGCTCTTCAAATCGCCGCAGCATCCCTATACGAAAATGCTTTTGGACGCTGTGCCCGATCTTGATATGGCAGGGCGAAAACGCAAACCGGTTGAGGGCGAAATACCAAATCCGATTGATCCGCCATCGGGTTGTGCATTTCATCCGCGATGTTCGCTTGTGCATGACAAGTGCAAACAGGTTCAGCCGGAACTAAAACGTCATGGCAAAGGCGACGCAGCCTGTTTCGCTTTGGAAAAGTAAGCGCAAAGCCTAATCCGCGTTAGAACAAATCACCTTGGTTCTCAGTCGTTGACGGTTTTGATTTTGCCTTTGATGTTTTGGGTGCAGCTTGTTTCGCAGTTCCCGCGGCTACCGCATCCAAATCTCCATCCTTGAACTCCACACTGAACGACACGCCCGACTTTATCGCAGTGCTAGAACTTATCGGTTTTTTGTTAGCGTCACGCACAACTGCGTATCCTCGGTTCAGGACAGATTTATACGACAAGCTATCAAGCATGCGGCTGCTCTGTTCCATGCCGGATTTGAGCCGGAACAGGTTAGCCTCAAAGGCGGAATTCTGTCGGCGGGAAAGCCCCTCCAAACGTTGGCTCGCTTGCGATGAATGTTGAACGATGGTCCGAGGGGAAAGCCTCGACGCCGCATTGTCAAACCGAGTGCGCTTGGTGAGCAGGTTATTGGCCATCGCCCGTGTTGAGCGATCACCCAGCGAAAGTATGGAATTATTTTGTTGCGCGATCAGGCGTGTGAGGCCGGAAGGTGAAAGCCGTGCTGCCACAGCTTCAAAACTGGCGCGCTTGTTACGGCTTGCGAATTCAAGGCCGCGCGATAGTCTCCCGCTTGCTTCATCCAGCCGCCGACGTGGCAGAGCCAGCAAACTATCAGGCGTTGCCAGACCGCGCATGGCTGCTTTGAGGTCAGCCTTTGCTTTGTCAATTTTTCGGATGAGCGCAGATTTTAGCCGGGCCCTGTAGGCGGCAATTTTGGCTTCCAGGTCGGCTTTCACCGGCACTGCCAGTTCAGCGGCTCCGGTTGGTGTAGGTGCCCGCACATCAGCGGCATAATCAATCAGCGTCCAGTCGGTTTCGTGGCCCACGGCTGATATCAACGGAATGTGCGATGCCGCTGCCGCACGTACAACGGCTTCATCGTTGAATCCCCAAAGGTCTTCGATACTGCCACCACCGCGTGCTACGATAATCACATCCGGCCGCATTTCTTCAGGCATTGCGTTGAACCCGGTTATCCCGTTGCTCACCTCTTGTCCCGTCGTTTCTCCCTGCACACGCACTGGCCATACCTGAACATGCAACGGATATCGGTCGCCGATTCGATGGAGAATATCGCGAATAACAGAACCCGTAGGCGACGTCACCACGCCGATGCGCTTTGGCATGAAAGGGAGAAGTTGTTTCCGCTCAGGCGCAAAAAGGCCTTCGGCTTCAAGCTTTTTCTTTCGCTCTTCCAGCAGCGCCATCAGCGCGCCGGCACCAGCCGGTTCAAGATTTTCAATAACAATCTGATATTTCGAAGAACCGGGATAGGTAGTGAGCTTGCCCGAAGCGACGACTTCCAAACCCTCTTCGGGTTTGTGCTTGAGGCGGCTATACACACCTTTCCAAATGACCGCTTCAATCCGGGCTCGGTCGTCTTTCAGTGCGAAGTAACAGTGGCCTGACGAATGCTGCCCCCGAAATCCGGTGATTTCGCCGCGCACCCGCACATAGCCAAACCGATCCTCGACCGTTTTTTTCAGTGCAGCAGAGATTTCCGAAACGGAATAATCCTGCAGATTGGGCTTCGCATTGCCCGTATCGGAATAGGTGCGCGTTTCGTTCATGCACCTCTTTTAACAGAGTTGCGCTTTATCGCGTCAATCAAAATTCCTGTTGCGGACGGAAACTTCGGGCTGTCCACAGAACAGCGATTGCAAAGCAGGCTGCCATCAATGCAAGAACGAAGCTTCCCGATGCAAACAAACCGGTCGCACCTGCCCACATAATGGAGGAGAAAGCTTCTGAAAGTGTTGCAACCTTTGATGAGGTTTGCCTACGGCGAAAACTTGCCCGGTTCGCCTGACTCCGGAACCAGAGCTGAATCATGGTGGCTGATCCGCTGGCAAGGGCAATCCCGGCTCCGGCAATCAGCATGAGCTTGAAATCCCAAAATGCGATCATCAACAGAATCGGCGCGACGAGAACGCCGATCGCTCCCAACACCGCCTCGATTTTCGCACGGATAATAGCACCCTTCGCAATGGGTGCTGTTTGCACCAGTTGTGGCGCATCCTCGCCTGAGATTGCGAGCCACGCGAGACCACCTGCCAACTGTCCCGATGCCATTACCAGCACAGGCAAGGCAACCACCGCCATCGCGCCGTTGGAGCCGAAACCCTGCCAAAGCATGAAAGCAGGCGGTGCAAGATAAAGAATTTGCATCAATGTCTGTGAGATCAGCCAATGGTCGCGAAGCAATAAACGCCATTCTTTATTGCGCAAAGATGCCCGTATGCCACGCTGCCGGAAGTCCACAAGTGATCGGACGGTTTTACCCTTGGCTTCGCTGAGGCCCGCCGCCGTGATTACGTATTCGCCAAAGCGTCCTGCAAACAAAAGAACGACGAGCAGCAACAATCCGAAAGCAACCACAATTGTGGCAAAGAGTTCAGCGGGGTGTCCCAATACCGCTTTCGCCGGAACCCACCAAAGACTGTCCAAGGCCGGTGCCGCATTCAGCATGAAATCGGACTGGAAAAATGCCAGCCGTGAGACACTGTTCAAAGACGAGATTGCGCCGATTTGAATGCCGATAATAAATCCTGCGCCGACTATGGCCGCAATAATTTGCGAGATCAGGCGCGTGCGCTTAGCGCCCAGTGTTTTGAACATGATCACTGTGATTGTGAGCGAAGCAGCAGTCGCGAGTGCTCCAAGCGCAAAGATCACAGGATAGGCGGCCAACCAAAGGGGGCTTTGAAAGATTGCCATGATGTTTACCGCAGAGCCAAACATCAGCAGCGATAGCATGGAAGTCGACAGGGCAATCGCGCCTATTCGTACAGCAAAGACTTTCTTGCTGGAGACAGGAGACGACAAAATGAGATCGAGGTCAGACCGGGAGTAGAAAACCCGCGTCACGAGTTCCATGGCCTGTGACATCATCAATGAAAGAGTAAGCGCAATGCAGCCAGTGATTGTCAGGATGGTCAACTTGTCCGGCATGGCGGCATTTGCCAATTGGGGTTTAAGCAAAAGATAGGCAATCACATGCATCACAAGTGCAGCGAAGATGATGAAGCCAATAACCCGTTTTTCTCGACCGGGTTTTCCCGCACTCATCATGCGGACAAAGTCGCGCCATGACAGGTTGAATTCGTGGTTTGCAAACCAGCGTAAAGAACCAACACTTGCAGATGTCATCATGCAGCCTCTTCTTGTGTGCTTGCATCACCTTCCACAAGCGAGAGGAAAATTTCTTCAAGGGTAGAGCTTCCGCTTCCTGCTTCTGATCTCAATTCCGCAAGCGTGCCCTCTGCGATTAACCGCCCTCGGGCGATAACCCCGATACGTTCGGCCATGCGTTCCGCCACCTCAAGAATATGCGTGGTCATAATGACAGAGCAGCCGCGTTCAACGCGAGACAGCAGGACGTCTTTGACGAGACGTGCCGAACCCGCATCAAGACCTGTGAGCGGCTCATCAAGAATGATCAATCGTGGGTCATGGACCAGAGCGCCGGCCAAAGCCACCTTTTGGCGCATTCCTTTGGAAAAACCTTCACAGCGCTCGTGGGCGTGTGGGTTGAGCTGCAACCATTCGAGCAATTCGGAAGCGTTCTTTCGGGCCAATGCCTGTTCTGTACCCCAAAGACCGGCCACGAATTCAAGGTATTCGAAAGGTGTGAGACGGTCATAGATCATGGGCTCATCCGGTACCCAGGCCATCATCTGCTTGACTGCAATCGGATTGGTGAGGGCGCTTTCGCCAAACACTGAGATCGAGCCTGCATCCGCTT
The DNA here is from genome assembly GCA_963922635.1 of uncultured Hyphomicrobiales bacterium. Lineage (GTDB taxonomy): Bacteria > Pseudomonadota > Alphaproteobacteria > Rhizobiales > Rhizobiaceae > JAALLB01. The sequence goes on along the minus strand of CAWUJX010000090.1, from coordinate 3,002 downwards.
GAAGCAGACCGGCGACCATCCGAAGGGATGTGGTCTTGCCCGCTCCGTTAGGGCCTAGCAGCGCATAAAACTCTCCTGATTTCACTCTAAAGGTAAGATCATTTACCGCCGGGCGCTCAAATGTTTTCTTGAGGCCGACCACTTCCAGTGCATATTCGTGCATGAGATATCCCCGTTTTTTCACCGAAACAGTCGCAGAGGGAAGTTTCGTACCGGTAAACCGGAGAGTGCAGGTTTAACCTTCTTCGCTGTTTTGCTGGAAATCACATTCAGTGTTTAGAGCTATCTCCAATTAAGTCATTGAAAAATATAGCGATATGAAAATTTCGATACTTAAATCTACATTAACCATACGGCTAGTATGCTCTCACCAAATCGGGGAAGGAATACCAGCATATGCATTCGCAGGCAGCAACGATCAGCCGAAAGCCCACAACGAGCAAGCAACGTCGCGCGTTGAGCCAACGTGTGCCACGAATGGGCAAAGTCATTTTTGCTGAAAACGGAAACCCAGTGGATTGCTCTGTGAGAAATCTCTCTCAAAACAAGGCGACATTGACCATGAACGGTTGGTTGGGACTGCCGTCAAACTTCATATTGTTCGTAGAGCCGGATTCAATCCGTGCTGAATGCCGTGTATTGCAGCGCAAGGGCAGTAATGTCGATGTGGAGTTCACGGACGTCGAAGAAGGTGTCCGCTATCGTTCAGTCGCCTAAGAGCCACTAGAACGCATATTCATCGAAAACCCGCGAAATATCTCCCTGCCAAGGGCCATTATATTTGTCCAGCATCCGCTCGGCAGGCGTCTTCCCGGTAGTTACTGTCTCTTCGAGCGGGATCAGGAAAATCGTTTCGTCCAGCCCGTCATCATTCAAGCGGTTGCGATCTTCAAGTCCGGTGCGTGAAATGTTGACGGCTTCTTTTGCGAAATCCAAAAGGGGCTTTCCGCCAATTGACGCCCGCAATCCTTGCGATGGCACTGCCTCGCGCAGTTCCCCCACCATATCAGGCGTCCAAGAGGCAGTGAGTTCTTCCGCCGCTGTAAGCGCCGTCTCACTGTAAAGAAGTCCGACCCAAAACGCCGGCAACGCGCAGATACCGTGCCAAGGTCCGCCATCCGCGCCGCGCATTTCGAGGAAGCGCTTTAACCTCACATCTGGAAACAACGTGCTCATGTGATTGCCCCAATCACCCATATTGGCCTGCCAGTCGGTCACTTCACCTTTGAGAGCACCATTCATGAATTGCCGGAATGTCACGTGGGTGCAGTCATGGTATTTCCCATCGCGGATGATAAAATACATTGGGATATCCAACGCCCATTCCACATATGCATTAAAGCTGAAATCGTCCGCGAGCATGAACGGGTGATATCCGCCACGTTGATTGTCCACATCCCGCCAGATATCGCTGCGCCACGACAGAAGCCCGTTCGGTTTGTTTTCGGTGAACGGTGAATTTGCAAACAATGCTGAAGCCATTGACTGGAGTTTGAGAGACACTTGAAGCTTGCGAACCATGTCTTGCTCATCGGCAAAATCCAGATTGACCTGAATTGTGGCCGTCCGGAACATCATGTCGTGGCCTTGCCTGCCAACTTTCGGCATGTATTTCTTCATGATGTTGTAGCGGCTTTTCGGCATCATGGGCGTTTCATCAAACGTCCATTTAGGTGATGCGCCAAGACCCAGAAAACCGATGCCAAGCTTCTCAGCGATCTTCTTGACCTGCGTTAAGTGCTGGTTGGACTCGCGACAGGTTTGATGCACGGTTTCCAGTGGTGCGCCCGACAATTCAAACTGCCCGCCGGGTTCTAGGGAAATGGCTCCGCCCTCAACAGGATTGAAAAGCCCGATGATATTTCCTTCGTCCTCGATGGCTTCCCATCCGCTTTCCGCTTGAAGAATATTCAGGATAGCCTTGATACCTCGGTCACCTTCGTACGGTACAGGGTCGAGGCTTTGCATACAGAAGCCGAACTTTTCGTGCTCGGTGCCTATCCGCCATTCGTCCTTCGGTTTGCATCCTTTCGCAAGCCAATTGACCAGTTCAGCGTGGTTCTCAATGGGGCGGTTATCGGTTGTATCACGTGCCATTTGAAAACCTTTTTATCACTTATGAAATTGAGCCGAGCCAGCATGATTGAACTAGGCCGTTTCGCCGGGTTCGGCAACAACTTGTTTTTTGACGATTGTTCATGGGGTATCGTGCTTATACCAATCACCCGCATGAGCTTGCAGAATGGCAAGAGCCGCCACCGCTGCCGTGTCAGCGCGCAGGATCCGGGGGCCAAGCCCAAGTCGGATTGGAGAAAGGTCCTGGTCCAGTTGGGAACGTTCCTTGTCGCTGAACCCACCTTCGGGGCCAATGAGTAAGGCCATCGGAGTTCCTGTGAGCGCCGTGAGGTTTCGGAGGTTTTCATTTTGGGGCGCATCTTCATCGCATAAAACGAGCTTTGTTCCCGACGCCAGATGCGCATTGAGCTGTACCAATGGTATTGGCTCGTGGATTATCGGCAGGTTGAGGATGCCGCATTGTTCCGCTGCTTCGATGGCGTTGCTGCGCATACGCTTAGCATTCACCGTGCGAACTTGCGTCCGTTCGGTGATAACCGGTTGGAGAACGCTCACACCCATTTCGACGGCTTTCTGAACCATATAATCGAGACGTGCCTGTTTTAACGGCGCAAAACAATAGGTAAGCAAAGCCGGTGGCGGTTGGGTTCGGGCCTGTTTAACCGGCGTGAGGTTACATTTTTTGCGGCCTAAAGCTTCCAACTGCACCTGCCACTCCCCATCGACGCCATTGAAGACAAGAAGCTGAGAGCCGGTTTCAAGGCGTAATACGTTGAGGAGATAGTTTGCTTGTTCGCGGCTGGCTTCAAACGTTTGGTTTTCCACCAACGGATGATCCCCAAACAGGCGCGGCGATTTGAAATCGTGGATGGCCATATGTCAGTGCCTAACCTTTGCGGCACTGCTGAGCCATATGGGCTGATATC
>CAWUJX010000089.1:0-12425 GCA_963922635.1 uncultured Hyphomicrobiales bacterium | reverse complement strand
AACACGGGCGGTATGGGTGCCTATTCGCCTGCGCCGGTTCTTAATCAATCGCTCATCGAAAAAGCAATGACAGAAATCGTCGTTCCTACGCTGGCAGGCATGCACAAACGAGGCCATCCGTTCAAGGGCATCTTGTATGCAGGCCTTATGATCACTGAAAATGGACCGGAGTTGATTGAGTACAACGTGCGGTTTGGCGATCCCGAATGTCAGGTCATCATGCCACGGCTGAAGTCTGACTTGTTGGAATTGATGATCGCGGCGAGCGAAGGCTCGATCCTTGAAGTGGATGTGGACTGGGACCCAACGGCTGCCCTCTGCGTTGTAATGGCGGCAGAAGGGTATCCGGGAGCTTATGAAAAAGGCGCAACCATCGAAGGAATTGACGGAGCAGAAGCAACCGGGGCGAAGGTCTTCCACGCAGGCACTACCGAACACGATGGGCAGATCATTGCCAATGGTGGGCGTGTCTTAAACGTGACAGCAACCGGTGACACGGTTTCTGACGCTCAGGCGAACGCATACAGGGCAATTGAATCCATTCGTTGGGAGAATGGATTTTACCGCACTGATATCGGCTGGCGGGCGGTTGCCCGCGAAGCCTGACTATTGCGATAATAGCAGCTACGGTATGGCAACCAGTTCCAGATTTGGAATATTAAGTGAGCGTGCGATCTCTATTTCTTCGTCGAAATTCACTGGCTGAAGTTGTGGTTTTGCGAGGTGGAACCCCTGAACCATATTCACTTCCATATCGACCGCCGAAGTTAACTCAGCCTCGCTTTCAAGTCCTTCCATGAGAACCTGCGCGCCATTTTCCCGGAAACCGGAAATCAAAGCCGCGAGGAGTTTCTCAACACGACGCAAGTGATGGGCATCCAGAAAAAGGCTTCGGTTAATTTTGATAATATCGGGGCGCAGCATCAGGTAGCGCTCGATGTTGGAGTGCCCCACGCCAAAATCATCCAGAGCAAAGCGAAAGCCATTGCTTCGGAACAATTCACAAATTCTTACCAGGACAAACGGGGCCACAACCGCAGTATTATGGATTTCAAAAACCACCCTATCTTTCGACAAACCGTGTTTGGAAAGTTGCGAGAATGTGTAGAAAATCTCGGACTCAACCACATCAACCGACGGATAGTTCGCAACGTTGATGTTGAGGAAAAGTGTTTTGCTCTTGGCTTCGCAAAGCGCATAATTTCGAATGTGCAATGCCATGCACATGCACTCAACAAACACACGGTCTTCGGGAACGATCTCACTGAGGAAGCGTACCGGATCAATCTCCTGGCCGTGTTTCATCGGCCGCACAAGCCCTTCAAAGCCAGTGAGCTCGGCGCGCGTAAGGCTACTAATTGTATAGATCGGCTGATATGCAGATCTCAGTTGAAAATCACCGTATATGCCGACAGGATTTCCGGTGTCATCAGTGGTGATCGCCTCACCAACATGTTCAGGTCTATGCATGGAACGTGCCCCCATGTTCTTGCATTGGAAGCTTGGTTCTAGCAACAGAAGGTTAGAAACCCCTTAAGACGGTACAAAAATGTACCCAACTCACGCGCTATTCTGCGGCGTCGGATAAATCGGTATATCCGGCCAACTCGCCACGGATCACATATTTTAGGATGTCCACGACTTCCTCAGCGGTTTCAGTTACGGCCAGTGCAGAGGCATCAACCTCTTTCAGGGCGTGCTGATGCTCAGGACCATGCATAATAATGGTCGGTTTTCCCAGCGCCGATGCAAAGCCAGCATCGAATGCAGCGTTCCATTGTTTGTATTTCTCACCGAAGCGCACCACGACAATGTCAGCTTCAGAAATCAATGTGCGCGTACGGATGGCGTTGATCTGTGCACCTTTGTGGTCATGCCAAAATTTATTGGATTCGGCTCCCAATATGGCAACACCGCAATCATCAGAAGCGGCGTGATGGGTCACGGGCGCGGATGTGGCAATCGGCAGGCCAGCTTCCTTGCAGCCTTGTTCAATCTGCTCGCGCCAATCGGTATGTATTTCGCCGGAGAGATAAAGTTTCCATGTTTTCATTTCATTCTCCTATCCAGAGATTTGCGCAAAGTCTGCCACGGTTTGAGTGGCTGAACGAATCTGCATCAATAGTGCCAGTCTGTTTGCACGGATCGCTTCATTCTCATCATTAACGAGCACGTCTTCAAAGAACTGATCAATCGGTGCGCGCAGGCTGCCTAGTGCTGCCATCGCGCCTTTGAAGTTCTCATCTGAAACCGCCGCTTCCGCGCACTCAACCGCTTTTTCGATTGCTTTATGCAACGCTTTTTCAGCATCCAACTGAAGCAAATCCAAACTTACTTCTGTGGTGATCGAGGTTCCCTTTTTCTCTTCCGCGGCGAGAATGTTCGCCGCCCGTTTGTACCCGGCAAGGAGGTTCGCGCCATCTTCGGAGTCAACCAAGGCCTGCAATGCCACGGCTTTTTGACTGACGAGTAGAAGATCATCGGATTGATCGGTGAGAACGGCATCTATCAGATCGTGGCGAATGCCTTTATCGCGGAGATAAACTTTCAGCCGGTCATGGAAAAACGAGAGGAGATCAGCACTCGCCATCGACGCCAGGGGCAAGCGCACTTCATTCTCCAGCACCAGTCGGATTACACCGAGCGCAGCGCGGCGCAGAGCATAGGGGTCTTTGGAGCCGGTCGGTTTTTCATTAATCGCCCAAAACCCTACGAGCGTGTCCAGCTTGTCCGCCAGCGCAACGGTAACGGATACGGGATCAGTCGGCACATCGTCGGACGGACCGAGCGGCGAATAATGCTCCTGAATGGCGAGAGCCACTGATGAATTGTGCCCTGCCCGCTCAGCGTAGGTTCGGCCCATTTTGCCTTGAACTTCCGGGAACTCATATACCATTGCTGAATTAAGATCGGCCTTGCAAAGCTGCGCTGCCTCCCGTGCTTCCACGACATCAGCACTAACAATTGGTGCCAATTCCTCAGCCAAAGCAACAATACGTGCAACCCGTTCCCCCTGAGTTCCAAGTTTCGCATGGAATGTCACGGCATCGAGTTTTTCAATCCACGGCGTAAACCCGTCATCGGAATGGATTTGGTGGAGATCACTCTCCCAGAAGAATTTCGCATCGGACAACCGGGCGTTGACGACTTTCGCATTACCGCGCGCAACTTCCGCACCACCATCGGATGGAACGATGTTCGAAACCAAAAGGAATTTGTTAGTGAGTTCATCACTGCCGGATTTGCGAAGTACGAAGCATTTTTGATTTTCGCGGATTGTGAGCTGAATTACTTCTGCAGGAATATCCAAAAATTCGCTGCCAAATTCACCCATGAGTACCGTAGGCCACTCGACCAGACCGGAAACTTCTTCAAGGAGACGATCATCTTCGACCAGTTCAAGGCCTTGGGCAAAGGCCAGATTTCTGGCCTCGGTTGCGATTGTATCTTTGCGTTCTTCAGCGTCGAGCATCACAAATGATTTTTGCAGTTTGGCTGCATAGTCATCGAAATGTGCCACAGTGATCGTATCTGCGCCCATAAACCGATGGCCTCGGGTCTGGTTACTGGCGCGAATGCCATCCACTTCAAAATCAATCACTTCCATGGATTCGGTTTCAGGTCCAAACAGGCAAAGGATTGATTGGAGTGGTCGCACCCATTTCAAGCTGCCAGCAGAAGCTGATCCAGCACCCCAGCGCATGGACTTTGGCCATGGGAAACTTTTGATAATGCCCGGAAGTACTTCAGCGATGATTTCACCTGCATCCTTGCCCGGCTTTTCGATCACCGCCACATAGAAGTCACCTTTTTTCGGATCGGTGTGGACTTGCGCATCATCAATGGATGAAAGACCTGCCCCCCGCAAAAAACCTTCAATTGCTTTTTCCGGTGCATCGGTGCGCGGACCTTTGCGCTCTTCCTTGATATCGGCTGAACTCGCAGTGAGGCCGCGCACATCAAGCACGAACCTGCGGGGTGTCCAGTATTCTTTTGCTCCCTCATACGTGAGGCCCGCATCCACAAGGGCATTGGTAACCGCAGCCCTTAAATCACCGGCTGCTTTTCTTTGCATGCGGGCAGGGATTTCTTCGGAAAAGAGTTCTAATAAAAGATCAGGCATTTATGAGCTTCGACCAACTTCGATAACATGTGGTCGCAATAGCAAGCACAGCGAGGCTTGTCACCCGCTGATCAGGATTTGATCGAAGTCTTACAGCTTCGAATGGCTGCCGTCGCAAAACGGCTCGCCATCGGTTTGCTTACACGTACAGAAAAACTTCTTGCCGTCTTCTTCTGCAGTCCACTTCATTGGCGCAAACCCGGTGTCCTTGTGGGAGCCATCGCAGAAAGGTTGCTTTGAGGATTGGCCGCATGTGCACCAGAAGTAAGATTTGCCCGCCTCCACTTCCACAGGGATTGGAGAGTTTCCAGCTACTTCGCCTTTGGCCATGGTTTGTCCTCTTATGTCTTATTGCGTTTCAAATGCTCATCCAGCCGCGGCATGATCTCGACGAAGTTACAAGGCATATGCCGATAATCGAGTTGCTTCTCTAAAATCCCGTCCCAACCATCTTTACAAGCGCCCGGGGAGCCAGGAAGACAAAAAACAAAGGTCGTTCCCACCACACCTGCAGTTGCCCGCGACTGTATGGTAGATGTACCAATTTTATCAAAACTCAAGCGGTGAAAGACTTCCGAAAATCCGTCCATCCGTTTTTCAAATATCGGCTCCAGCGCATCCGGCGTTACGTCACGACCTGTAAAGCCTGTTCCCCCGGTGCTGATTACCACATCCACGTCTTCTCTTGCGGTCCAATTTTCAACCTGTTTACGAATGGCAGGAACATCGTCCTTAACGATGGCCCGGTCTGCCAAGCGATGCCCGGCTTTTGAAATGCGATCGACCAGGGTCTGTCCAGATTTGTCATCTTCAAGGCTACGGGTGTCCGATACGGTTAGAACAGCAATCCCCACCGGTATGAACGGACGTGTTTCATCAATTCGTGACAAGGAACCTCCTACCCGGAAACTAGTTCAGTGTTGTTTCACCAGCAACACACCACCAATCGGAATGCGATTTGAGAATTGATTCACATGCCACATTGGCTGCATCGTGTGATTTGTAAACGCCGAAACATGTGGCCCCAGAACCACTCATGCGTACAAGGTCTGCCCCGGTTTTTTCCAATTCCGCCAAAACCTGTGTGATGGTTGGTTCGATCTTCGTGGCAGGTTCCTGCAAATCATTGCGCAAGGACTGTAATTCGCTCAGCACCGGGAATTGATTGCCTGAAGCAATATCAATCGGATCATTGTCGTGCGAAGTAAGCTGCTTGAATACATCAGGGGTCGGAACAGACCTGCCAGGATTCACCAGAACAATATGCAGCGCTTCATCTGTCCTGAGGGATTGTACTTCATCTCCAATTCCCCGAGCGCGCAAGGGAGATGATTGGAGGCACATGGGTACGTCGGCACCCAGTGAGAGACCAATTTTTTCCAGATCACACTCAGACTGCCAATATTCCTGCAACGCAAGCAAAGTTGCAGCAGCATCGGCGGAGCCCCCGCCTATCCCGCTCGCAACAGGCAAGTTTTTTTCCAAATAAATAACCACCGGTTCCGGTGCATTACCCTGAACCATAATCGCACTGCGTAACGCGAGGGCAGCGGCCGTAACAAGGTTTTCAGGACCCGATGACAGGCCTTCTGAAAAAGGGCCATCGGTAATGACTGCAATGGGTCCATGGGAATGATGTGGTTTATCCACACGAACAAGATCGCCTTTATCGAGGAAAACAACGAGACTGTCTAACAGATGATATCCATCCTCGCGTTGTCCAGTGACATGTAAAGCTAGGTTGATTTTCGCATGAGCGATGCGTTCGATCATTTAAGGCTACTCGGCTTTCGCCTCATCTTTAGCCTCTTTTTTCTCTGGCTCTACCAGACCTTCAACCAGCTTGCGTTCAATCTCTTCCGGATTTTCCGGCGGGGTTTTTGATGCAAGCGCAATTTTCCATTGGAAGGTCGCTTCAAGCTTACGGCCCACTTTCCAATAGGCATCACCGAGATGGTCGTTGATTGTAGGGTCTTGAGGCATGAGTTGCACCGCGCGTTCCAGTTCGCGAACTGCATCTTCATATTGACCGATACGGTAATGGGCCCAGCCCAAACTATCGACGATGAAGCCGGAGCGGGGACGCAGCTCAACCGCTTTTCGGATCATCTCCATGCCCTCTTCAAGGTTGATGCCCTGATCAATCCATGAATATCCAAGGTAATTCAAAACCTCAGGCTGATTTTCTGAAAGTTCAAGCGATTGTTTGAAATTGGGTTCCGCTGTTTCCCATTCCTTCAGGCGTTCATAGGCGATGCCGCGGCGGAAAAACAGCCGCCAGTGGAATGGTTTCACTTCGTCCAAGGTTTCCACGGCAGCATCATAAACTTCTGCCGCTTCGCGATACCGTTTTTCGCGGCTGAAAATATCGCCAAGCGTCATGTATCCAGTGAGATCGTCTGGCTCTTCAGCAATTAATTCCCTTAGCTCAGAAATCGCCTCTTCTTTGCGTTCCAAGCGGGCAAGATTGCTGGCCTTTTCCAATCGGGCAATCCGATAAAACGGAGATGTTTCGCTGATCTGTTCATAATAGCTGTTTGAAGTTTCATAGAACCCTTGCCTTAGATAGAGCTCCGCAAGTCCCACTTGGATCACATCGCTTTTGGGCGCCAAGTGATTGGCGATCTGCAAATAAGCTTTTGCCACCTCGCCCGCGCCATCGCGCTGAATCGCACTTGCAATATTGTAGAACAGCTCAGCCGCGCCCTGCTGTGGTGTCGTAATCAAATCGGCACGAACAGCCTCTTTGTTTAACTCTTCCTGCAGCCTGACGAAAGGCGCATGGTTCGGAAGTAGCGAAAGCCCGAAGTCCAACGTGGCGCGCGCCTTTTCGAGGTCGCCTGCTTTGCTGCGGTTTCGCACCATGGCCTCCACAGCGCGTATGTATGTCTCAGTGAGCACAGAAATGATTGCCCGACGGTCGAGGACCGCCTGAAAATGGACGGCTGCCGCTTCATCGTCACCACTTGCAGCAGCAATCAAACCTGAGTGGTAGCTTTTCATAGCTTGTATCCATTCAGGACCCTGCAAGTCGTCAACACGAACCAGCGCTTCTTCAAAGTTGCGTTCGCCCACATTGATCCAAGCCAATGTGATTTCCCGCAGCGTCTTATCGAGATCGACGCCGGCCACATCCTTCAATGCTAGTGCGGCGGCTTTCCAGGAACGCTTGCGGATCTCGTCTGCTGCCATCACATGGCCGGTAAGGTTTAGCTTGGTCGACATCTCAGGCGTGGCCGCACTAAGTTCAGCGGCTTCTTCCAACCGCCCGTTAGAAACTAGCGCTGTGAAGAAATCGAGTTTCAGTTTTTCATTGTCAGGATCAAGAGAAACGGCACGTTCGAGAAATTTGACCGCAGCGCTGTCATCATTGTCGTCAATGGCCACACGCGAAGCAAGGAAACTGCCAGATAGACCGGAATTGCCGACCGTGTCTTCAAGGTCGGCATTGGCAAAACCCAATGGGGCAACAACAAGAATTGATGACGATAGTAGAAGCGTTCTTAGCGACTTGAAGATGAACTTTTTCATTGTGCTCCGGGGACTACACGCGAACCTTTTCAGATTTGTTGTAAAAGGATGGCCGTTTTATGGTGGATTGGCAAGTCAGAATGACCGCATACCATCCAAATGGAACGCACTTTTTATCAATGCGTTAGTTGGCTCGGTTCACGCAGAAATCGAGTACTTCGATTAAAGCATCCTTATGGGTGGAATCGGGTAACGTGCCCAAAGCATCCTTTGCCATCTCTGCGTAATGACGAGCGCGCACCACAGTATCGGAAATCGCGTCATGGCGTGCTAGCAACTCCATAGATTTCTCAAAGTCACCCTCTTCAATCTCGCCCTTTGCAACACAGCGGTTCCAGAACGCTCTTTCATCCTCATCGCCCCGGCGATACGCAAGCAAAACAGGTAGGGTTACCTTGCCTTCTCGGAAATCATCTCCGGTGTTTTTGCCAAGATCACGAGCATTCCCACCATAATCCAGCGCATCGTCAATCAATTGGAACGCCAGACCAAGATTGTTGCCGTAAGAACGGAGACCGTTGACCTTCGCCTGGCTCTCATTTGCAATGATTGGACCGACTTCTGCTGCAGCAGCAAACAAAGCTGCAGTTTTTGACCGAATGACCTGAAGGTAATCATCTTCCGTCGTTTCAAGGTTTTTGGCAGTGGCAAGCTGTAAAACTTCGCCCTCTGCGATCACCGTGGCGGCATGAGACAAAACATCCAGCGCCTGAAGGGAACCCACTTCCACCATCATGCGGAACGCCTGGCCAAGCAGGAAATCACCCACAAGCACGCTTGCCTCATTGCCCCAAAGCATTCGTGCCGCCAATTTTCCACGGCGCATGTCACTTTCATCAACCACGTCATCATGCAGGAGTGTGGCAGTGTGCATAAATTCAACACTCGCGGCGAGCGTCACATGGCCATCGCCCTGATAGTTACACATCTGAGCGGCAGCCAGAGTAATCATCGGACGTAACCGCTTGCCGCCGGAGTCAATCAAATGTTTTGCCACTTCAGGGATCATCTGCACTTCCGATCCTGTCTTGGACAAGATGAGTGCATTCACTTTCTGCATGTCGTCAGCGACCAGAGACATGAGCGGCGCAACGCTTGCTTTTGCGGGTTGATTTTCTTCGAGTGAGACGACGACACCGGACATGATTTTTCCTTATTCAGTGGCCGGAAAATAGGGTTCGCGTTGCAAACACACAAGTGATAATTTGGCGCATAGGAATATGGTTACGTTCAATTTGAAGGTGTTCATTCACTGTAAAGTGACCGGATATGATACGTAACCAGGAAATTTTCAGTTATCTTGAGTAGGGAATCGTAAATGGAAGAGCTTTTGGCCACCAACAATCTGGTGACCATATCGGTTGTTGAAAGCCTTCTGAACGGGGCTGAAATTGATTTTATCGTATTGGATCAAAACATGAGTATTCTCGAGGGTTCAATCGGCATTATTCCCCGACGGATCATGGTCGATAGTACACGCTTGATGGTGGCTCGCCGTTTGCTAACCGACGCAGGACTTGCCAATGAACTTACGACTGGCCGGGCATAAGCGGGCAAGACACAAACCATGACCGTTCCATCACCCACAGAAACCTCACTGGATGCAATGCCGCCCGTTGCGATGGGAAGCACGAGCCGGGATAAGTTCCACAACGGCGGCTTTGAAGTTTATCAGCCCACCGAAAATGGTCATCGGAGCGGCCTTGATGCGCTGCTGTTAGGGGCAAGCTTGCCTAAAAATGCGGCGGGCGTTCTCGCTGACTTGGGCGGTGGAGCAGGTGTCGCTGGTTTTGCCGCGCTCAATCTCTTTCCTGATCTTGAACTTGTGAGTGTGGAACTAAATCCGCGCATGCACGAAATGGCGAGAAATGCATCTACCCTGCCGATCAACGCGCATTTGAACCGGCGCATGCGTTTCCTCAAAGCGGATGTATCGAAAACCGGGGCTGAGCGATTGCAGCAGGGATTGAACGATGCCTCGTTTGATCATGTTATCATGAACCCTCCTTATAATTCGGGCAATCATCGCGCGCCCAAAGACAAAATGAAGTCAGAGGCACATATTATGGGCGAAGGCGGATTGGACGCGTGGTTTCGAACCGCATCAGCCATTGTGAAACCCGGCGGCACTTTGTGTTTGATCTATCGGACCGAGAGTATCGCTTCTATCCTTGCATGTTCCCAAGGGCGTTTTGGCGGATTGGAAATCATGCCGATCCATTCCAGAGAAAATGAGCCCGCGAAAAGACTGATCGTAAGAGGAACGCGGGCGTCTCGAGCACCGTTGAGTCTGCTACCCGGTTTCGTTGTGCATGACAGCGACGGAAACTTCACAGAAAAAGCGGCCCAGATTTTCCGTGGCGAAAGCCTTCTCGAATTCTGATTGAGCCACATTAACATCCTGTAATTCGATGCCGCATATCTTGTAAAAGCGGCCAGCGAAGGCCATGTGATAGTAAGTCACTTCAACATGTATGGTCTCATGAAACTTAGAAAATTCCTCCCGGGCAAGCTCGGCAAAACCGACCCGCATATTCCAGTTGTTCGTCTCATGGGTGCAATTGCAGCCGGTGGAAACAGTCCACTTAATCGCACACTTTCCCTTTCTGGCGTAGCGCCCCTCCTTGATCGCGCTTTCAAAGACAAAGAGGCGCCCGCGGTCGCAATTTCGATTAATTCGCCCGGCGGTTCACCTGTTCAATCCAGGCTGATTTATACGCGCATTCGGGAACTTGCAGAGCAGCATGATAAGAAAGTGCTGGTTTTTGTGGAAGATGTGGCTGCATCCGGCGGCTACATGCTGGCAATTGCCGGTGATGAAATTTTTGTCGATGAAACATCCATTGTCGGTTCCATTGGCGTTGTTTCCGCAAGCTTTGGTTTTGATAAGGCCATTGAGAAACTCGGTATCGATCGGCGGGTATATACGGCCGGGAAAAACAAAGTGTCGCTCGACCCGTTTCAGCCCGAAAAGAAGGGCGATATCGACTATCTCAAGGAATTGCAGCTTGAGATACATCAAGTCTTCATCGACATGGTCAAAGAACGTCGCGATGGTAAACTATCCGACGACCCTGATATTTTTACAGGCAAGTTCTGGACGGGGATTCGGGGCAAGGATTTGGGGCTTGTTGATGACTTCGGACATATGGGCACAATCCTTAAGCAACGTTACGGCGATAAGGTAAAGCTGAAGCTTGTTCAGGCGAGACGGGGATTGTTTGGCCGGGGCGGAATGGGTGCAGGTGTGGAAGTCACAGATCTGCTGTCGCCGGAAGTTGCCTTGTCGGGTGTCGTGGATAATGCTGTGGCGAGCGCAGAAGAAAAGATGTTGCGCGCGCGCTATGGCTTGTGATTGCAATGCTATGATGCGTTTGGTCTAATGACCAAATCGGAAGAGAGGGAAAAGACCATGCCACAACTAATTGGCCTTGCTTTGGTGGGCGGCTTGCTGTGGTACGGCTACCGCGCTTTCAAACGGGAAATGGAACGCGTTGGGAAAGAAACCCGCGAAGCCGAAGCCAAAGCAAAATCCAAAACCATGCTGAAGCAGGACGAGGACGGTGTATATCGCCCAAGCCAAAATGACGAGTAATCTCGTCTAGTACCGCAACACCCGCCTTGCAGACCGTCACTCTGATCTATGTTTCAGCCGCTTGTTTCGTTGGCTTGTTTTCTTCGCTTGACCCTTCCCCGCCGCACTCTTAAACACCGCATATGACCCATGCTGCACAATCCCTGCCCGATCACATGCACCCAAGCCGTTCTTTCCAGGGCTTGATACTTACGCTCCACAATTACTGGGCGGAGCGCGGATGCGTTATCCTGCAGCCCTATGACATGGAAGTGGGTGCGGGCACGTTTCATCCAGCAACCACATTACGAGCGCTTGGACCGAAACATTGGAATGCGGCCTATGTGCAGCCATCTCGCCGCCCAACAGACGGGCGCTATGGCGAAAACCCAAACCGACTGCAGCATTATTATCAATATCAGGTTTTGATGAAGCCTTCGCCACCGGATTTGCAGGAGCTTTACCTAGGATCCCTTGAGGCTATCGGCATCGACCCAATGCTCCATGATATCCGGTTTGTGGAAGACGATTGGGAAAGCCCGACCCTTGGTGCTTGGGGGCTTGGATGGGAAGTCTGGTGCGATGGCATGGAAGTTTCACAATTTACCTATTTCCAACAGGTCTGTGGATTTGAATGTTCACCGGTGTCCGGAGAACTCACCTATGGCCTGGAGCGCCTCGCCATGTATGTGCAGGATGTGGACAATGTTTACGATCTCAACTTCAACGGCTTGAGCGATAATGAGAAAGTCACCTATGGGGATGTCTTTCAGCAGACAGAGCGTGAATATTCGCGCTGGAATTTCGATGTGGCCGACACCGATACTCTGCTCAAGCATTTTGAAGATGCAGAGGCAGAGTGCCAACGCATTCTAGAGCAAGAAGAAATTGATCCAAAAAACGGCAAATCTATCGTCATGGCGCACCCGGCCTATGATCAAACAATCAAGGCATCACACGTGTTCAACCTGCTGGATGCCCGCGGTGTGATCTCTGTGACCGAGCGTCAGAGTTATATTCTGCGCGTCAGAAAACTGGCCCAAGCCTGCGGTGAGGCGTTTTTGAAAACCGAAGCTGGTGGGGCTTAATTTCTTCCAGAAATTCAAAGGTCAAAAGAAAAAACCCGCTAACCGAGGTTAGCAGGTTCTTCAAAAGAACTATGTTCTTTTTGACTTAGAAGTCGCGACGTACTGATAC
>CAWUJX010000088.1:0-12446 GCA_963922635.1 uncultured Hyphomicrobiales bacterium | reverse complement strand
TTATCAGGTCCAATTGATAGTCTTCCATTGCAGGATAGAGAATTTCTTCAACCGCCGGATTGAGGCGATGGATTTCGTCAATGAACAAAACATCTCGGTCCTCAAGATTGGTAAGGAGCGCTGCAAGATCGCCGGACTTCGCAATTACCGGACCTGAGGTGGAGCGGAAATTAACCCCCAACTCGCGGGCCATGATTTGCGCCAGGGTGGTTTTGCCAAGCCCGGGCGGGCCCACAAACAAGACATGATCGAGCGCTTCACCACGTTTCTTGGCGGCTTCAATAAAAACCTTCAGGTTCGCGCGTGCAGCCGCTTGACCCACAAAATCATCCAGGAGTTGCGGACGCATCGCTGCGTCCACGTCCTCGCCTTTCTGGTCAGGAGATATGAGGCGATCTTCAGTCACTTCGCCAACTCCTTCAACCCCATACGAATGAGGGTCGCGCTGTCGGCATCCTCACCCGCTTTATTGAGAGCAGCGGAAACAGCGGCTGCAGCCTGCTGTGATGAATATCCAAGGTTGCCCAATGCTGAAACCGCATCCTGCACGGCATTCGATGCAACGCCATCACCAATTTCGGCAGCAAGACCCATCTCTGCCGCCGCTGCACCGGAATAGGCGGGCGCTTTATCCTTCAATTCAGCGACAATGCGTTGCGCAACCTTTGGCCCAACACCAGGCGCTCTGGCGACCATCGCCTTGTCTTGAAGTGCAATCGCCGAAGCAAGATCACCTGCGGAAAGCGTGGACTGAATCGCTAACGCAACTTTTGCACCCACACCCTGCACGCTTTGCAGAAGCCTGAACCAGTCGCGTTCCAGATCATCGGAGAAGCCAAAAAGTCTAATCTCTGTCTCGCGGACATGTGTCTCAATCGCCATCGAAACAGCTTCCCCGATGCCGGGCAATGCGGTCAGCGTACGCGTTGAGCAATAAACCTCGTAACCGACGCCACCCACATCGATGATGATCGTATCATCACCGACCGAATCCAAAACGCCTTTGAGTTTCCCAATCATGTATTTCCTGTAACTTCCCTGATGCGCTCGATCAATTGCGCTTTGCCACGATCCAGACCTTTATATGCCTGTTGGTCAACGTTCATCGCGTGGATCGTCTCAATAAAGCGCTGTCCCAAATGTTCACGGTCTTGGCGCTTCGACAACAGTTCAATCGGATCGATATGAATGCGGATCGTAAACAGAATATCACCAGAGATCGGCAACTTGCGAAGCGTTTGATGTTCAACCCGAATGAAATAGTCAGGCGCTTGCGCTCCATGATCAGGGAAATGTTCTCCTGATCGGTCATCGTGATACAGTTCGTCGTCATTGTAGACAGACCAATTGAACCGCTCGACCGGCACCTCAACCTGAAGATTATCGAACACCCGTTCGATCATCATTGCGTTGCGCGTGCCTTTTTGAAACCCCGGTACAGGTGCATGCACATCATGCATGACCTTGCCGATTTTCTCGCGCAACGCCCAGGACGAAGGGAAGCAAACGGACGCCGCAACGATGCGCCAGCCTTCATGTGACTTTCGCAATAACACCAAGTCTTCTTGCACAAGTAGTGCAGCCATCAAAAGTGGTGGTTTAGAAATGTCTTCGAGATCAACACACCCACAACCGGTGACTTCAATATTTGACCCGTTTCGCGAATAGGTTTGGGGAAAGGTTTCCAATAGATGGGTCACCAAGAGTTCCAGAACTTCCTGTTGCGCATTTTCACTGGAGAAATCTCCCGCCCAAACCTTTTCAGGCATGACATTCATCAATCTGTGTTTTTCTTGCAGATAGCGCGGCAAGCGCTCGCCGACCTCAATCCAATTCGCTAAATCGAGGGGGCGAAGTCCGATCCCGAATGGATATGCTGAACCATCGAAAGGGGTATGCTTCAGCGCCATCAGAACGAAGCCGCCACCTTCAAATGGGAAGCACTGCGATTATGCGCATGGCAAATCGCAATCGCCAATGCATCTGCCGCATCGTCACTGTCAAAGCTCGCTTTTGGCAATAACATATTGACCATGAGCTTGATCTGGTTTTTGTCGCCATGCCCCACACCGATAACTGATTTCTTGACTTGGTTCGGCGCATACTCGGCTACAGGCAACCCGTTACGGGCGGGAACCAGCATGGCAATGCCCCGGGCCTGCCCGAGCTTCAACGTTGCTTTCGCATCCTTATTTACAAATGTTTGCTCAACCGCTGCTTCCTCAGGCATGTATTGCTGCATTACGTCTGACAAACCATCATGAAGTTCGCACAGCCTGAGAGCCAGATCACTCTTGACGTTTGAACGGACTGTACCGGCTGCAACAAACGCAAGGGAATTGCCTGCACTTTCAATAACACCCCATCCCATGCGTTGAAGGCCAGGATCTATCCCGAGAATTCGAATCGTTCTGTCCATTTAAGCACCTTAATCTGCGGCCCATACTGTTGCACGTTAAAAGTGAACAAAATAGAAACAAATCACAATTGTAAAGTTGCAAAGGGCATGATACCCGCCATGAGGGCAAAACACCGGGGACAGACGTGGAAGACCATCTCAATCATTTACAGGTTTTCCTGCAAGAGCCCGCAATGTTGATTGTGATCGCTGTTGTCACCTTCACAGGCGTTATCCGCGGATTTGCCGGGTTTGGTTCTGGTATGATCATTGGCCCCACAACGGCTGGGTTTTTCGGCCCTCAGATGGCACTTGCCATGCTTGCAATCATTGATGCCCTGCCGACCTTGCCGCTTGCATGGAGCACTCGAAAAGACGTCAACTGGAAGGAACTATTTCCAATCGTCATAGGATATCTTGCATTAGCGCCGCTTGGGATTTGGCTGCTTAAATCCGGTGATCCCCAAGCACTTCGATGGTTTATTTCAGCGAGTATTCTAGTCGCCGTGGCAATACTTTGGTCAGGATGGAAATATAGGGGTCCACGCAGCAGCACAGTCTCGTTTTTATTCGGTGGATTGGGTGGCTTCATGGGCACTGCCGCGGCTCTGCCTGGTCCTGCAGCGCTTCTCTACTGGCTCGCAAGCGCCGCAAAAGCGGTCGAAGTCCGGGCCAATATGATTTGGTATCTCTTTCTCACCGACATCATCGTGATTGTCGGATACCTTCTTGGAAACATCTTCACAATGGAAGCGCTTTACCGTGCGAGCCTTTGCATCCCGGGATATCTCATCGGCATCTGGATTGGGAGCCGGTTTTTCTCGAGCGCCAGCGAACACTTGTATAGAAGGTTGGCTTTCACGATGATACTTATTGCAGCGATCACATCGTTACCCCTGTTGGATGCGACGCTTCGAAATTAAGCTGCACTAAAACGGCTATGCGGACAGCTTAGCCATCACTTCATCGTCGATTTCAAAATTCGAATAGACGTTCTGCACATCGTCGTCTTCGTCAAGAGCATCCATCAATTTCAAAAGTGTCGTGGCTTTTTCCTCATCGACTGGAACGTTGTTTTGAGGCTTCCAGATAGATTTTACGCTTTCAGCCTCACCCAGTGCATCTTCAAGACCTTTGGTTACTTCGCCAAAGGCATCAAAGCTACACAGAACCACGTGTCCATCTTCGTCTGATGTCACATCATCAGCACCCGCCATAATGGCAGCTTCCATGATTGATTCTTCGTCACCGGCTTCAGGTTTGTAGGTGATTTCACCCATCTTATCGAACATGAACGATACCGAACCTGTCTCTGCCATCTGGCCACCGTTTTTAGTGAAACAGGCGCGGATATTCGAAGCGGATCGGTTTCGGTTATCAGTGAGCGCTTCAACGATTACTGCCACGCCGCCGGGACCATAGCCCTCGTAACGGATTTCCTCGTAATCCTCTCCGTCACCGCCGGAACCTTTGGTAATTGCCCTTTGGATATTGTCTTTCGGCATGGACTGCCCCTTGGCGTTTTGAATAGCCAATCGCAATCTCGGATTCATATCGGGATCAGTGACGCCGCCACCCATCTTGACCGCAACCGTGATCTCTTTGGAGAGTCGCGAAAACAACTTGGACCGGGCAGCGTCCTGCCTGCCCTTGCGGTGCATGATGTTTTTGAATTTCGAATGGCCCGCCAAAGCGCACTCCTGTCTAACTGATGCGAAACTGCTCGCTTATAAACAAGAGTGATGCCGAACGTCTAGAGGCTAGTTAGGCTTCGGCCCCGCGCGAAGATTTCGAATACAAATTTAGTGGCGCGTTATCCTTGCGGCACATGATCGTCAGGGTTGTACCAAGCCTTTTGATTATGAATATGCCCAAGAAGCTCATTAATTTTCTGAGCTGTTTCCTTTTTTGGGCAGACCTCGTTCCAATTTTCCGGAGTTGGACGCGCCAAACGCCCCATCTCAGCACGCAATGCGTCCTCAATCATCTCGAGTTGTTCGGGATTCAAGCGAATATTGGGATTGTAGCCCATGACCAACCTCATCAATTGTTGCGGTATCATCATAGATAACTCACAGAAAATGAGACTCAACAGAATTCGTGTAAATGTGTGACTATAGCTTATTACAAAATTACAAGAACGGGACTTACAAAGCAAAAACGGATGGCTGCAAAATGAACCGTGCCATCCTCTACCAAGGGGTCACATTTTCCAGGCGAGCACCAATACGCAGTGGCTTGATCGAGGATGCGAGCCCAGAACTGTCATCGATCTCTATGCCGACACCGCAAATCGTCGCTTCCCCAAGGGCGGGTTCAAATCGCCCGCGGGGGACTTTGGTTACGAACCGATTGATCGGCTCTTCTTTTTCCATACCAAGCGAAGAATCATAGTTACCGCACATTCCGGCATCGGACATATAAGCCGTTCCACCATTTAAGATTTGGTAATCTGCCGTGGGAACATGGGTATGGGTTCCCACAACGGCCGATACGCGACCGTCCACAAAATGGGCAAAACACTGTTTTTCTGAGGTAGCTTCCGCATGAAAGTCGATGAAGATCACATCTGCGGCTTCACCCAATTGGACCCCTTCCAGACATCGCTCCACGCATGCAAAAGGATCATCGAGTTCAGGGTGCATGAAAACGCGCCCCATGATGTTCATCACCATGACTCGCGCACCATTTCGTGCTTCATATATAAATGAGCCACGACCTGGCGTGCCATCCGGATAGTTTGCGGGACGAAGAAACCGGTCTTCACGGTCAGCCACTCCCAAGGCTTCTCTTTGATCCCAAACATGATTGCCAGTGGTCACCACATCTGCACCGGCCTCCAGGGTTTGATTGAAGATTTCTTCTGTAATGCCGAAACCACCCGCTGCATTTTCACCATTCACGATCACAAAATCAGCTTGCTGCGAAGCCACAAGTTGCGGCAACTCTCGATAAACGGCTTCTCGGCCCGCGCGGCCCACCATGTCGCCTAAAAATAGAAGCCTCATTCTTCTCGCCTCACGCTTAATTTTGTGTGGGATAAAACCCACTTTCAGTAGCGATACCATCCAGTGGTTGATCGTGGTCTTCCACTGGCACACGCTCCACCTTCTGGCAGTCGAACCCCATCCCATACAATCTCGGTTCAATTCCTTTTTCGATAAGCTTTGCAATGGCTCGATCATAGTGTCCCGCACCATAACCGATGCGACCTCCATGAAGATCGAATACCGACAAAGGCATGATCAGGATTTGAGGGTCAAGGATAGCTGCCTCCGGTCTGGGTCCACGCGTCCCGAAACCTGTATCGATCAATTCTGCGCCACGCTGAAGTTCGCGAAAAATGATCGTGGTTTTATCAGTTACCACCGGCAGACAAAGTTTCGCACCTCGTTGGCGAAACGCGTCCATCAGTGGCCGCGGATCAATTTCAGAACGAATTGGGAAAAACCCGGAAACAACCACACCAGGATCAAACTCGATGTACCCGGCGCCATGTTGTGCTGCATTCAAACTATACGAAATTCTGTCTTCGACGCTTAATGCATCACGCAGGCTCAGTTTTTCTGCCCGCAGGGCTGCTTTTTCGTCTTTTAAACTCATAAACACATACCGATAAAATGTGCGCACCGCCTTGGCCGCCAGACCGTTTGACGATCCCGGGAACCTACAAAGTAGGTGGGCACCGTGTGACCAAGTCCACGAACGAGGTCAGGGACAGTTCCCTTAGAGATCGGTAAGGCCCCGGGGATAGTGCGTCTGTCGAACCAGGCAGGAACGCAACCGATATATAGTCACGGCGATGTTGTTTGGCTAGAGTAGAGTAAACCTCATCGGAACGATGTTTGAAATCAGAGAAGCCATAAACATGCCACGTAGCAACATCATTCAAGCAACTCTGTTTTGTTTTCTTGCCATGCTGGTCAACACGGGATCGGTAAAAGCTGGAACAAACGTCGAAATTCTATCATCTTCGAAATATGCCGGTAAAACCATAACCTTAACGGGTGAGTTGAGAAAAGCGGGTGGTAGCACCCGCGGCACTGTCATTCTGTTACACGGCTGCGGTGGTCTACAAGGTCCAGTCCTATCAAGCCTCCGCTCTCACGCTTCGAGCATAAGGTCAGCAGGGTTTTCCACGCTGATTTTGGATAGTTTCAATCCCCGCGGCATTTCCGGCGGCTGGGTTTGTGGACGGGATAGCCGTCTTGCAAGTGCCCAGGCATATCGTCAGCGCGATGTACGCGATGCCATTAAGTTTTTACAAACCGAACCAGGCATCAACGCCAAGCAGATTTATGTAATGGGCCAAAGCAATGGCGGCAGTGTTGTGTCCATCCTTGCTAAACGCCCCGTCAAGGGCCTGCGCGCTGCTGTTGCCTTTTACCCCTGGTGCGGAGCCGTTCCATCCAACCCGCGCACCCCACTTTTGGTTCTGTCAGGTGAGGCTGACGATTGGACACCCCCGGCGCGCTGTAAATCACTCGATAAATCCGGCGACCGGCTCACAGTTGTTACCTACCCAAATGCCGTGCATTCGTTTGATCTGAGCATTCCGGTTCAAACTTACCAAGGTCATAAGGTGGGAGGAAGTACAAAAGCGCGCGCTGACGCTCGTCGAAAGATGATCAGTTTTTTCAAGCAAAACTGAGAAGCAAAGACGGGCTACCCAATCGTTCCAAGGCGTTTTCCGAGACGCTCAACCGTAGCGGCAATTTCTTCAATGGACTTCGCCAATTCATCGTCGCCACTCTGTTTTTCACGAGACTGGATTGCACCGGTTTCCTTCAGTGTTGAGACTTCCGCCTCAAGTTTAGCGACTTTCTTTTGAAGTTCTAACATATCATCGGTGACCATAACGCCGGCCATCACCGTAAGACGTTGGTCACCAATGTCACCGAATGAGCCTTTTAAGCCCTCAACCCTTGCATTGAGTTCAGATGCAAGCATCTGCAAATGCGCTTCCTGACCATCATCGCAGGCCATCCGATAATTCTTGCCGTTTATGGTTACGCTGACGGATGGCACGGGTTTTCCTCAAGCCTCCTTACGACGTTCAATCACGTTCTTGATCGCTTCCATTGCGTCCACTAACCGCCTGGAAACCTCTTTGTTCACGTGCTCTAGTTGCTGAGATCTTTCCTGAGCAGAATCAAGCGCTTCAGCCAATCTGGTCCGATCTGCGCCCATCCGCTGAACTTCGGCTTCCGCATCTCCCAGAGACGCCTCGCGTTCCATACGCTGATCAACCATCTTTTCGAGGTTCTCGACTGCGTTATGAAGACGCTTCAATGCAGGCGCAAGGGGATTGGTTTCTACCATTTACTCAACTCAAATTTACGGCCAAACGAAACGCCTCAGCCTGCCCCAGCGTTTCTGTGCGCCCGCCTATCGATTTACGAATCATCGAAACTACAGATGCTTATAAGCTAAACGTTATGCGGCACCTGAAGTTTCAGTCAAGCAATCCAATCGATATCCCCAAAACACTACATAAAGAAGCGCAGCGCACCATTCAAAAATTGCAACATTGATAAACAACATTGCAGACCCAATCCATTGACTCTGACTGCCCACCTGATAAGTGTTCGCGCAACTTAAAAGGGCATCATTTTTCTTCCAAAGCGGACTAAACACCCTTCAATCCAATCGGTATTCAGCGAGCAAATATGTCGAGCAAAAACTCTTTGAGTGACATGGCAAACGCCATTCGATTTCTTTCCATTGATGCGGTGCAGGCCGCTAATTCCGGGCATCCAGGTCTTCCCATGGGGGCAGCTGACATTGCTACCGTCCTGTTCACAAAGTTTATGGACTTTGATGCAAAGCACCCGCATTGGCCGGACCGAGATCGCTTCGTGTTGTCAGCCGGCCACGGATCGATGCTTCTTTACTCACTGCTTTATCTCTTGGGTTATGAAGACATAGACATCGAGCAAATCAAAAATTTCCGTCAATTGGGGTACAAGACCGCCGGTCACCCGGAATACGGGCATGCCGCGGGAATCGAAACAACCACAGGCCCCCTGGGGCAAGGCATTGCAAATGCGGTAGGCATGGCTATCGCCGAACGCAAAATGAATGCCGATTTTGGCGATGACCTTTGTAACCACTATACCTACTGCCTAGCGGGCGATGGATGTTTGATGGAAGGTATCAGCCAAGAAGCAATAACGCTGGCAGGCCATCTCAAACTGAACAAGCTGATCGTGTTGTGGGACAACAATTCAATTTCGATTGACGGCCCGGTCTCTTTAACAGACTCCACCGATCAGATTGCCCGGTTCAAAGCTTCAGGTTGGAACACACTTCACATCGATGGTCACAACCATGAAGAAATCGCGGACGCCTTAACGAAAGCGCGGGAAAGCGACCGCCCAACCATGATTTCCTGTAAAACGACGATCGGTTTCGGCTCGCCAAACCGTGCAGGAACATCCAAAGCCCATGGCGCACCGCTTGGCGATGAAGAAATAGCACTTACACGCGAGGCTTTGGGCTGGGAACACGAACCCTTCAAAGTACCAGAAGAGATTTTGGACGCTTGGCGCGTCGCAGGGTTGAATTGCTGCAAAGAACGCAAAGCCTGGGACAAACGTTATGAGGCATTGGACTCCGAACTAAAAGGCGAGTTCGAACGCCGAATGCGCGGCGACCTCCCCACAGACTTTGCCGACGCAATTACAAAGCTCAAAAAAGAGCTCGCAAAAGAACAGCCCAAAATGGCCACGAGGCAAGCCTCACAAAAAGTCTTGGAAGTGATCAACGGCGTTGTGCCGGAGACAATCGGTGGATCTGCAGACCTCACCGGCTCAAACAATACAAACACCAGCCAAACAGACGTGTTGGATGCTTCCAATTATGGTGGACGTTTCATCCATTACGGCATCCGTGAACACGCAATGGCAGCAGCCATGAACGGAATGGCGCTGCACGGCGGCATGATCCCTTATTCCGGCGGCTTTTTGATCTTTTCCGATTATTGCCGACCATCCATAAGGCTGGCGGCTCTAATGGGCATTCGCGTCGTACACGTATTGACCCATGATTCCATCGGCCTCGGGGAAGACGGACCTACGCACCAACCGGTCGAGCATCTGGCGGCACTGCGGGCGATCCCTAACCTGAACGTTTTCAGACCAGCCGACGTGATTGAAACAGCCGAATGCTGGCAATTGGCATTGGAAGCGCCGAAAACACCCAGTGCGATTGCGCTCACACGGCAAGGGCTTCCAGCAGTTCGGCTGGAACATGTCGAAGAAAATCGTTGCGCAAAAGGCGCATACGAAATTTCGGCGGCATCGACCGATGCGCTTGTGTCAATTTTTGCTTCCGGATCTGAAGTGGAAATCGCTTTGGCGGCACAGACGGAACTGGAAGAGGCAGGGACACCAACACGGGTGGTGTCAGTTCCTTGTTTTGAATTGTTCAACGGACAATCATCGGATTACCAAGACTCCATTATTGGAGAAGCTCCGGTGAAGATCGGGGTAGAAGCTGCAATTAAACAAGGTTGGGAACAGTTTATTGGTTCCGACGGTGCATTCATCGGCATGAGTTCGTTTGGGGCGTCTGCTCCAGCTGCCGACCTGTTTGAACATTTTGGCATCACGGCCGAAGCAATCGTGAATGCCGCGAAATCAAAATTGGAAACTGTCGTCACAGAAGACGACGCGTGACTTAAGACGGAGAGAATTAGAATGACTGTTAAAGTCGGTATTAACGGATTTGGCCGGATTGGCCGCAACGTACTGCGCGCAATTATTGAATCGGGCCGTACTGATATTCAGGTGGTGGCAATCAACGATTTGGGTCCTGTCGAGACCAATGCTCACCTCATGCGCTATGATTCAGTGCATGGCAAGTTTCCGGGCACCGTGACTGTTGATGGCGACACCATCGATGTGGGCCAGGGCCCAATCAAAGTCACCGCGGAACGCGATCCAAAAGCGCTTCCCTGGGGCGATGTGGATGTGGCGATGGAATGCACGGGCATTTTCGCCAGCAAAGAAAAAGCAGCCATGCATTTGGAAAATGGTTCCAAGAAAGTGCTGATTTCTGCGCCGGGTGGCAACGACGTCAAAACCATTGTTTACGGCGTAAACCACAATGTTCTGGAAGCTAGCGATACAGTCGTTTCAAACGCTTCCTGCACCACCAACTGCCTGTCGCCGGTTGCACACGTGTTGCACAATACCGTTGGCATTGAAAAAGGTATGATGACTACAATCCACTCATATACGGGTGATCAGCCAACGCTTGATACAATGCACAAGGATCTGTACCGCGCACGCGCCGCCGCAATGTCCATGATCCCCACATCCACCGGTGCAGCCAAGGCAATCGGACTTGTATTGCCGGAACTCATGGGCAAGCTGGATGGCATTTCAGTCCGCGTCCCCACACCAAACGTTTCAGTGGTCGATCTTAAATTTGTCTCAACCCGTGAGACCACTGCGGAAGAAATCAATGACGCGATCCGCGCTTCGGCCGATGGTGAGTTGAAGGGCGTTCTTGGATATACGGATGAGCCGCTGGTATCCATGGACTTCAACCACGATCCGCATTCCTCTGTTTTCCACATGGATCAGACCAAGGTCATGGACGGAAATCTCGTTTCTGTTCTTGCCTGGTATGACAACGAATGGGGTTTCTCAAACCGAATGAGCGACACTGCTGTTGCGATGGCAAACGCCAAGTAACGTTTTAGGTCACATGGACCCGATACTCATTTTTCTGGCCATCGCGATTGGTATCATCGCGGTGGCCATTTTTGTATCCTGGGTTTTTCGCAAGACAATAAAAAGGGATCGAAAGCTAGAAGACCCGAATGGCAATCGCCGTGATGGTGATGCCACAGCCACGTGGATTGGTATCGACCAAGGTGATCCCTGATCAGTCTAGTCTGAGACGGTGGGTATAGTTGCTTTGGAAACTGCCAGCCTAGCAGATGTTGCAGCTAATCACTGTGGGTTCGCCACTGCTTTGCGTTTCAACACTCACTGAAGAAGGTTCTGAACTAGGAGGTGTTGAAGACACATTCCTTTGGGGCAAAGCATCAGCTTCACCAAACACAATATTCGAAGCCACCAAGGCTTGAACTACATCCGGTGTCGAACGCAGGCCATAGACACCGTTGAACGCTTCCGGCAGAGCGCCACGGATAAGTTGCCGTTCTTTTGTGTCCTCGCCATCAAGCGCCACAAGCTGATAGCGCACAGGAACCGTGCGCATTGCGACACCACTTTCCGGTTGACGCAAAATCGCAGTCATTTCGATCACATTGCCGGTGACCGGCATTACTGCGTTGGGACTATTATTGACCGCCACATTCGCCAGAGAAAGTTCGAGATTATAAACAGTCTGATCATTGCCAGAAATCAGGTTGTAAGCATCGCGGACTTCGCTCGCAGCCTTACGCAATTGGCGGATAAAAGCCCTATCTGCCTTTGGCGAAGCTGCATTGTCGATTGTTATGTCAGCAATGGTAAAGACAGCAGGTGCAAAACTGGTTTGTGGTGTGCCGACCTTATTGGAAGCGCAGGCGCTCAAGCCTGCTGCCAAAAGCAATACGATCATAATTCTGAGAATCATTATTCAAGCCCCGCTGCTTAGCCACACAGTGAAAAATTATGGTTAACAAAGGGTTATCGGAGCTACGCGATACAGTTGCGAAAGGAATGAAATGCGTTTAGAGACGGGCAAAATCGACACAGGAAATCCAAATGCCGAACTTCAAAACCCTTGATGATGTGAACCTCAGTGGAAAGCGTGTTTTGGTTCGGGTGGATTTGAATGTGCCAATAGCGGATGGCGCTATATCAGATGCCACACGCATTTTGCGCATCCTTCCAACGATTAACGAAATCCGAGAGAAAAACGGCAAAGTAATTCTGCTTGCCCATTTCGGAAGACCCAAGGGAAAAATCAGCCCTGAGCTCTCGCTAGCACCGATTGTTTCCACCTTGTCAGACATGCTCGGAGTAACAGTCGCCTTTGGCACAGACTGTATCGGACCGACGGCTGAGGCCGCCATCAGCGCGATGAA
>CAWUJX010000087.1:0-12790 GCA_963922635.1 uncultured Hyphomicrobiales bacterium | reverse complement strand
CACCTCTCCCTCATGGGCAAGCGTTTGCTTGATCAGCTTTTCGATGGCGCGCAGTTTTTTGGTTTCGTCCGGCGCGCAAAAGGCTATCGCAGTGCCGGCTGCGCCAGCCCGTGCAGTGCGGCCAATCCTGTGCACATAAACCTCTGGAACGTCGGGCAAATCGTAGTTCACCACCATCGTCACGTCTTTGATGTCGATCCCGCGGGCGGCAATGTCCGTGGCAATCAAAACGTTGCAATCACCACGCGTAAAGGCTTTTAACGCCCGTTCGCGTTGGCCCTGTGTTTTATTCCCGTGAATGGCTCTCGCCTCTATGCCAAGCGTATCGAGACGTCGGACGATTTTGTCCGACCCATGTTTGGTTCGAGCGAAAACCACAACCCGTTCGCCGTTGTGATCTCCAATAATTTTGGCTAGGCGGTCCGCCTTTTGCCGACTGGAAATATGGATGACCGACTGGTCAATTTTTTCAGCGACGCTGGACTGGCGAGCAACTGAAACTTCCACCGGGTTGGTCAGATATTGTTCAGCGAGGTCCTGAATTGCTTTCGGCATGGTTGCGGAAAACAAAAGCGTCTGACGGTCTTCCGGCAATTGGGCGATGATGCGTTTCAAATCCGGGAAGAAACCAATGTCGAACATGTGGTCTGCTTCATCCAGTACCAGCGCGTTCACATAGTCGAGGTTGAACGCATTTCGCTTCAAAAGATCAAGCAAGCGACCGGGCGTGGCAATCAAAATGTCGGTGCCACGTGACATGAGATTGACCTGTTTGTTGATGGGAATTCCGCCCACCGTGCACTGCGATTTAAGATTGAGCGATTTGCCGTATTGGCGCGCTTTTTGAAAAATCTGGGCTGCCAGTTCACGGGTTGGTGACAGGATCAAGACTTTGACGGGTCTGTATTTCGCACGAAAGCTAGGGTCATCCGTATTCTGCAGCAATGGCAAAAGAAATGCCGCCGTCTTTCCGGTTCCGGTTTGTGCGAGGCCAATAACGTCTTTTCCCTGCAGAACTGCGGGAATTGCCTGAGCTTGAATAGGCGTCGGTTCTGTATGCCCGATTTCTTCAAGCGTTCTTAGAATGGCCTTGCTGAGGCCGAGATTATGGAAATTCAATGTAGGAATCTTTCATAAAGTTCGGACTTCGACGGCGGCATGGCAATCGCAAATAGTGTCCGAAACGGCGTGTGAGCCGATGTGTTACACCTCCATCACAGGCTGCTGTCATATAGTCAAGCAAATAAGCTGTTTTTGGCTAACGGCGCGCGGAAAGCATCACTCTGCGCTGTATTGCACTGCCCGATTGTTTCGGGGAATTCGCACTGCTAGGTTCTTATTGAAATGCGGGAAGAAAAGCGTGCGAACAGTTTCCAATCCTTACTTCAAAATCGGTTTAGAGGCACTATCGAACGAGGTGCCTTGGCCAAGTGCGAGTGCAGATGGACCCATGAAGCTTTTGTCCAGATGCCCCGCTTATACCAAATCACCGTTACTTCCGCTGCATGACCTTGCTTTGGAAGCGGGCATTTCCCGACTTTACGCGAAGGATGAAACATCGCGTATGGGGCTTGGAAGTTTCAAGGCGCTTGGTGCTGCCTATGTCATCGCGAAAGATGCGGCGGCAACAGGACACGAGGACCTTGCTACGGCCCTCGAGGGAAAGACTTACGTCACAGCCAGTGCCGGCAATCATGGGCTATCGGTGGCCGCGGGAGCGCGGGTTTTTGGGGCAAAGTCAGTCATATTTTTGAGCGAGACTGTTCCCGCGGAATTTGCGCAACGGTTGCAGGCAAAAGATGCGGAAGTGCGCGTTGAGGGCACTGACTACGAGGCGAGCATGAAGGCGGCAGCCGATTATGCTAAGGCGCATGATTATATGCTTTTATCGGATAGTTCCTGGGGTGGGTATTATGATGCGCCGCACACTCTGATGGAAGGCTATCTGGCCGCCGCTGAAGAGATTGTTCAGGAAATGCCGGAAGTGCCCACACACATTTTCTTGCAGGCTGGGGTTGGAGGCTTAGCGGGTGCCATGGCCGCTTATTTTAGGAAGGCATGGGGTTATGACCCGGTGATTATCGTCTTAGAACCTGAAGCTGCTCCAGCCCTGCAGGCGAGTATCGAGGCTGGTAAATGCATATTTGCAGATGGTCCTGTTTCGAATATGGGTCGCCTAGACTGTAAAGAGCCGTCTTTGATTGCACTTAAAGGGCTTGGAAGAGACGCGAATTTTTTCCTCACCGTCACCGATGATCTCGCAACCAAAACAGTGGAACGTCTTCAAAACTATGGCGTTGCATCCACGCCCTCCGGCGTGGGTGGGCTCACCGGTTTGTTTGCCAGTGAATTCGGGGAAACTCTGAGTTTGGACATGCAATCCGTAGCGCTTTGTATTGTTTCAGAAGGCGATGCTTGATGGTATCGGGCACGCGCGGATTTCCGGTCGAAGAGTTCAAGGAGCGTGTAGAAAAGGCGCAAACTCTCATGCGTCAGAACGATCTTGATGCGTTGTTGGTGACCACACATCCTGACATTTATTATTTCTCGGGCTTTCTGACGCGATTTTGGGAAAGTCCGTCTAGACCCTGGTTTCTCATTATTCCTTCGACCCGTGATCCTATTGCTGTGATACCGGGCATCGGTGCTGCACTCATGCAAACCACTTGGATTGACGATATTCGAACCTGGAATGCGCCGGATTTGAAAGATGACGGGGTTAGCCTTCTCGTCGATGCGCTTCGCGAAGTGGCAAGAAAGGGGCGAGTAGGGCTGCCCGATGGCCATGAGAGCCATTTGCGAATGCCTCTTGTGGATTTCAAAAGGCTTCAGACATTTGATGAAATGCCGGAGATTGTCAGCGATCAGCAAATTGTTCGCCAGCTTAGAATTGTGAAGTCACACCGGGAGATCGCAAAGATTACAAAAGCCTGCGAAATAGCGGGCAGAGCCTTCGACAGGGTCCATGAATTTGCCAAACCCGGTGTTCCCCTAGAAACCGTTTTCAGGCGCTTCCAGATGGTTTGCCTCGAAGAAGGTGCTGACTGGGTTCCTTATCTGGCGGGAGGGAAGGGGCCAAACGGGTATGCGGACGTGATATCACCCGCCACCGACGCTCCTCTGGAAAAGGGCGATTGCCTAATGCTCGATACGGGTCTCGTGCATGATGGGTATTTTTGTGATTTTGATCGCAACTTTGCAATTGGGGAAGCAAATGGGATCGTGACCGATGCGCATAAGAGATTGATAGAGGCAACTGAGGCAGGGTTCGAAGCTGCGAAACAGGGCAAAACGGCCGCTGATCTATTTCATGCCATGGATCGAGTTCTAACTGGCGGAAAAGGTACGAGCGATAACGGACGGCTTGGACATGGTCTTGGAATTCAACTGACCGAATGGCCGTCGCTTATTCCAGACGATGAAACGGAGCTTGAAGCGGGGATGGTTTTGACTCTGGAACCGGGGATTGCCACGACAACTGGTCAGATGATCGTCCACGAAGAGAACATTGCGATTACGGAAACAGGTGCGCAGTATTTGTCCAGACCTGCCACCAGTGACCTCTTGGTGATTTAATGACCGATTTTTCCTATTCACTGATACCTGCGCAAGACCGTAAGCCGTCGATTGGCTTGATCGTCTTACAATCAGATGAAACGGTTGAACCGGAAGTTCACCGTTGGCTGCCGCCCAGGGATTTCAATGTGTTTGTCAGTCGCGTTCCGAGCGGTGAAGAGGTGACCGAGGAAACCTTAGGCGCCATGGCAGACCACATCACACAGTCGGCAAACCTGTTTCCGCGACCCACACAGTTTGATGCGGTGGCTTATTGTTGTACGTCCGGAACGTCAGTGATTGGTGCGGAAAAGGTCGCGGAATTGGTGAAGGCCGGGTGCCGGACGAGATCGGTAACAAATCCGCTTAGTGCTCTTGTTCACGCGTGTGAGAAGCGGAACATCAAACGTCTAGCATTTCTATCCCCGTATATCGAAAGCGTCTCAGTACATTTGCGGGAAGTGGTCGCCAGCCATGGGATAGAGAGCCCGGTGTTTGGCTCGTTCAATGAGGGCGAAGAGGCAAAAGTTGCTTGGATTGATGAAACCTCGATCCTCGAAGCAGCAACCGCCCTTGCCAAGCAGGGCGGTGTGGATGGTGTGTTTCTTTCCTGCACCAATCTGAAAACGTTCGACATTCTGGAAGTGCTGGAACGCGAATTATCTATGCCAGCGCTGTCGAGTAACTTTGTTACTGCCGAGCATTTGCGTGATTTAAGCGCCGCTTGATCGGCCTGCTAAGTTGCTGCCCCAGCATACGGTTGCATCTTAACGCCTGTAATTTTCCACGAGCCGTCGGGTTGCTGCCGTAAGGTGTATATGGCTTGCCATTGCTTGCCCTGTTGGTCGGTGGTGATGACTTCCTGATGAACAGTGCCGTCCATGTTGAAGTTACGTCCAAAAATGTAACTATCCGGGTCATATAGCTGGCTGTAGCCGCCTTTCACCATTCCGATGAAGTTCTCAGTCGTCTTGAATATCTTTTTGATGGTTGGCGCTGCATGAGAGAACGCGCGTTCGTAATCTTTTGACTGAAATGCCGCCAACTGATCGGCGATCACTCCCTTTGTAGAGTCTTCGATTTCAGGCGTGACAGTCTGCGCGTTGGCTGGCGTAAGGTGTGCGATGCTTGCCGCCGCGAACAAACCGGCTGACATGGCTACAACAACGATGAATGACGAAATTCGGTTCAACATAAAACAATCCTTTTTGGCTCCCTACTAAAATACGTGGGTCGCCTGGGATTTGTTTCAATTGCCTCACTCTTCATTGATCATGGTCATGGCCATCTGCGCGAGTACCGGCACTGCGGCTCCGTATAGTTTTGCTTTTTCAGGGTTTGAAGCATTGCCATCAAGAGAACGTTTGTAGACGCCTTGAAGGATGGCTCCCAAACGGAAAAACGAAAACGCCACGTAGAAGAACCAGTTTTCGATTTCATCGATGCCCCGACGCTTGCAATAGGCTCTTACATAGTCTGTCTCTGTGGGCAGGCCTCTTGCCACGCGGTCCACGCCCGCAAGTCCGCGGAAACTGCCTGCATTTGGCAGGCGCCATTGCATGCATTGATAAGCGAGATCAGCCAGCGGATGGCCGAGTGTCGATAATTCCCAATCCAGAATGCCTAAAACTGTCGCATCATCGTGGGAGAAAACCATATTGTCCAATCGGTAGTCACCGTGAACCAAAGACACAACGCCATCATCGGCAGGCATTTCCCGTTCGAGCCATTTGATCAGTTCATGCATTTGCTCGTTACGATCGACTTCACTGGCAAAGTACTGCTTGCTCCAGCGCGTCAATTGACGGGCGAAATAATTGCCGGGAACGCCAAAGTCTTCAAGACCGACGACGGTAGGGTCTACCGAATGAAGAGCTGCCAGTGCTTTGTTCATGGCATCATAGATTGCACCGCGTTCGGCGTTGGCCTCTTCCGGCAATTCCGTCAGAGCGGGATCCCAGAGAATACGGCCGTCCAAATATTCCATCACAAAGAACATACGGCCGATTGGACTGTCCTCATCAGATAAATGCAGCATTTTAGGCACGGGAACGGCGGTGTCTTCCAACGCCTTCATGACCTTGTATTCGCGATCCACCTGGTGCGCAGACTTGAGTAGTTCGCCTGGCGGTTTGGCGCGCAGAACAAACTTCCCCGTATCTGTGGTCAGCAAATAGGTTGGGTTTGATTGGCCGCCCGAGAATTTTTTTATCGCCTGAAGCTTTCCGAAACCGTCAATTGCTGCGGAAAGATAAGGGCCGATGATTTCTTCGTTGAGTTGATTTGCATCTTCTGTCATTTAACTGCCACGCACCAAATTGCATTGCCTTTTTCCAAGTTATTACGGGATGGGGCAAAGAAGGCAAAAAGTAAACCCGATGTCCAACCGTTTCCTAACCGTTTTGCGCCAATCCGGCGGCAAGTTTCTGGTTCGCGGTGGGCTGGTGATAGGATTGTTGATTGCGATCGGATATTTCGCAAACTCCATCGATTTTGAAGAGACGTTCAAGGCACTGCCTTTTTCAAATGATCCTGATGCACCGTGGTATCGCGGTGTGGTGGGGTATTCACTGCTTGGTGCCTTGGCGATATGTGTCAGTTGCCCAAGGCAGGTGGTCAGTTTTTTCGCCGCTTATTTCTTTGGGTTATGGACCGGGTTAGCAGCTGCGCTTTTTGCGGCAATAACTGCTTGCATCATCACTTACTTTGGAGCGCGGATTTTTCAGGAACGCGTTCGGGGATTTATTCGGGGAAAACTCGATATTGCCGTCACCTTCTGGCGCGACAACACATTCTTCGCGACAATGATTTGGCGATTTATGCCTGCCGGTTCAAACCTGTTGACCAATCTGGCGGCGGGCGCGTTAGGCATCCCGGCAGTTAGCTTCATTCTCGGATCAGCAATTGGGTACGTGCCGCAAACAATGATTTTTGTGTTTGTTGGCTCCGGTGTTCGTGTTGAGTCCGGTACTCAACTTTTGGTGTCAGGGATACTGTTTGTGCTTTCCGTAATATTGGGATTATTCCTGCTGGCGCGTTACCGCAAGAAACTCAAACAATCCGATCAGACTTCTTCTGTTTGAGGTGCTCTGGTTCTTTTGCGCAACCAGCGCACACCAACGAGATCGTAAAGCCCCACCAATGCGCGGTTCAGGTTGTTATACTTTGATACGCCAACGGTACGGGGGCGATCGTTTACCGGCATGTACTCGCACGAGTATCCGTAGGTTTGAAACAATGCCGGAAGATATCGATGGATGCTTGTGAAGAACGGTAATTTCAAAAAGGCTTCACGCCAATAGATCTTGGTTCCGCACCCTGTATCAGGGCATGAATCCTGCAGTGCCCAATCGCGGATTTTGTTGGCTGCTTTTGACGCCCATCGTTTCGAACCGGTATCCTTTCGTTTAGTGCGGACACCGCCAATCAAGGCAGGGCCGCTCTCTCCGGGCTTTCCCAGTTTTTCAAACATCTTAGGGAGATCGGCAGGGTCATTCTGCCCGTCACCGTCCAATTGCGCGATCACAGGGTTTGCTGCTGCTAGAATGCCAGTTCGGATCGACGCGCTTTGTCCCGCATTGGAAAGGTGTTTGATGAGGCGCAAGGTGGGAAACTCGGACTTCAGTGCCTCAATCTCGGATGCGGTAGTGTCAGTGGAGTAATCATCCACTACGATAACTTCACCAAGTATGCTTTCCGGGATTTCACGGTAACACTCTTCAATCAGGCGACCGATATTGCCAGCTTCGTTATAGGCTGGGATGATTAAAGAGAATTTCATGGGCAGGCCTGATGCGCATCCTTGACTTGGGAGACAGTAGTTCTCATAGAAACGGGGAACAGGCAAGATCGGGTCCGCGTGATGCGCTTAAATTTATCCGCAAATTATACTGCAGGTTTTGCGGTTGCCTTGGTGATCATCCTCGTAATTCGGTTGATCTCTCTGAGTTTCAATAATTCCGAATTGTTCTTTGATGAAGCCCAATACTGGTATTGGTCAACTGATCTCACATTTGGATATTTTTCTAAGCCGCCACTATTGGCGTGGTTGATCGCCGGTGTGAGCAGTGTGTGTGGCTCGCAAAGCGAGTTTTGCGTACGGCTGGCAGCGCCTCTCACCCATTGTGTCACCGCCATACTTATATTTTTGAGTGCGAAACACCTGTTCGATAAGCGCGTCGCATTCTGGTCTGGCATTTCGTTTTTGCTATTGCCAGCTGTTTCCTTGTCATCCACGATCATATCCACGGATGTGCCGCTTCTTTTATGCTGGGCTGCAGCTCTCTTCAGCTATATCCGCTTTTCGGACAACTTTGATTGGCGTTGGGCAATTGCCATGGGTGTTGCGATCGGCCTCGGGCTAAACGCCAAATATGCGATGGCGTATTTTGTCGGATGTGCAGTAATCCATGCCCTTGTCTGTCAACAAGAACTGACGCCTGCTCGCAAGCCTGCTTTCTGGGCCGGTGTCCTTGTGGCAGCGATAATGATGGTGCCCAATCTTTTGTGGAATCTGCAAAATGATTTCATCACGGCTTCGCATACCGGCGACAATATCGGCTGGAGTGGTCTTAATCTGAATTGGCTGGGCACGCTGGAGTTTCTCGGATCGCAGTTTGGCGTGTTTGGACCGGTCCTGTTTGGCATGTTTATCGCGACGGTTTTTCAGATGTTCCGAGACAGCATCTCGCCCCAGCATCGTTTGCTGATATCCTTCTCTTTGCCTATCCTTCTTCTCATCACATTTCAGGCGTTGATGAGCAAAGCCTATGCAAATTGGGCGGCAACCACTTATGTGGCGGCCACCATTCTTGTGGTCGAGGTACTGGTCAATCGTGTGCCCTGGGGTTGGATGCGAACCACGAACATCATTCACGGTGTGACGTTTGCAGTCTTAGCTCTGGCAGTCTGTTTTGCAGGCCCTGGCCAATTGCTACTGCCGAATGGTGTTCAGCCGTTTGCCCGGACCCAAGGGGCTGATCTCATTGCAGAAGCTGTGGAGGCGGAGCTTGGAAAACATGAATACAACGCAGTTTTGACCGCAGACCGCAAGATATCGGCTCTCATGCAATATCAGCTCCGCGACCGCGAGGAGGCGCTGCTTGCGTGGCGTTGGTCAGAAACGCCTAGAGACCATTTCGAGCTTGTGGTTCCGTTTCAAGCCTCGCCACGCGATCCAGTATTATTGGTGAGTCACAATGAAAAAGTCGGGCGAATACTAGAAGCTTTTAATTCCGTTGAAGCGCTGGGAAAAAGGGATATTCCAGCGGGTGAAACCGACGAAATTTATCTATTTCGTCTCATAGGCCATAGAAGCTTTGAGTAAGATTGGAAGCTACACATGAAGTGGTCATTTCAAGTCGAGCGACCGGAAAAAAACGCATACGCGGATGAGTATATGCTCGGGCAGCGAGAGGTTCTGTGGATCAGCGTCGCCAGCGTTTTTTGTGGCTTCCTGTGCTTTTTCATATTCTGGATTTTTCCTGATTTCGACATGGATGTGATGCGCGCATTTTGGCGCGACGGCGAACGTTTTTTCGTCGGTAATGATCCTGTTCTAAAAGGTATCCGTCAGGGGCTGTTTATTTTCATTTTTGTTTTCTATCTCACAGTCATCCTGGCGGGTTTGGATGCCTATAAAAAACAGACGCCGTCCTTGGGCTTCACCTGGGATAAGTGGGCATATATGGGCGCCTGTGCGCTTGCCGGACCTGTACTCGTAGTAAACGTGATCTTGAAGGGAAATTGGGGTCGTGCCCGCCCTCGTGCCGTTGAAGAATTCGGCGGTAAACTTGAATACACCGACTTCTGGGTCTGGTCTGACCAATGCCGCGACAATTGTTCCTTCACTAGCGGTGAGGTGGCGGGTGTGGCAATGATCTTCTTCGCGCTGGCGTTTCTGCTTAGTAATCCATTGCGATATGTGATCGGGATGATTGGTATTTTATGCGCTGCGTTCACTGCATATATCCGATTTGCAATGGGCGCGCATTTCCCATCGGATACGATCATGGCGACGATCCTGATGATGCTGGTTGCGGCCGAAATCTACTATCTGTTCTATTTGCGGAAAGCTGAATGGATCGGCAAGTCGAACGCATTGCAACAAGCCAAACTCGACCAAGAAAAATTTGTCAGTGGAGCGTAGCTAATCGCTGATCGTCGATGTGGTTGGAAATAACTTAGCTACGCATGATTGCAGCCAATGCAGCACTTGCAAGCCTCGCTGCTGGAGGGTCTGCGCGACTGGTTAGAAGGACCGGAATTTTTCCGCCTAGCACGATGCCGGCGGCACAACCGCCGCCTAGATAGACGAGCGATTTGAAGATCGCGTTGCCAGATACGATATCCGGCACAATTATAGCATCAGCCTTGCCCGCAACCGGATCATCGCCCAACCCTTTAGTGTCGGCAGAAGATTGAGAAAGGATCAAATCCATTGCCAGAGGTCCCCGCACGTCAGATGTGGGAACGTTTTCTCCTGCCCATCCAGCGAGTTCTGCTGCTTCCATGGATGATGGCACGGAAGGTATGGCAGATTCAGTTGCGGAAAGGATCGCGATTTTTGGCCTTTTAATCCCTGTCTTTCTCGCCAGATCATCAACCGCGACAATTGCCGCTTGTCTGGTTTTCATGTCCGGGGCCACGTTCACAGCACCATCGCAAACGATGAGCGGTTTTTGTTCCACCGGATCAGTGATGTAAAAAACGTGCACCAAACGGTTTCCGGTCCGGATGCCCGTATCTTTCTTGATTAGCGCGCCCATGAATGCGTCGGTATGAAGGTTCCCCTTCATGATCACATCCACTTCACCGCGATTGCCGAGAAGGGAACCTTGCAGCGCTGCTTCTTCTTCGCCTTGCGTCGGCACTAACTGGAACTGACTGATGTCCCATTCCAGCGCCTCAGCTTGTGCGAGAATATCGGTTTCTTCACCGACGAATACCGGTTCCATTATGCCTTGTTCAACGGCATCCTTTGCGGCTTGCATTGGTAATAAAGCGCCCGCACGAACGATAGCTGTCCGAGCGGGCGTCTTTTGTTTTGCCAGGGCGATAAGATGGTCCGGACAAACCGGTTCAAGATTTGTTAGAAACGGATTGCCGGACATCTTTTTAGCCCTGCCTATTATGCTTTTTA
This sequence comes from uncultured Hyphomicrobiales bacterium, assembly GCA_963922635.1. Taxonomy (GTDB): domain Bacteria; phylum Pseudomonadota; class Alphaproteobacteria; order Rhizobiales; family Rhizobiaceae; genus JAALLB01. The sequence goes on along the minus strand of CAWUJX010000087.1, from coordinate 2,094 downwards.
GCCCTGCCTATTATGCCGCGCCAACTTGTGGGCGCATGTCGGCTGGATCAATGCCAGCGACCGATACAGGCTTCTTCATAGCGTCGCGACGGAAGGGTTCACCCAGCTCCTGATTGAGAACAACTTCAATCAATGTGGTTTCATTGTTCTTCATCTGGCCTTCGATGGCTTTATCGAGCGCTTCCGTTAGATCATCCATCGTGCGGACTTGTACGCCTTTCAGGCCACAGCCTTCGGCAACCTTTGCATATTCAACGCCCACATTCAGTTCTGTTCCAACGAAGTTATCGTCAAACCATAGGGTAGTATTACGCTTCTCAGCGCCCCATTGGTAGTTGCGGAAGACCACCATGGTGATTGGTGGCCAGTCGTTACGACCGCATGCGGTCAATTCGTTCATGGAGATGCCAAACGCTCCATCGCCTGCGAAGCCAACCACTGGCACATCTGGGCATGCAATCTTGGCGCCCAGAATTGCTGGAAGGCCGTAGCCACAGGGGCCAAATAAGCCGGGTGCCAGGTATTTCCGGCCTGCCTCAAAGGTTGGGTAAGCGTTACCGATTGCGCAGTTATTACCGATATCGGATGAAATGATTGCTTCTTTTGGCAATGCTTTCTGGATTGCGCGCCAAGCCATGCGTGGTGACATGCGATCGGGCTCGCGATCACGGGCCCGTTCGTTCCAGTTTGTGCCTGGATCGTCATCTTCGTGGTCCATTGAAGACAAGGTTTGCAGCCAGGCTGATTTTGTCTGGTGAATGAGTGCTTCGCGCTCCTTGCGGCCTTCATCTCCGGCTGTATCGGAGAGTTTTGCAAGAATTTTCTCCGCAACCACTTTCGCATCACCCTGAATGCCAACAGTCACTTTTTTCGTCAGACCAATACGGTCGGAGTTGATATCAACCTGAATGATTTTCGCATCTTTCGGCCAATAGTCGATGCCATAACCGGGCAGGGTGGAGAACGGGTTGAGGCGCGTGCCGAGTGCGAGAACCACGTCTGCCTTCGCAATTAGTTCCATGGCTGCCTTTGAGCCGTTGTAGCCAAGCGGTCCTACACCCATTGGGTGTGAACCCGGGAAAGCATCATTATGCTGATAACCTGAACATACTGGCGCGGAAAGCTTCTCCGCCAATGCAATCGATGCAGGTATGGCGTTGCCGAGAATGACGCCTGCGCCGTTCAAAATCACTGGGAATTTCGCTTCTGAAAGCATCTTCGCAGCTTCAGCCACTGCAGTCTCGCCACCTTGTGGCAATTCCAGACGGACGATCTGAGGTAGTTCGATGTCGATCACTTGTGTCCAGAAATCACGTGGGACGTTGATTTGCGCTGGAGCAGAGCCACGCCATGCTTTTTCGATAACACGGTTCAAGACCTCGGCCATCCGTGAAGGATCGCGGACTTCTTCCTGATAGCAGACCATGTCCTCGAACAGTTTCATCTGTTCAATTTCCTGGAAGCCACCCTGACCGATGGTTTTGTTCGCAGCCTGTGGCGTTACCAGAAGAAGCGGTGTGTGGTTCCAATAGGCGGTTTTAACGGGCGTTACGAAGTTGGTGATGCCTGGGCCGTTTTGGGCGATCATCATGGACATTTTGCCGGAAGCGCGGGTGAAACCATCGGCGATCATGCCGCCGCTTGTTTCATGGGCGCAGTCCCAGAACTTAATGCCAGCCTGGGGAAACAGGTCTGAAATTGCCATCATCGCAGAGCCGATAATGCCGAAAGCATGCTCAATGCCATGCATTTGCAATACTTTTACGAATGCTTCTTCCGTTGTCATTTTCATGGTGTGCGTCCTCTCAAAACGAATTTAGTCAGGCAACAAATGGGAGTTTCGGTCCCAAATTCCGTGTAATTAGAATATTCCTGCCGCTATTGTTCTAGGTCCAGATATGAGGGTTCTTGGTACCAAAGCAAGCCGATGCGCTTTTAAGTCAGTTCACGCAGCGTTTCAGCAAGAATTCCAATCCCGTTGGATATTTTTTCTGCTTTGATCGAAGAATAGGAGATACGGAAAAAGTTTTTTGGTGCGTTTGGTTTGCCAAAAAAAGTGGTTCCCGTATCAATTAATACGTCTTTTTCCATCAA
>CAWUJX010000086.1:0-12999 GCA_963922635.1 uncultured Hyphomicrobiales bacterium | reverse complement strand
TATGATGGGCGTGGGCATGATGTGGCCCATTCTTCCTTCCCTTGTTGAGGAACTTACCACCGGCGACATCTCAAACACAGCAGCGATTTATGGCGCGACCGCAGTCGTTTTCTCAATCATGCAGTTTCTGTGCGCCCCCTTCATGGGTGCCTTGTCGGATCGGTATGGTCGCAGACGCATGATGTTGATTGCCCTTCTGGGGCTGGGTTTCGATACGCTCCTGCTTGCATTTGCCCCCAGCATCATCTGGGTATTTTTAGGCCGCGCGCTGGGAGGCGTTTTCGGAGCCACCTATTCGATCGCGAGCGCCTACGTGACCGACACCATGAAACAGGAAGACCGCGCAGCGGGCTTTGGTATGTTGGGCGCAGCGTTCGGCATCGGATTTATCATCGGACCATTGGTCGGTGGTTTCTTCGGCGAAATCGATTTGCGGATGCCGTTTTACTTCGCGGCCACGCTTTCATTTGCAAACTTTATCGCTGGCTATTTCCTTTTGGCGGAGACGCTACCACCGGAAAAACGGTCCAGCGAAAGCCTGAAACGGGCAAATCCGTTTGGCACATTTGGCCTGATGAAATCAAACCGGACGCTCTTGCTGCTTGCGATCATCCTTTTGATGTTGAACGCCACCCAGCGCGGGATGGAAACCATCTGGGTGATCTACACCCAGCATTTGTTCGACTGGAGCCTCACGGAAGCTGGCATATCTCTGGCTGTAGTCGGAATTTCCTATTTCTTCGTACAAGGGTTTTTGGTGCGCCCAATCGTGGCAAGTCTGGGCGAAGAAACCTCGGCCACCATTGGCTTAGCCCTTTGCACGGTGATGTTTGCAATACTCTCATTCAACGAGACCCCTTGGGTCGCCTATGCGGGCATCCCGTTCTATGCGTTGGGTGCAGGCGTGACAGCACCGGCCTTGCAAGCAATTGCCTCGCGCCATGTATCCACCAATGAGCAAGGTCACTTGCAAGGTGCGCTCACCGCAATCGCTGGTCTTTCAGCCATTATTGGGCCAGCGCTTTCAGCGGCAAGCTTTTCTTATTTTACGTCTGATGCTGCCCCGTTTGAATTGCCCGGCGCCTACTTCTTGCTTGGCACCATTGTTTTCATTTGCACGGCGATTCTGACACGTTTCCTGGCGAAACCAGGTCACGAACGCACGCAAACGTCTTAAACCAGTGCGAGTAAGTCAAAGTTAACGCCTTTTCGCTATGGTGATCCGCGCTTCATTGGGCGGAAATGATGAACAGCCAATCAATATTTCAACTACTTACACCCCTGATCTTTTTGTTATTTTCGATCGGGTTTTTTGTAATATTCCTGAATAACAAGCATCTTAAGGCTGCAGCGTACTTCGCGATATCATATTTCTGCGGAGCAATCGCATTTTCAATCGATTTTTATCGCTTATTTTTCGATCCGTATATCGTGAGCTATGCCACAAATACATTGTTCTTGATGGTTCCATATTTTTTCGCCATCGGAGCTGCATTAAAATATAAGCAACCACCCAACTTCGTTACAAATCTCACGATGGTCGTCGCAACACTTGGAGCGTTGAGCTACTTCTGGTTCGTGGACAACAGCATTGTCAATCGAACCATCGTTATGAATGCTGGCGTCGCTCTAATATTTGGAACGTCGCTGATACATGTTTTCCGTGGCGGCAATCCAAACCTTCTGGATCGTCTCTTGTTTGTGCTGATTGCTGTGACCGTTGTTGAGTTGGCTACACGAACTCCGATCCTTCTTATTTTCACAGATTCCAACTTAACTGAGCAAAACTATGCAACGTCCCTATTCGCATTGATGATGCATTTTACATCCGCCATTTCGTCTCTATCGGTCGCGATGATCTTATTCATCGGCTTTGGCATCGAGATTATGATTGGCTTACAACAGCGGGCTGAAATTGATCCGCTAACCGGCTTGTTGAACCGTCGCGGGTTCGAAGCCAACGCTCAGAATACGATTGAAAATGCCCGGGCAATTGGCAGCCCTGTCAGTCTTCTGATTTGCGATATCGATCACTTCAAAGCAGTCAACGACACCTTCGGTCATTCAGCAGGCGACGCAGCAATCAAGCAGGTTGCGAAAGTCATAAAAGAAAACTGCCGTGAGAGCGATGTTGCAGGACGGATTGGTGGCGAAGAGTTTTGCATCCTTTTGCCGACTGCAACGCTCCAAATGGCAAATCTGGTCGCCGAAACCATTCGAACCAACGTAAAATCATTTCCGATCGAACAAGTGGGCAATAAAACAGTCACGATAAGTATCGGGATAGCTTTGCTTGATAGCGATGAAACCTACGAAACCTGCCTGCAACGTGCGGATGAAGCACTTTATGCCGCCAAACGAGCGGGGCGAGATCGGGTTATTCACCACGAAAAACCAAAAAGTACTCAGGCGAAATCAGCAGCCTAGTACAAAGAACAAAACACCCCGCCAGATTAAAGAACCAAGCGGGGCGTATGATTGAATTATACGTGCCGACTTATGAGAATTTCATCCCGGGGTGGTTGCGCCAGCGTAAATTCTCACGGCTCAACTGATCGATTGACGTGACACCCATCAACTTCATGTCGCGTTCAATCTCAGTCCGCAGATTACCAAGCGTTTTTTCAACGCCCGCCTGCCCTGCGGCAGCAAGACTGTACAGGTAAAGTCTGCCACCCGAGCAAGCCTTCGCACCCACAGAAAGAGCTTTCAGAACATGCGTGCCGCGCTGAATACCGCCTTCACAGATGACGTCGATTTTGTCACCCACTGCATCGCAGATCTCAGCCAGTTGATCGAACGGTGCGCGCGAGCCATCAAGCTGTCTGCCACCATGATTGGAGACCATAATGCCCGTGCAACCGATATCGACCGCGCGCTTAGCGTCTTCCACGCTCATGATACCTTTGAGAGCAAACTGACCGTCCCAGTCTTTGCAAAGCTTTTCCGCATCTTTCCAGCTCATGGACTGGTCAAGCATTTTGGAGAAATAATCGCCCACAGACACAGCCATATTCGTTCCCTCAGCCACATGGCCGGACAAATGGGGCATATCGAACTTCGGCTTGGTGAAAAAATTCCAGGCCCACATGGGATGGGTCGCAAAACTAAACAGACTTTCAAGCGTCAATCTTGGCGGAGAGGTGAAACCCGTGTGCAAATCCCGCTCACGGTTGCCGCCTGTGATCGTATCAACCGTGAGCGCCATAACCTGAAACTTCGCCTCTTTGGCCCGCTGCAGAAGCGCATCGTTGAGACCGCGGTCCTTGTGGAAATAGAACTGGAACATCTTAGGTCCGTCCGTAATTTCGCTGATCTCTTCGACCGCCACCGTTGCAAGCGAGGATACTCCAAACATCGTGCCGAATTTCTTGGCTGCCCTCGCCACAGCTCTTTCGCCATCGTGGTGAAACAGTCGCTGTAGGGCAGTCGGCGCGCAATAGATGGGCATGTCCAGTTTCTGGCCCATCACTGTGACGCTCATATCCACTTCCTCGACGCCGGCAAGAACGTTGGGGACCAAATCGCAATCGTCAAATGCAGCGGTATTGCGAGCATAAGTAAGCTCGTCATCGGCCGCACCATCAATATAGTGAAAGATCGGACCCGGCAGTCGTTGCTTCGCCAAAAGCCGCATCTCTTTTACGTTATGGCAGTCTTTCAGTCGTCTGAACATGTTCTACTCCAAGATCGAATTTCCGGCTCTTTTGTTGGAATGGTGCGCAGAAAGCAAGTTCAAACACTTTTTCCAAAAAAGAGAAAATAAAAAAGATTATATAAATATTTGCATTTCGGATTTTATGCGGACAATGACGTAAAGGATGTCGCCGCCGCAGCATTTTCCATGCTAACCCACCCAATGATTGGCACGGGAGATGAAAAATGAACAATCTGAACAAATCATACAAAGTGCTGATTGCAGACCTCGTGGGGCTGAAATTCGATGTAGATGGCATGCCGGACCATTCCGCAGTTAAGGCCCATATCGAAGCCAAGGGTGGACGCTTTCACCTCGGACCGCACGAAGACAAAGCGACGCTAGAAGATGGTGTGATCCATTTCTTCTATTGCCCAAATCTCTCCCGCGAAGAGGAAATCCTTCCCATCACGCAAAACGGGCAATACGACGCGGCCATCGTCGCAGCGACCTTCATGCCAAAGGGTTCGCTTTTCCCCGAGGGCGGCGTGCGGATTGGCGCTGGCACCGGTAACATGGCCTGCGAATGCTGGGGCGGCGGAAACGGGACCGGCGGATCGGCACCGCTCATGAACACCCCGAGTTTCAACTCTCGCGCCACAGCGCAAATGGCGATGAAGGCACTCCTGAAAGTCATTCCTGATATTGATGTGGAAGAACTCCATGCAAAGGTGTGCAAAGGCGACTTCGATACGGGGAAAAATCTGGCGGACTATCCCACCGAAAAGGTTGAGGGGAAAACGCTTGCTGTCATCGGCTATGGCAATATCGGCCGGGAAGTCGCAAACCTCGGTAAAGCCTTTGGAATGAACGTGAGAGTTTACGCGCGGCCACATCATAAAAAATGGATTGAGTCTGAAGGATTCCAATATGCAGAGACACTGGTTGAGGCGGCTAGCGGCGCAGATGTCCTATCACCCCATACGGGTCTGGGCGCGCTCGATCCACAAACAGGCACTTTCGCCAATGCAGGAATCATCAATGCCGACGTGTTGAACGCTATGAACGATGGCGCGGTTCTGATCAATTACGACCGTGGCGAAGTGGTGGATACAAACGCGCTGGGTGACGCGCTCACAGCTGGCAAAATCCGCCATGCGGCGATTGACGCGGATCTATTCAAATCAGCCAACACTGGAGAGCTTTCCGGCCCCATGGTTCCGTATTTGTCGCTACTCGAAAATCACGCGGACAAACTCGAACTCCTGCCCCATGCCGCTGCGGATACAGAGCACGTCTCCCGTGTGGAAGGCGCAAAGCAGGCCGTCGATCAGATTATTGCCTGTATCACCGAGCGCAAAGTCATCAATCTCAAAGGCGATTTACCCGACGGCTACTCACATGGCGGGCCCGTTACAGTGCGAGGCGTTGGCAAGGTGTCCCCTTCCCGGCTTGCGGATGCGGCCTCAGACGCCGCAATGCTTACAGAACTGGCAGAACTCAGCAGATTTTTGGCAGACACTTGGACGGGCATAGAGATGAGCGGTTCCGGCAGCGCCCGCGAAACGGCAATGGAGATCGGCGAAGAACTGATCCTCAAATCGAACCGCTACATCACGTTGATTGAAAAACTGGGCCTCAAAGGCCCTTACGGCTAACGAAAGGCCCGCAGAAGAATTAGCGCCTCAGCGCACCTTCGCATTTCGGATTTCGCGGCGCACTTCTCGAAGTTGCGCCCGCAACTTCTGAACCAACTGCTGGGTATAGCGTGGATATGGTGAGCGCTGCGACATCAATCGCATGATTGACCGTTCCAGAGAACGCTCAAACCGGCGCAGCGCTGCGATTTGCTCGCGTTGGCGATTCGACTGTTGACGTTTAACGTTGAGGCTGTCGTTTGTCGCCGATGCTTTTTGAACGCGGCCCTTCGTCTCCGGCACAGGCACTTCAACACTTACAACAATTGGCGAAACAGCCTGCCCGATGACGCTCAATAACGGCGTGTCAATCGCGTCCTGCGCCTCAATCCGTAGAATGTCCTGAACAATGCGAATGTTCACCTGCGCAGAGTCACGGCCGGAATTGGCATTGATGAAATTCTCAAGACCTGTTTCGGCACCGGGAATATCACTCATCATCGCTTGGGGTCTTATGGAAGAATGGTTGACCGAAGACAGCATCCCGCCCTTTGCGGTCTCGATGCGCGTGTAATCCACCGCAACGCCGACCATCATCAGGAGCGGCAAGATCAGCAACGCACCCAATATCGCCACGTTCCCGCGTTGATCATTGAAAAAACGGACAATCATGCGCTTACCTCTGCTCTAAGGGATACGATATCGGTCCAGCGTCACGATTCTCTAAAAATAATCCCTCAAACTTTAAGCGCCATGTTTATGAAAACAAGAAAATTACAGGAACATTAAGAGAACTAATTTCATTTCTACAATCTTATCAGCAACTTACCGCCCTTGCTGAAATAGAACAAATATAGTACAAATCAAAACACGAGGTCGTTAAGTGCTTCTTCATTGCGGTGGACAGCACTTACCAAGGGGTACACCCGCAACATAGAGGATGATAATCATGGGACAGAATTCGCTGAGGCTCGTAGAGGATAAGAATGTGGACAAATCTAAAGCATTAGAAGCGGCTCTGGGCCAAATTGAACGGGCCTTTGGCAAGGGCTCAATTATGAAGCTCGGTAAAAATGAGCAAGTGGTGGAAATCGAAACCGTCTCCACCGGCTCGTTGGGTCTGGATATCGCCCTTGGCGTGGGCGGCCTTCCAAAAGGCCGTATTGTCGAAATTTATGGTCCTGAATCGTCAGGTAAAACCACGATGGCGCTGCACACTGTGTCCGAGGCGCAGAAAGCGGGCGGTATTTGCGCATTTGTCGATGCGGAGCATGCATTGGATCCCGTATATGCCCGCAAGCTTGGCGTTAATCTGGAAGAACTTCTGATCTCGCAGCCTGATACAGGTGAACAGGCATTGGAAATTGCGGACACACTTGTCCGTTCAGGCGCTGTGGATGTGCTGGTTATCGATTCCGTGGCAGCTCTTACCCCACGCGCGGAAATTGAAGGCGAAATGGGTGACTCACTCCCGGGCCTGCAGGCGCGGTTGATGAGCCAGGCCTTACGCAAACTTACGGCATCCATCTCCAAATCAAATACGATGGTGATTTTCATCAACCAGATCCGCATGAAGATTGGTGTGATGTTTGGCTCCCCTGAAACCACCACTGGCGGTAACGCACTTAAATTCTACGCATCTGTCAGACTGGATATCCGTCGGATTGGTGCGGTTAAGGACCGTGACGAAGTGGTCGGAAACCAAACAAGGATTAAAGTGGTCAAGAACAAGCTTGCGCCACCTTTCAAACAGGTCGAGTTTGACATCATGTATGGTGAAGGCGTTTCAAAGACTGGCGAATTGATCGATCTGGGCGTTAAAGCGGGCATTGTTGAAAAGTCCGGCGCATGGTTCTCATATAATTCAGAACGTTTGGGACAGGGCCGGGAAAATTCAAAGACCTTCCTTCGTGAAAACCCTGAAATTGCCAACGAAATCGAACTCGCGCTCCGTCAAAACGCGGGCCTTATTGCAGACACCCTGCTGGATGGTGAAATCGAGAAGCCGGATCCGGAAGAAGAAATCGAGCCACTGGAAAGCGGTCTCGATAAGGCTGCCGAAGGATAAGTCGTCGATACAACTTTGATATGGAGGGGATGCGCTTCTAAGGATTGCTTAAAACCAAGTCGAACCTGAAACGCATTTCCTCTCTAATCGCGAAGCAAATCCAACAAAGTTCGCGAACTGAAAAATCATAAGCGGTAGGCGCCCACTGAAGGCCCGTACCATTCCCCTAATGCCTCGGCAAAAGATGCCCCCTCGTCTTTTGCCACCCCATGATCCGTCCCCGGATCATTCCTCTGACCGCAGGTTCGCCGCCTGCGGTCTTTTTTTTGCGCTTACGACTTCGGGTTACTCTGAATCAGCCGGGCAAATTCAAGGATTACGCGCTGGACAGGAACTAAAACCCTAGCTACACAACCTCTTCCAATTGCAATTCTTTAAGGGGCCAGATGCAAATGCTTTTTGCATCAGGTGACGAGATTATCATGAGCGGTGTAAACGAAATCCGGACAGCATTTCTGGATTACTTCAGTAAAAATGGCCACGAGCCAGTACAATCAAGTCCGCTCGTTCCTCGTAATGACCCCACTTTGATGTTCACCAATGCGGGCATGGTTCAGTTCAAGAACGTGTTCACAGGGCTGGAAAAGCGGGATATTCCGCGCGCCGCCACATCCCAGAAATGTGTCCGCGCAGGCGGCAAGCATAATGACCTAGACAATGTGGGGTATACTGCACGGCACCACACATTTTTCGAAATGCTCGGCAATTTTTCATTCGGCGATTACTTCAAGGAAGAGGCAATCACCCACGCATGGACGCTACTCACCAAAGAGTTCGGACTGCCGCAAGAAAAGCTTTTGGTGACCGTGTATCACACCGATGATCAGGCTGCAGATCTCTGGAAGAAAATTGCCGGTCTGAATGATGACAGGATTATTCGAATCCCCACCAGTGATAATTTCTGGGCCATGGGCGATACCGGCCCATGCGGACCTTGCTCTGAGATATTTTTTGACCATGGCGATCACATTTGGGGCGGACCTCCGGGTTCGCCGGAAGAAGACGGAGATCGGTTCATTGAAATCTGGAACCTTGTCTTCATGCAATTCGAACAGGTGACATTGGATGAACGCATCGATCTGCCAAAGCCATCCATTGACACGGGCATGGGTCTTGAGCGTATCGCGGCCGTTATGCAAGGTGAGCATGATAATTACGACATTGACCTGTTCAAGGCGCTGATCGCTGCAAGCGAAGAGTTGACAAGCACGAAGGCAGAGGGCGATCAGATTCCGAGCCACCGGGTCATTGCGGACCATTTGCGTGCATCGTCCTTCCTCATTGCCGATGGTGTGCTCCCGTCGAACGAAGGTCGCGGATATGTGTTGCGCCGGATCATGCGTCGCGCCATGCGCCATGCCTCACTTCTGGGCGCCACCGAACCGCTGATGCACAAACTGTTTCCGGCGTTGAAAGAGCAGATGGGTGCCGCCTACCCTGAGCTCGGTCGTGCGGAAGCGCTGATCACCGAGACTTTGGAACTGGAAGAAAAGCGGTTCCGCAAAACGCTTGAGCGCGGTCTTGGGCTTTTGGACGAAGCAACCGGCTCCATGGTCGAGGGCGATGAACTGGATGGCGACACAGCGTTCAAACTCTATGACACCTACGGGTTCCCGCTCGACCTGACACAGGATGCCCTGCGCCGCCGCGGGATCACCGTGGATGAAGCCGGATTTTCCACTGCTATGGAAAAGCAGAAAGCAGATGCCCGCGCGGCATGGGCAGGTTCAGGCGATGCAGCGGATGACCGTGTTTGGTTCACCTTGCGGGATCAGCATGGTCCAACCGAGTTTCTCGGCTATGATACGGAAATTGCCGAAGGTGTCGTCCAGGCGCTCGTGGTTGATGGGAATACGGTCGAAAGCGCCAACAGTGGCCAGGACGTTTCAATCGTTCTGAACCAAACGCCATTTTATGGCGAGAGTGGCGGCCAGATGGGTGACCGTGGCGTCATCCGCTTCGAAGGCGGCCATGTCACCGTGACCGACACGAAAAAACGCGGCGAAGGTGTTTTCGTACACATCGGCACGATTAGCGACGGCACGCTGAAAGTGGGCGATGCGGCTGAACTGGAAGTAGACCACGAAGCACGCGCCGGTTCGCGCGCCCATCACTCCGCGACGCATCTTGTTCATGAAGCGCTCCGGGAAGTCTTGGGCGATCACGTGGCACAAAAGGGATCGCTCGTGGCGCCGGATCGGTTGCGATTTGACTTCTCCCACCAAAAGGCGATTTCGAACGAAGACCTCGCAACCGTTGAGGAAATCTCAAACGAGATTGTCCGCCAGTCTGCACCGGTTGAAACGCGGCTCATGGCCGTGGACGATGCAATCGAAATGGGGGCCATGGCACTTTTCGGCGAAAAATATGGTGAGGAAGTCCGGGTTGTCTCCATGGGCACTGCCACCCGTGGAGATAAAGCCGGGCGCACCTACTCCCTCGAGCTATGCGGCGGCACCCATGTGGGCAATACGGGCGAAATCGGCTTGATACACCTGCTTAGCGAGAGTGCTGTTTCCGCCGGGGTTCGCCGGATTGAAGCGCTTACCGGCACCGCCGCCAAAGCGTATCTCGCAGAACAGGAAGCCCGGATAAAAGAAATCGCGAACACTCTGAAAGTTCCGCCTCATGATGCGGCTGCTCGCGTGGCACAATTGATGGACGAGCGCAAAAAACTCGAACGTGAACTGGCCGATGCGCGCAAGCAACTCGCCCTCGGCGGAGGGGGCGCTGCAAACGCCGGTTCTGAAATTGAAGATGTGAACGGCGTCAAATTCATGGGCAGAGTGGTTGAAAACATCGCCGCAAAAGAATTGAAAGGCCTCGTTGACGACGCAAAGCAGTCTGTCGGTTCGGGCGTGATCTGTTTTGCCGGGATTTCCGAAGACGGGAAAGCGGGCATCGTCGTAGGCGTCACCGATGATCTCACAGATAAAGCCAATGCGGTCGAGCTGGTTCGGATCGCGTCAGACGTGGTGGGCGGCAAAGGCGGCGGCGGAAGGCCGGACATGGCACAAGCCGGCGGACCAGATGGCGCAAACGCTGCACAAGCCGTTGAAGCGGTCAAAGCTGCTATCAGCGGCTAACCGCAACTGCTCTTAAATTCTGGATCAAACAACAAAAAAGCGGGGCATCGCCCCGCCTCTTAACACAGTGCCTATCTTGGCCTGACTTGCTTTACCCCATGGCTTTCTGAAGGTTTTCATCAATCTTATCAAGGAAGCCCATGGTGGAAAGCCATGGCTGATCCGGGCCAATCAAAAGCGCCAGGTCCTTGGTCATGTAACCGGACTCCACTGAATTCACGCAGACATCCTCCAGCGTTTTAGCAAATCTCGCGAGCTCCGCATTTTCATCCAGTTTGGCACGGTGGGCGAGCCCCCTCGTCCAGGCAAAAATCGAAGCGATGGAATTGGTGGAGGTTTCCTCACCTTTTTGATGTTGGCGATAATGGCGTGTGACCGTTCCGTGCGCAGCTTCCGCCTCCACGGTTTTACCATCGGGGCTCAACAAAACAGACGTCATCAAGCCTAGGGACCCGAAACCCTGCGCAACCGTATCCGACTGGACATCGCCATCGTAGTTTTTACAAGCCCACACATAGCCGCCGGCCCATTTCAGGGCAGATGCCACCATGTCGTCAATCAGGCGATGCTCATACCAGATCTTGGCTTCTTCAAACTTGTTTTTGAACTCGGCCTCGTAGACTTCTTCGAAAATATCTTTGAAGCGCCCGTCATAGGCCTTCATGATTGTATTCTTTGTGGAGAGGTAACACGGCACCCCGCGTGATAAAGCATAGTTCATGGATGCGCGGGCAAAATCACGGATCGAGTCGTCGAGGTTATACATGGCCATGGCCACACCGGAGGATGGCGCATCGAAAACCTCATGCTCGATTTCCGTTCCATCTTCGCCCACGAATTTGACCGTCAGCTTGCCTTTGCCGGGAAATTTGAAGTCTGTCGCCCGATACTGGTCGCCAAATGCGTGACGGCCCACAATGATTGGCTGCGTCCAACCCGGAACAAGCCGGGGCACGTTTTTACAGATAATTGGCTCACGGAAAATCACACCGCCCAGAATGTTGCGGATCGTGCCGTTTGGAGAACGCCACATCTTCTTGAGTTTAAATTCTTCAACGCGGGCTTCATCCGGCGTGATCGTGGCGCATTTTACGCCCACGCCGTATTCGGCAATCGCATTGGCGGAATCAATCGTGATCTGATCGTCTGTCGCGTCGCGGGACTCGATCCCCAGGTCATAATATTTGAGATCGATATCAAGATAGGGATGGATCAGCTTGTCTTTGATAAATTGCCAGATGATCCTAGTCATCTCATCGCCATCCAGCTCAACTACCGGATTGTCTACCTTGATTTTTGACATGAAAAATTCCCTCGTGGAATTGGCTGTATCGCCAGAAAATTTGTGATCGATGCCGTTCGTATATCAAACTGGCATGGCCTTGCAACTTATCCGCTCGTATAAGACAGACAAATGAACCAAATTCGGAAAAATTATGCTGAAAGAGCTCCAGACGCGCAGAACCTACAAAATCATTGGCGATCCCACGCAGCCCGAAAAACCTGATGCGACCGTCAAAGCCCGCGTGAAACGCGTGCTGGAAGCTGCCGGAAACGCTCCCTTCCACTACCCCTGTGACCGTATTCACTTGTCGGCTTTTGGTTCACCAGTGCCATGGCGCGTCTATGCGCTTGGCGCGGAAGAATGCCGCGTACTCATGCAAAAACTGATTGATGCGGGAGACCCTACAAAGGTTCCGAATATGTTAGCAGCAGCGCAATCGCTGCTACAGATCACCTGGCTCCCTGATGCGGGATACGCGCCCACGGCAAACCCTGAAAAAGACGAATCCATTTTTGATGGCACATTGCGCCATATGGAACATCTCGCCGCCGCAGGCGCGTTCGCTCAATCCGTATTACTTGCGGCAGAAGCTGAAAACTTTCGCACCTACTGGTCCAGTGGCGGCGCGCTCAGGGGCGAGCAAGTGTTTGACTGGCTACAAATACCGAAAACCGAGATGCTGATTGGTTCAATCTTCCTATATTCACAATTGATCGAAACCGGAGAGGTAAAGCCCGGTTCCATGGCCGAAAAGCGCGGACACGTGAGTGATTGGTCCCGGTGGCAGGATGTTGTTTGATTGTGGGGAATAAGCCGTTCGTCTTGGTGGCAAGGCCATCGAAAAGACGGTACACAACAGTAAAATATCCGAGACTTGGAAGCAGACATGACACAAGAAACCCGCACAGAAACAGATTCCTTCGGCCCTCTGGAAGTCCCTTCCGACAAATATTATGGCGCGCAGACCGCCCGCTCCCTAATCAACTTCCCTATTGGGACCGAGACCATGCCAGTGCCGCTGGTCTCAGCCCTCGGCGTTGTGAAACAGGCCGCAGTGCGCACCAACATGAAAATGGGTCTGATCTCAGACGAATTGGGCAAAGCGATCGAACAAGCCGCGGGCGAAGTTATCGAAGGAAAACTCAACGATCACTTTCCGCTTTCGGTCTGGCAAACCGGCTCCGGCACGCAATCGAACATGAACAGCAACGAAGTGATTTCCAATCGGGCGATTGAAATTCTAGGCGGTGTTATTGGATCTAAAGACCCCGTTCACCCGAACGACC
>CAWUJX010000085.1:0-13069 GCA_963922635.1 uncultured Hyphomicrobiales bacterium | reverse complement strand
TTGCTTCAGAACCTTCCTTAATCAGCGACGGGTCGCAACTCCAGCGTATTTCCACCCCGCCAAACAAATAGGCCTTTGACCGGGCCATTTTGAAAAGCCGGTCAGGTTCAAACTTTGCGCCTTTGCCAAATATGGTTTCGTCCGGCTTGAACGAGATTTTTGTGCCACGGCGGTTGTGAACGTCGCCGCCATCTTTGAGTTTCGTCTCCACATGGCCCTGGCGGAATTCTTGGATATACAGTTTCCGGTTGCGAGCGACTTCCACCACAAGGTGTTCTGAAAGCGCGTTCACCACGGAAACACCCACGCCGTGCAAGCCGCCAGATGTTTCGTAAGCGCCTGAATCGAATTTACCGCCCGCATGAAGCGTGGTCATGATCACTTCCAGAGCGGACTTGTCCTTGAACTTGGGGTGAGGGTCCACAGGAATGCCGCGGCCATTGTCGGTGACACTCAAATAGCCATCCGCATGTAAATCCACCTCGATCCAGTTCGCATGACCTGCAACCGCTTCGTCCATGGAATTATCGATCACTTCGGCGAACAAATGGTGCAATGCCTTGTCATCGGTTCCACCGATATACATGCCCGGGCGGCGGCGAACGGGCTCAAGCCCTTCCAGTACTTCAATGTCGGATGCGGAATAATCCTCTTTCACACCCTTTCCGTTGCTGCTGGAACGGTTTTTGGGTGTGCTCACATCAGCGCTCTCTTTTGAAGGAGTAACTGAGAAAAGATCGTTGGCATCATCCATCGGGCCGCATCCGCATGTTGAGAAGAATCACTCGTATAAATTAACCTGCCTGCTCTGGAAAATCGACACTTCCATGGACTATTGTGTGCGTTCATTGTTCACAAGGTTTGGTCATTTGTCTTATCACTTACCCTATACGCCCGTCATCAGCGCTTTGCCGCATACCGTTCCTTTCGTTGGTCCCGAAGCGCAGGAGCGCACAAGTGGCATAAAGTTTCGAGCTCGACTTGGCGCAAATGAAAGCTGTTTCGGACCGTCACCGAAAGCGATCGCTGCGATGCAGGAAAGCGTTAGCGATACATGGAAGTATGGTGATCCGGACAACCATCATTTGATCCGTGCAATTGCCTCTGAGAACGGTGTTGAACCTGAAAACATCATGGTTGGAGAGGGAATTGATGGATTGCTTGGCAACATGTCCCATTTGTTTGTCCAGCCAGGCGTTCATGTGGTGACCTCACTTGGTTCCTACCCGACCTTCAATTTCCACATCAATTCACGCGGCGGTACGCTTCACCTGGTCCCTTACGTCGATGACCATGAGGACCCCGCAACATTGCTTGCAAAAGTGAGGGAAACAGGCGCATCGCTGCTCTATGTGTCAAACCCCAACAATCCAATGGGCACTTTTCATTCGGCAGAGATGATCGAGCAACTTGTTGCGGAATTGCCTGAAAACACGGTTCTTGCTCTGGACGAAGCGTATATCGAATGCGCGCCGGATGGCTTGGCGATGCCGATTGATGTTTCCAACCCTCAGGTTTTGCGTTTTCGCACGTTTTCAAAAGCCTACGGCATGGCAGGTGCGCGCGTGGGGTATGTGATCGGCCATCCGGAAGTGGTTTCAGCATTTGACAAGGTTCGAAATCACTACGGTATGAACCGCATCGGGCAGATTGGAGCGCTCCAAGCAATTCTCGATCAGAAATACATGAATGAAATCCGCCAAAAGATCAGTGCGGGGCGGGACCGTATCCATGCAATTGCGGCATCCCATTCGCTAAAGTCTATCCAATCTGCCACAAATTTTGTTTCTATTGATTGTGGCAGGGATAGCGGTTTCGCAAAATCATTGTTGGCAGAAATCCTTCAACGCGGGGTCTTCATCCGCATGCCGGGAGTTGATCCGCAATCGCGTTGCATTCGGATAAGCGTGGGCCTCGAAGAGGAACTTGATATTTTTGAAGAAGAGTTTGCGAGTGCTCTTAAAAAATTGGGATAATGCGTGCGGGCAAAAGAAAAGGGCGCCACGTGGTGCGCCCCATTTCTTGGTGTGAGTGATGCGGTATCCGGTCAAAGCACAATCAAGAGACTAACCATTGCGGCTGCAATCATGAAAATTGATACGATTGCGATTGTCGCAAATGAATGCTCCTCTGCGCGGATATCTTCTCTCATCTGATCCTGGTTGAATGTCATCGGATTATCCTTTCTCGTATAATCTGTCTAACACGGCGTCCTGTTTAAGAACGTGCATTCAGGCACACGGCGTTTTCGATCAAAAACCTGCAGCGATAAGCGCTAGAGCAACGAAACTCGCCACCGTTGAGATCAGAACGATTTTAGCGATCCGATTGTTTTTGATTGTTTCGCCCTGGCGGGCGTCATTGGTCGTTACAGTCATTATTTTCATCCTTCCTTTTCGTCATGCGTAAAACTTGGGATTGAAACGCGGCGGTTGCCAATCAAGTGTGTTCACACAGGCGGGAGGATGAATTGAATAGGTAGCCTTGAGTCACTTCGGCACACAGAAATGGTCAAGCCCGTCATATCCACGGAACGTGCCTGTAGTGGGATTGAAACTGCGATAACGGTTATCGCACCATTCGCGCCAACCGGGTGTCCATGGCTGCAGATCGCTTGGATCGTTGAACGTGACGACCGATGGTCCACCATCAACGGAAGGTTCAACTCTTGTATCATACTGAGGTAGCTGTATCAGCTCCTGATAGCTTGAAAGAGGTTGGCGACGGTCACCGTAGTTATAATCGCCGTAATATGGTTCTTGTGAACCATAGTAGTCCCGTGAAGACGGGGCCGGATAATATTCGCGCGGCGTATAAGTGCGATACTGCGGTTGGCGGGTGCGTGCGCTTTCGCCCGCTATAATGGCGCCCACGGCAAGTCCGATGATGCCGGCGGCAATCAGATCGCCATTTCGGTTCTGGCGTTTTGCTTTATGCCGCTTTTTCTTGAATTGTTTGCGATAGGCGATCGTTCCCTGCTGACCGCGACCATAGGTACGGTGAAAACGTCGGTGTTCTTGCTGGGAAAGACCAACTCCGTTCCCAAAATGCCGTGCGTTGTTGTGACGATCGTGGGCGCTCGCGGTTGAAACAGGTATTAGGGTCGAACTTAAGATCAGGCCTGCTGCAATAGACGACAGGGTTTTTGAGATTGGGCTTGAAGCGTTCATGTCACTCTCCAAATCGGTTTGGAACGGGTTCATGATGCCAATGTGCCATTTGAAACCTGAATATCTGCTGGGAGATCCGTTAAGCCGACGTTCAGGTTGGAAAAAGCGATTGCTGGCAGGCGTTGAGATGCCTATTTAGGTGTTATTAGAACAGGGAATTGGAATGACTGATCAGCCGGATATTTTGAGGATCGCATTGGCGCAATTGAACCCTGTGATGGGAGATATTGCGGGCAACATCGAAAAGGCCAAGGACGCCCATAAAGACGCAGCGCGCATGAAGAGCGATCTGCTGTTGCTCAGTGAACTGTTTGTTTCGGGTTATCCACCTGAAGACCTTGTTCTCAAACCCGCATTCGTGGAAGACTGCATGCAGGCGGTCCAAAAACTTGCAGAAGTCACCAAAGACGGCGCACCCGGAATTATTATTGGCTGCCCATACAGAGACGATGAAGGCCTTTTCAATGCCGTTGCCGTTTTGGATGATGGCAAGGTTCAAACCTGGCGCAAGAAGGTTGATCTCCCGAATTATGGCGTGTTTGACGAGAAACGCGTGTTCGATATGGGCCCAATGCCGGGGCCAGTAAATTTTCGCGGTATTCGTATTGGAATACCAATTTGCGAGGATATCTGGGGTGACCTAAGCGTTTGCGAAACGCTAGCGGAAAGTGGTGCGGAGATTTTACTCGTGCCGAACGGTTCGCCCTACGTGAGTGAAAAAATGGACGTGCGCCATCAGGTGGTGATCCGCCAGATCATCGAGAGTGGTTTGCCGATTGTCTATCTCAATCAATTGGGTGGTCAGGACGAACTCATGTTCGATGGCGGTTCATTTGTCCTTAATTCCGATCATCATTTGGCCGTTCAACTCAACCAATTCGAAGACGCAGTGGTTTCCACCATTTGGCGGCGTGGGAATGATGGCTGGACCTGTGAAGACGGGGTGAAGGCTAATTTGCCCGATAGCGATGAGGCGAACTGGCGAGCCTGTGTCATGGGCCTGCGCGACTATGTCAACAAAAACGGTTTTGCAAATGTAGTGCTTGGTCTGTCAGGTGGCATTGATTCGGCGATTTGCGCTGCGATGGCAGTGGACGCCTTGGGCGAAGAGCGGGTCCGCTGCATCATGATGCCGTATGACTATACCTCAGAAGAAAGCCTCAAAGACGCAGCCGACTGCGCGAAAGCCCTGGGGGTGCGCTACGAGATCGTGCCAATCAGCAAACCTGTACAAGGCTTCACAGAAGTACTGTCCGATCTGTTCGAAGGCACCAATGAGGGCGTGACGGAAGAAAACCTTCAGTCACGCACACGGGGCACCATTCTCATGGCGGTATCGAATAAATTCGGCTCCATGGTCGTGACCACAGGAAACAAGTCAGAGATGTCAGTCGGCTATGCGACCCTCTATGGCGACATGAACGGCGGGTACAATCCGATCAAAGACCTTTATAAAATGCAGGTCTACAAGCTTGCCGCGTGGCGCAATCATCATGTGCCGTCTGATTGTCTCGGTCCTTCGGGTGAGGTTATTCCGCAGAACATCATCGATAAGGCTCCATCTGCGGAGTTGCGACCGGACCAGACCGATCAGGATTCATTGCCGCCATATCCGGCGCTGGATGATATTCTTGAATGTCTAGTGGAGAAAGAAATGGCCGTTGAGGACATCATAGCAAAAGGCCATGACCGCGAAACCGTGATGCGTATACAGCATCTGCTCTACATTGCGGAATACAAGCGCCGTCAATCTGCACCGGGCGTTAAGATCACCGCAAAACAATTTGGTCGTGACCGCAGGTATCCGATTACCAACCGCTTCAGAGACGCGTGAGCGAGTTAACGCGCCGTTTAGCCTGACAACAACGCATTCAGATGAATTCCGTTCCGATCGAATTCTCTCGAAGAATCAAAGAATTAGGATAGGACCACCCGATGTCTTATTTCCGGTTCCTGGTTGAAAATTTCCGTTGGCTTTTCGGCGGCTTTTTGCTGACGCTATTCTCGTCTTTCGGGCAGACATTTTTCATTTCGCTTTCAGGAGGTGCGATCCGTCAGGAATACGGTCTTTCCAATGGGGATTGGGGGCTGATTTACATGGTGGCGACTTTGGGAAGTGCACTCACGCTTCCCTTTGTTGGACGCATGGTCGACGTGCTCTCAGTTGGCCGCACCATTCTGATCATAGTGCCTGCGCTTGCTTTGGCGGCAATGACCATGGGTTATTCGCAATCGGTGATCCTGTTGGTTGTGGTCTTGTATGCGTTGCGCCTGTTTGGCCAAGGCATGATGACCCACACGTCGCTCACTGCCATGGGGCGCTGGTTTTCGGCGACGAGGGGCAGGGCGGTTTCCATTGCGGTGATTGGCCACCAAGTCGGCGAAGCGGTTCTACCGGTCCTATTCGTTTACGCCGTTCTTCTCAACGGATGGCGTGGCACATGGACGATGTCAGCGCTTTTCCTGCTCCTGATAGCGCTTCCTCTGGTTTACTTTTTACTCCGCGTTGAACGTGTTCCGAGCAAGGCAGAAGACAATGCCGTAAAGGCGAGTGGCAAAGACTGGACCAGAGCGGAAGTTTTGCGGGATCCACTCTTTCATCTTCTGCTCATCTCAGTCCTGGCACCTGCATTTATCGGCACGACGCTTTTCTTTCATCAAGACTACCTGATTGAGTTACGTGGCTGGGACAAATTGCAATTCTCATTGTCGTTTACGGTGATGGCATTCCTGACAATTATCTTTGCACTGGTGGCCGGGATTCTGATTGATCGATACTCCGCCGTTTCACTGTTGCCGATGTTTTTGCTGCCGCTCTCTGCCGCCTGTATCGCCATGTGGTGGGTTGAGGCAGTGTGGGGCAGTTTTCTGTTCATGGGATTGTTAGGGGTTTCCTACGGCTTTTCGTCGACCCTTTTCGGTGCCTTATGGCCTGAAGTGTACGGCGTGAAACACTTGGGCGCTATTCGGTCGGTTGTCATTGCGTTCATGGTGTTCGGTACCGCTCTCGGTCCGGGCCTCACGGGATATTTGATCGATATTGGCGTGTCGTATCCCGGTCAAATTCTCATAATGGGAATTTACTGTCTTGCGGCAAGCTTGTTAATGCTGTTTGTATCGCGAAAAATCACCATAAGAAAACAGGCCGAGCGCCTGGATTTGGAAAAAACTTCATGACCGTACGTGTTCGCTTTGCGCCGTCTCCAACCGGAAACATTCATTTGGGTAATGCACGGCCTGCTTTAATCAACTGGCTTTTTGCCATGCAAAACGATGGCGAATTTGTTCTTCGCTATGATGACACGGATCGCGAACGTTCCAAACAGGAGTACGCCGACGGGATTGCACGTGATCTCGACTGGCTGGGCATAAAACCACACATTGTAGCACGCCAATCGGACCGTGCCGAACAACATGAGGCTGCAACACAGAAGCTGAAAGAAGCTGGCCTTCTATATCCTTGCTATGAAACCCCGGATCAGCTTGATCGGCAACGCAAGCGTCTTGCAGCCCGCGGTAAACCGCCGATTTATGACCGGTCTGCCCTGCGCCTCGACGATGAGCAGCGCAAAGAGCTGGAAGCAGAGGGCTTGAAGCCACATTGGCGCTTTTTGTTGCCGAATTACAAGGACAACCCATTCGAAACCGAGCGCACAGAAGTAACGTGGGAAGACGTTATTCGCGGGGTCCAGACGGTTGATCTTGCCTCCATGTCTGACCCGGTTCTTATTCGTGAAGACGGTTCATGGCTCTACACGCTTCCAAGCGTGGTGGATGATATCGACTTGGGCATAAGTCATATTATTCGCGGCGATGATCACGTGACCAATACCGGTGCACAAATTGCAATTTTTCGTGCTTTAGGCGCAGAGCCACCCACATTCGGGCACCACAATTTATTGACAACCGAGAGTGGTGAGGGGCTTTCGAAGCGGCTGGGTTCGCTGTCTATCCTCACATTGGCAGAACAGGGCTATGAACCGATGGCCGTCGCTTGCCTTGCAGTGTTGACCGGGACATCTGGCCCTGTTGAAGCGCTCACCACGCTCAAACAACTTGCCGAAACTTTCAACCCCACGTCCGTCACCAAATCAGCGGCCAAGTTCGACCCGTCTGAATTGGACAGTCTCAACCGGCGGATCGTTCATCAGTTGGCCTTCAATGAGGTGCGCGAACGTCTTGACGCTTTGGAAATTGGCGGGGATGAAACGTTTTGGAATGCGGTACGTGGAAATCTTGAAAAGGTGTCCGATGCCAAAGAACTTTGGTCATTGGTGGAAAATGCCAATTCAGTGATTGATCCCGAAGACCGTGAATTTATTACTAAGGCCCGTGATTGTTTGCCTGAGGGAGAACTTACCGTTGATACCTGGGGCGTATGGTTGGCCGAAATCAAAGCGGTAAGCGACCGGAAAGGAAAGGGGCTGTTCATGCCGCTGCGCAAAGCGCTCACAGGCATGGAGCACGGCCCGGAGCTCGATAAACTGCTACCGCTTATTGGACGGGAAAGAACGCTGGACCGACTATCCTGACAGTACGGTTTCCAGAAACGATCTGTTGTCCGTCCGAGGTTTCTTCACTTTCCACAGCATCCAGATAGGCAAGTGCCTTTTGTTCAGTGAAGCCTGTGACGGCATTATCATAGGTATCCGGCGCTAAGGTTGGGTCGATCCGAAAATTTGGGACACCGATGCGTATTTTCTCACGCGCATCTTCCGTTTCGCCTGTTGCTGCAGCGTCCACACTTTGGGTAACGCCAGCGGTGGAGAAGCGGCATCTGTTTTCAGCGTTGTGATTTTTCCGATAGGCGAATGCGAACGGTTCCTGCGCGTACGGGATTTGCGTTCGATAGCTGATCATATCCTCACTGTCCTCCGACGGCATGCGATGGTGGTACAGGGCCACATCAGCACTGGGACACATGCTTCGGCAGGTTTCCTCATCCACGTCAAACCGCTCGGGCAATGTGGAGAAGCTGATCGGAAAATAGTATCCGTCACTTTTACGAACGCAAAGGGTGCGGAACGTTCCGTACCGCCCTGCGAGGGCATCATCAATTCCGGTTTCACCATAGGCCCGTGAGCCACGGTCGTTATATGTACGAATACCGAATACCTGTTCCAGGAGAGTTCTGCGACGTGATGTTGGTTGCTGTTCCACACGTGCTTGAGTGGCGCCGTTCCCGATACATCTGTTTTGATCCATCGCGGCCAGAATTCGCCGTCTCTTGCCTGAATTGTTTGCCTGACGCGGTGCAAATTGCAGCCGCTCGGTTTTCAAGGTCGCCAGATTATCCCGCATACGGTTGAGACTGTTGTTGATCGAGCGACACGTGGAATGAGTGCGAAGGAGCGCACCCACGCAGCCATTGCGGCGTAAAGCACGTTTTGCCCGATTGATTTGGTTGCCCTGTTTACGAATGGCGTTTTCATACTGGCGATATTTGCGTGGATTTCCGCCAACCGCACGGCCACCGCTCAGGCTTGAGAGTTGAGAGCTTAGCTGACGACAAATCTGGGCATTGCTTTGTGCCTCAGCCACTGACACCTGAAGTGTTGAAAACGACGCAAATGAAACGAAAAAGGCAAATAGAAGCGGCAATCCCGTTCGAGCTTGCTTTTGAAATCCGTCTTTTTGGTCGAAAATGGGCGTCAAAGCGGTGGCAGACCTGATTGTTCACATCTCGTCATGGTAATAGCGAAACTTGGTTAAAGCATGATTTACCAAAACCCGCATGACAAATTGTGCCGCATGCTAGGCCGCAGGCGAATTAGTTGGTTTCTTCCAACTGGATCGCCTGAACAGCCGCAAGCGCTGTCATGTTCAAAACGCCGCGGGAAGTAACTGCTGGCGCAAGAATATGAGCAGGACGCTTCGTACCAAGAATGATCGGGCCCACATGCAATCCATCCGACGTAGCTTTAACTGCGTTCATGGTGATGTTTGCCGCATCGAGGTTTGGGAACACCAAAAGGTTTGCACGTCCGCTTAACCGACTAAGCGGATAGACCTTGCGGCGAACCTCTTCATCCATGGCGGTATCGGCATGCATCTCGCCGTCGACCTCAAGGTCGGGGTCGGTCTGGAACAAGATTTCGGCTGCTTCCCGCATAATTGACGCTGTTGGCATGGGGCGCGAACCAAAATCAGAAGCTGACAGAAGGGCGGCTTTGGGAACAATACCGAAGCGCTCAATCTCTTTCGCAGCGAGCCGTGTCATTTCAGCAATCTGTTGCGCGTCCGGGTCTTCGGAAATGTAGGTGTCGGTCATGAACATGGCACGGCGCTGATCAATCAGCAGGCTCATGGCATGAAGTGAGGTTACGCCGTCTTTCCGTCCGATGATCTGTTCGATGTACTGTTTATGACGAATAAACCGACCTTCAAGTCCGCAAATTAGGGCATCTGCATCGTCCCGGATGATCGCGAGCGCGCCAATGGCGGTCGTACTCGTGCGAACAATTGTACGTGCCGCATCGGGTGTAATACCGTTCCGGCCAGAGACTTCCAGCAACGTGTCTACATAATCGCGATATCGGTCGTCACGTTCCGGGTTAATCACTTCAAAGTCTTTGCCGGGCCTGATGCTCAAGCCGAACCGCTCAAGACGACGGGTAATGACGTCGGGCCGTCCGATCAGGATCGGTTCGCAAAGCTTGTCTTCCATCGCAATTTCAGCGGCACGCAAAACACGCTCATCTTCACCGTCCGCAAAAATAACGCGTTTGGTTTTCGTTACGGCTTTTTCGATGATCGGTTTCATCACAAGACCAGAGCGGAAAACGAAGCGGTTGAGCTTGTCTTGATAAGCCTCGAAATCCTGAATAGGTCGCGTAGCAACGCCTGAATCCATTGCCGCTTTGGCAACGGCAGGTGCAATCCGCAATATCAGCCGCTGATCAAATGGCGAAGGAATAAGGTAATTGGGCCCAAATGTGGGTGTATTACCACTATAGGCACCGGCAGCCGCTTCCGCGGGCTCTTCCCGCGTTAGTTTCGCAATCGCTTCAACGGCGGCGATTTTCATTTCTTCGTTAATTGTCGTTGCGCCCACATCCAAGGCACCACGGAACATGAACGGGAAACACAAAACATTGTTCACCTGATTGGGATAATCAGAGCGCCCGGTGCAGATCATTGCATCAGGACGGGCCTTACGGGCGAGTTCCGGCATGATTTCCGGTGTGGGGTTTGCCAAAGCCATGACGATTGGATTTTCAGTCATTTCTTTCAGCATTTCAGGCTTCAGTACGCCCGCAGCTGAAAGACCGATGAATACGTCTGCGCCCGGCATGATTTCGGCCAGTTCGCGCTTATCCGTTTTTTGCGAATACTTTTCCTTATACGGATCCATGCTTTCATTGCGGCCTTCCCAAACAACGCCTTTGGAATCAGATACCCAGATGTTTTCGCGTTTCGCTCCCATGGAAACCAGCAGGTTCAAACATGCAATCGAAGCGGCACCGGCGCCCGATGCTACGATTTTCACATCTGAGAGTTTCTTTCCCGCGTGTTCAAGGCCGTTGCGCACGCCGGCTGCAACGATGATGGCTGTTCCGTGCTGATCATCATGAAATACAGGGATTTTCATCCGCTCCCGCAAGTGCTCTTCGATCAAGAAGCATTCAGGAGCACTGATATCTTCAAGGTTGATGCCGCCAAATGTGGGTTCAAGCGCTGCCACCACATTGCAGAACGGCTCCACCGCCGTCTCGTTCACTTCGATATCGAACACGTTCACGTCGGCGAATTTTTTGAAGAGAACAGCTTTCCCTTCCATAACGGGCTTTGAGGCGAGAGGGCCGATATTACCAAGACCAAGAACAGCTGTTCCGTTTGAAATCACCGCCACCAGGTTTCCGCGACCCGTATATTCCGATGCCATTTCCGGCTCGGCTTCAATGTGCAGGCAAGGAGCAGCCACACCGGGAGAATAGGCGAGGGCAAGGTCACGCTGGTTACCCAAAGGCTTTGTCGCATTGATCTCAAGTTTCCCGGGCTTTGGGTTCATGTGATAGAAGAGGGCACCCTCTTCGAGTTCGTTCGCAGGCTTGTAGGTTTTTTTGTCGTCGGACATGAAATTTCCAAAAGTTGAAAAGTTGAGTTCTGTGAAAGCGAGTATGGTTAGAAAGCATTCTGGTTCAGGCCGCCATCCACAAGGATGTTCCGCCCGGTGATATACCCCGCATGCTGCGAGCAAAGAAATGCGCAGAGCGCGCCGAATTCATCTGCGGTGCCAAAGCGTTTGGCAGGGATGGATGCGGCTTCATTGGCAGCCGCTTGTTCTAAAGAAATACCCTTGTTTTCCGCTGTTTTACGAAGGCCGCCAGTGAGGCGATCCGTATCCATTTTTCCCGGCAAGATCTGATTGATCGTCACGTTTCTGTCGGCAACGCTGCGGGAAATGCCCGCTAGGAACGAAGACAAACCGGCCCGCGCACCGGAAGAGAGATCAAGTCCCTCAACTGCGGTGTACACGGAGAGAGAGGTGATGTTGACGATCCTGCCAAAGCCACGGGACGTCATTCCATCCAGCGTCCGCTGAATGAGTTCAATCGGAGTGACCATGTTCTGGGTGACGCCTTCGAGGATCGAATCCCGGTTTAATTCACGAAAGTCACGGCGCGGCGGACCACCATTATTGTTGACGAGGATATCAGGTTCCGGACACGCTTCCAGAATTGCATCTTGCCCTTCAGGCGTGCTGACATCAGCTAGAACCGCGATTGCCTCATGGGCATTGCCATCGGAAATTTCCTCTGCGGTGCGTAGTGTGGCGTCACGGTCACGGCCATTCACGATCACCCTGCATCCGGCATTTGCCAAATGCTGAGCACAGCCACGACCCAACCCCCGGCTTGACGCACAAACGATTGCGTATTTTCCGGCAATACCGAGATCCATGGAACATTCCTGACGTGCTTAAAGCGGTAATTAATTGATATCGTGACAAAGATTGCATTGCCAGCCTAAATGCAGGAAATATTGAATTTGAATCTCGTGGACAAGGATCAGCAACATGCAGCCACTCGTGCCCACCTATGAGGACGTCAAAGAAGCGGCTGCGAGACTTCAGGGCGAGGCCGTGGTAACGCCGCTTCTAACCAATGACGTTTTGAACGAAAAGACCGGGGCCAGGGTATTCATCAAGCCTGAATGCCTGCAGAGAACGGGTTCGTTCAAGTTTAGGGGTGCCTACAACGCAATCTCAAAACTAACTGACGAAGAAAAGGCGCAGGGGATCGTGGCATCGTCTTCGGGCAATCACGCGCAGGGCATTGCGTGTGCTGCAAAACTATTCGGAGTTTCTGCAACGATTATCATGCCATCCGATGCGCCCCACCTGAAAGTCGAGCGAACACGCGGGCATGGCGCGGAAGTGCTGTTTTATGACCGGGCCTCGGAAGACCGCGAAGGGCGCGTGAGGGAATATATGGAGGAAAACGGCGGGATATTTATTCATCCATTCAACCACTCCGACGTTATTGCGGGGCAAGGTACCGTGGGCTTGGAGATGTCACATCAGGTTGCAGAGCATGAGACAGTGTTCGACAGGGTTCTGGTATGTACCGGAGGTGGTGGCTTGACCGCAGGTGTCACGCTTGCCGTGCGTGAACATTTTCCCGACGCGAAAATCCATCCTGTGGAGCCCGAGGGTTTTGATGATTATCGTCGATCCATCGAAACCGGACAAATAGTGCAGAACCAACAAACAAGTGGCTCGGTGTGTGACGCGATTCTAACGCCCTCACCGGGGGAGATTGCTTTTCAAATCAATTGCAACGAAATCTCAGACGGCATCGTGATTTCCGATGCGGAAGCTTTGGAAGCAGTTCGCTTTGCGTATTCCGAGTTGAAGCTCGTCGTTGAACCCGGCGGCGCTGCGGCTTTGGCCGGCC
>CAWUJX010000084.1:0-13416 GCA_963922635.1 uncultured Hyphomicrobiales bacterium | reverse complement strand
GCGGTCGTGATTGATCACTGCCGACTCTGTCGGCCAGAAAGATCGCGGACGTGGCATCACATGACGCTCAAGGTTGTCCGTATGCAGTTCCACAAGGCCAGGGATCAGGTAGTCGCCATCGAAATCCACCGTTGAGGAAGAAACTGTCCCTGAACTCACGTCGGTGATCAGGCCGTCGTTGATTTTTACGGAGCCATGGATCACCTCATCGACCAGCACAATGTTTGCGTTTGATATCACTCGTTCAGACATCTTCGAGTTCTTTCACACTTTTCATTTGAAAATCATTGGTTTGTAATTGCTCCCGGTCGGCAGGACTATGGAATATTCCCAACACGGCCGTACCATTATCAGCTAGTTCCCGAACCATCCCCAAAACCGTCTCCCGGTTCTGCGGGTCAAGAGAAGCGGTGGGTTCATCGAACAACATGAGCGGTCGGGGTGCGGACATGGCCCGGGCGATGTTTACGCGCTGCTGCTCGCCACCGGAAAATGTAAGTGGCGAAAGTCCATGCAGCGCTTCAGGAATGCGAAGCGCTTCCAACAGCTCTTTCGCTTTCTCCCGAGCTTCAGTTTCGCCAACGCCAATTTCAATCGCTGCGCCGGCAACAATATCGATGGTCGGCACCCTGGGAATAACGCGGAGAAACTGGGAGACATACCCGATCGTATGAGTGCGTAACTCCATGATTTTACGAGCAGGCGCTTCAGCGATGTTAACGGTCTCAGTATCCGTCGCGATATCAATGCGTCCGTTTTTCACCCGGTATGTGCCATAAACAGCTTTCATCAGCGAACTTTTGCCAGCACCCGAAGGTCCGCAAAGCGCGACAATCTCGCCAGAAAAAACCGAGAGGTTCACATTATCTAACACATTCAGCACCGCGCCGTTTTGCGTGTGAAGGACGAATGTTTTTGCCAGTTGCTCGACATTCAGTACCGTCTTCATGGCCGGTGACATCATCTTGTAATTTGCCAAGTCACGCTCCTCACACCTGCAACACTGACGACACCAACAGCTGACTGTAGGGCGCTTGCGGGTCTTCCAAGATCTGATCAGTCAAGCCGTGCTCAATCACCTCACCATGCCGCATCACAATCATGCGGGTTGACAGCAACCGCGCCACGGCAAGATCATGCGTCACAACAATGGCAGAGAGACCGAGGTCCCGCGCCAATCCGCGAATGAGATCAAGCAATTTGGCCTGCACTGAAACATCAAGCCCGCCGGTGGGCTCATCCATGAACACCAGTTTCGGGCGCGTCACCAGATTGCGAGCGATTTGCAACCGCTGCTGCATGCCGCCGG
This sequence comes from uncultured Hyphomicrobiales bacterium, assembly GCA_963922635.1. Taxonomy (GTDB): domain Bacteria; phylum Pseudomonadota; class Alphaproteobacteria; order Rhizobiales; family Rhizobiaceae; genus JAALLB01. The sequence goes on along the minus strand of CAWUJX010000084.1, from coordinate 12,107 downwards.
AAAACGTTCTGGGAAGATCGTCGATGCGGGAAGGATCGATTTCCACAGCCTGCAGCCATTCGAGCGCTTCTTTTCGGATATTTCCGTAATGACGCCAGTTATTGGCCATCAACCGTTCGCCAATGTTAGAGCCAGCTGAAACATTCATACGCAGGCCATCGCTGGCATGCTGATGAACGAAGGCCCACTCAGTTCTTTGCAACTGCCGCAAAGCGCGTTCGTCCAATTGATCGACGCGCACCAGTTCATCATCTCGCGCAAATGAAATCTTACCCGCATCGGGTTCGATTAGTCCAGCGATGGACCGCAACAGTGTTGTTTTACCTGATCCGGACTCGCCGACGATACCGAGGATTTCGCCCGGCCAAAGCTCGAACGAGATATCATCGCAAGCAATAGTCGACCCGAATGCTTTGCAGATCCCTTCTACCTTGAATAGTGGTTGCGTTGGATCTGTCATTATTCCGCAGCCTTCATGCTGAACTGGCGTTTCGTGCAATAGTCGGTGTCGGAACACACAAACATGCGGCCACCCTGATCGTCGGTCACGACTTCATCCAGGAATGTGTGTGTGGCCCCGCACAAGGCGCAGGGCGTATTCCATTTTTGAATTTCAAACGGGTGATCCTCGAAATCCAGACTAACGACTTCCGTGTAAGGCGGGATAGCGTAAATACGTTTTTCCCGCCCTGCCCCAAACAGCTGCAATGCAGGACAGTTATTCATCTTAGGGTTGTCAAACTTCGGCGTGGGAGACGGGTCCATGACATAGCGCCCGTTCACCTCCACCGGATATGCGTAGGTAGTAGCGATGTGCCCGTGCTGAGAAATATCCTCATAGAGTTTCACATGCATCAACCCGTAGTCTTCATAAGCATGCATTTTCCGCGTTTCGGTTTCACGTGGCTCGAGGAAACGTAGCGGCTCTGGAATCGGCACCTGATAAACAAGCGTTTGATCTTCTGAAAGGGGTGTTTCTGGTATCCGGTGCCGTGTTTGGATCACCGTGGCCTCTTCCGTAATTTCGGTCGTTTTAACGCCTGCCGTTCTTTCAAAAAACTTCCGAATGGATACGGCGTTTGTTGTGTCATCGGCGCCTTGGTCGATTACCTTCAACGTATCGTCGTGTTTCAGTATGGATGCGGTGACCTGAACGCCACCGGTTCCCCAGCCGTAAGGCATGGGCATTTCGCGGCTAGCAAAAGGAACCTGATATCCCGGTATCGCAACGGCTTTCAAAATAGCCCGCCGGATCATCTTTTTGGTTTGTTCATTGAGGTAGGCGAAATTGTACTCGGTCATTCCGCAGCCTCCTGATGCGCCTCTTCCTGTTCGCGTCGCATTCGCCGGACTAGCTCCAACTCAGACTGAAAGTCCACATAATGCGGAAGCTTTAAGTGCTCCACAAAACCCGTTGCCTGAACATTGTCGCAATGAGAGAGAACGAATTCCTCATCTTGCGCAGCTGCTGTGCGGTCCTCACCCAATTCATCAGCGCGCAAAGCCCGATCCACCTGCGCCATGGACATGGCTTTCCGTTCACAAAATCCAAATGTGAGGCCATAACCCCGCGTGAATTGCGGAGGCGCTTTCTTGGAGCCTTTGAACTGGTTTACCATTTCGCATTCAGTCACTTCCATTTCGCCGATCACGATCGGGAAACCCAGTTCCTCTGGAACGAATTCCACATCCACCGTGCCCAGTCTGATTTCTCCGGCGAACGGGTGATTGCGGGCGTACCCTCGTTGGGTGGAATACCCTAGCGCCAAGAGAAAGCCCTCATCGCCGCGAGCAAGATTTTGAAGACGCAAGTCGCGATCTGCCGGGAATGAAAGCGGATCCCGAGTAAGGTCGCCCGGTTCTTCGCCATTGTCGTCATCAGACGGCGGCTCCATCAATCCTTCGGCGGCAAGAATATCCAAAACGTGTGGCGTTGCTTCCACCAAGGCTTCCGCCTCAACTGCCTGTTCGACGCTTGATTGGTGTTCCAGTTCGTCCTGCAAAAGGCGATGGGTATAATCAAATGTGGGGCCCAGAACCTGCCCGCCAGGAAGGTCTTTGTAAGTTGCCGAAATTCGTCGGGAGATTTCCATTTCACCCGTTTCGAGAGGCTCTGAATAACCAAACCGCGGCAAGGTTGTGCGGCTCGCCCGAACCAGGAAAATTGCCTCGATCAGGTCGCCCCTAGCTTGCTTGATCGCGAGTGCAGCCAGCGAACGATCATAAAGCGACCCCTCGGTCATCACGCGATCAACGGCGAGAGTCATTTGCTCACAAATCTGCTCGACCGTCAGTTCGGGTACATCCGGGTTTCCGCGCCGAGCCTCCGCCAACAACCTGTGGGCATTTTCAATGGCCTTCTCGCCGCCTTTAACTGCCACATACATTAGGCGATCTCCCTAACGTTTGTCGTGCGGGGAAGTGCAGCCAAAGCTTCGTCGGTCGCAAAAAATACGTCCGTACCCAGCGGGAAGTTCTGGTTTGCTTTTCTCCGCCAATTCCAGAACGAGTTGTCCAGACCAGCCGCTTCAAACCCTTGCGATGATTTGATGCCGGGGCCAGTGAGTTCTAAAGTTGCTGTATTGCTCACTGCCTCAGCCTGAATGATCAACGTAGTTGAGGCATCAGGATAAGCGAGCGTGCCAAGGTTGAATTGATCACTTTCGGCAAAGGCAAAATTCGATGGCAGCACCGCAAACATGGCAAGCTTAGGATCATCAACCAATGGGCAGCTGCAGTGAAAGCGAAGAAAATCATTCACTGTTTCACTGGCCAAGCTCGGACAAATCCAAACCGGCGTCTCGTGATCGGTCAACGAAGTGAGTGCCATCACCGCACCAGCATTAAGCACACCAACGCTTTTCGAGCTTGCTGGCACATTTGAAATGGTTCCCGGCTTAGCCATTGCCTTCAGCAACAGATCAAAATGATCCGCCGACTGTAATGACATTTCGTCAAATTTTGTTTGCTCAGCAACTGACATAGCCATCAATCATCCTCTCCACGAACGAGCGTAAAGAAATCAACTTTGGTGGCTGCCGTCTTCCGGCGATGTTTCTCGAGCCTTTCCGCCCTGATTTTCTGCAGTGGTGAAATCACCCGCTCTAATAGGACTTTGTGGAGTTCAGGTTCCTGCAGTCCAGCATCTATTTCGGCAGCAACGAGGGCATGCTCTTTGTTGCGGCCCATGACATAGGCATGGCCCTTAACCCCGGTTTTCGTCTGGACAGTGCAGCGTGTTACCGTTGCTTCCCCTGTGTTAAACGGCTTTCCGGTTCCGCCCATCCGACCGCGAACCATGACCATTCCGGTTTCAGGCTTTCTGAGTAATTCGCAGTCGGGTCTTTCGTGATAAGACAGCCAAAGGGGCTTCAAGTCCGCCCAATCTGCTTGAGCAAGGACGGCCATCCATTGTTGCCGCTGATTTTGAGATGACGATTCGTGTTGCATTTGGAACTCCCACTCGTCTCATGCAGGAGTAAAATGACAATCATACGACAGGGCTATCAGCCGTCACAAAACAAGTGGGGAAACTCAAGATATGGGGTTTTGACGATCAGACGGGATTTTGCGCGCCCGCAAAAAACAGAAGCTTGCCCTGCCCGTCGTAAATCGGTCGTATGCGTAGACGGTTTACAAAAGGCGAGCCATCTTTCCGATAGTTGAGAATATCAATTGTGAAACGGGTTTGAGCCTTGAGACCCTGTCGGATCGCCTCGACTGTGTTTGGATTTGTCTCAGGCCCTTGCAGAAACCGGCAATTTCGGTCGAGAGCTTCAGACGGCGTATAGCCAGTCTGGGTTTCGAACTCATCGCTCACGAAAATCATGGGATTATCCGGCAAGCTTGGGTCGGAGAAAACAACACTCATGGCCGTTTCATCATCTTCGAGTAGAGACCTCAAATAGGTTTCGTCAAAATTGTTTGAGGCCATCGATTTCTCCTGCAATTCCCAAGCTTTAGCATCGTCACCTAAAACATCTACTACCTTAAGACAAACACTGACAACTGAATTTGCAATCAGGCGTACTGCGGTGCTGTGCTGCACCTTCTAATACCGCACTTCAAATGTCACAGGCTACAGTTGCTATTTGCAGATATCTTCAATCATGGCCCGTAAGGGTATGCGTGCTTTCAACCGACGTGCCAAGAGACAAAGACCTGCGGCCTTCCTTTGCAGAAAGATGACATTGATAGGAGGTATTTCATTAAAGCCCCGGTCAAGGGCAAGCTCTAATCCAAGCGACCGTAACTGTTCGAGCAGTTGATCATCACTAAAATCAAAAATCGCATCACGGCGCAGAGCACCAAACCCGTAGACAATCATCCGATCAATCGTGTTGCGATACGCCAATGGCGTTTCGGAATTGTAGAAACCTATTTCAACCGCCAACTCACGCAGACGCGCACGGTCGCCCGCCAAACCAGCTGCAAAGAAGTGTCGGAAACGTTCCACTTCCTGAAGCGATACCTCGCGCACAGCACCAAAATCGAGCAGGCCGATCCTGCCGAGCTTCGCGTCATAGCTATAATTCGCAAAATTAGGATCCGTTTGAACGAGCTGAAATCGAAACACTTCAAGAAGTGCCAATTCGCATAGTTGCTCAACAACGCGGTTCCGAGTCTCAACATCATCGTGCTCAACCGACTCAATTGGAAGGCCAGGCACAAATGACATGGCGAGTACTTTATCTGTACTCAGATCGTGCTGCACCTGAGGCAAAGCAAACTCGGTTTGTGGGCCAAGGCAGGCACTAAAGCGATCAATGTTGGCAGCCTCCAACCGGTAATTCGCTTCCTCATGCAATTGTTGTTTCGCCTCGGCGATCATCGGCTCCAAACGATCCTTGGGCGGTGCAAACCCGCTCATGGAAAACAAGGTGAGCGCGTTGTTGAGATCGCTATCTATGCTATTGGCAATGCCCGGATATTGAACTTTGACGGCAAGTTCACGACCGTCTTTTGTTTTGGCGCGGTGGACTTGACCAATCGATGCGGCTGCCATGGGAAGATCGTCAAACCGCTCAAACTTATCCCGCCAATTATCTCCCCATTCTTTATTAAGCACCGAGCGAAGTTGCGTTTCAGGCATGAAATCCGCTTCCGAACGCAAGGGAGACAAAAGTTCAGCAAGTTCTCGTGGCAGGAATTCTCCTGTGTCCATGGACAGCAACTGGCCAAGTTTCAAAGCGGCGCCGCGCATGCGCGATAGTTCTTGTGAAACCTTCAGCACATTGGTGGGAGTGAGAAAAAGGTCTGCTGCATTTGGTATTTCACCACGACCAACGCGCCGTGCGCCTTCGAAAACGGCACGAGACGCGATACCTGTCGCCAATTTTCCGAAACCTGCCAGTCGACTCATTCGAGTGGACGGCACAGCTATGGGGCGGCCTTTTCTTGTATTTTCGCTCATCCTCACTCGCTATCGTCAATACAGACAGGAACTTCCATTTATGAGGCAAGTTCCTTGAACCGTAATATGGAGAGCAACGAAGATTTGTGAACTGCAGCGTGTACTTGCGATTACGGAGTACCACACGCATCAAAAAAGGCGCGTACTCAATTAAGAAGCACGCGCCTTAACTCTTTTTCCCGTCGACCAGTTTAGTCTAACAGGACTGGGTTTCAAACAGGATTAGTAGACGAATGAGAAGCCCAGACCAGCATAGAAGCCGGAATCGTCGGTTGAGCCGGCTCTATTGCCTTCTGACTCTTCATAGCCAGCGGTGATTGACATGTTCAAATCACCAAGCGGAATGCCGCTAATGAAACCACCAACTTTATATCCGTCGTATGATGCATCGCCGAGCAACGTACCTTCAGCACCGAATGTGAGGCCTGATTCCTGAATACCCAGACGACCGCGTGCATAGTATGTTTCATGCGCTGTGGAATAGCTTGCCAAGACGCCTGCGAAGCCACCATCGCCACGGGTTGATGCCTCAAACTGGAACTTCGCACCAGCTTCGCCGCCTCGTGCCTGGTTAGTGGGGTCATTAGGACTTAGGTCATTGTCCCGATACTCGACACCGGCAAAGATAGAACTGATGAAGTCCACACCGACGGTTTGATAACCAATCATCAAATCAGCAGAGCGGGATGAGTTATCAACTTCGCCACCAGCAACTGCGTTGTTGTCGTATTCGTACTCGCCAAACGCGCCGGAGATCCGAAGCAGATATCCATCAGAACCGATGTCGCCGTTTAGTGCTGTTACGTTACCGATGTAGCCCGTATAACCGTCTTCACCGACTTCACCACCGAAAAAGACCACAGAGCTGAAAGTCGGCCCTTGATCAACAATATCGTCGGCTGCGAGTACGGTTCCGGACATGGCAACTGCAAATGAAGCTGCGAGAGGCAAAAGTGTCAAACGATTTAAGGGCATAGGAATATCCACGCGTTGAATTGTTAATTTGCATTTTCTTTACGCGAATCTTTTAAGCGCTCCAACCCTTTCCGCGCCACAACATTGTGAATGCCGACTTAAACAAGAAGATGTAGCATTTTTGCAACATAATCATTCACGACACCGCCCTAACCCGTCAATTGACTGGCACGCTCTAGACAAAACTTCTCAACACAGTACTGACTAACTTCGAGAAGATAGATGGGATGATCATCTTCCGCTTAGCGCAATTTGGCGAGCTTGCGTTATTGAACGAAATTGAAATCGAAGTCGAACGGTAAGCCATACCCATGCCAGCACTCAATAACGGCAAAATTTCTCAACAGAAATTTATCTTAACGTGTGTGGTTGATACGAACGGACCGTACCTAAGCCTCGCTCTAGATATCGATGCCCCGCATGGCAAACACACATCTCAGAGAGGCGTAAACTTACGATGAGCCTTTCTGATCGGATGCACGCCCGGTACGCAGAACGCCGCACTGTTCGCAAAATAGTAGCAGCGATTTTTTGCATCATTTCGGCTGTCTACCTAGCTTGGCGCATTACTATTTTCAATTCCGATGCGCTAATCTTGTCATCGATCTTTTACCTTGCAGAACTCATTGGTTTCATCATTGCGCTTGGCGCGATTTTTCTCTCTTGGGGGCATAACAAACGCGAGCAGAAAGAAGCGCCTCGCGGTCTTGATGTGGATGTGTTTGTCACGGTCTACACAGAACCGTTCGATGTGGTTCGCCGCACTGTCAGAGCAGCAAGCGAAATGACGTATCCGCACCGCACCGTTATCCTCGACGATGGTCGAAGACCGGAAATCAAGGAACTCGCGGAAGCCTATGGTTGTGACTATTTCTCAAGACCTGAGAACAAAAATGCAAAAGCGGGGAACCTGAACTTTGGTTTGAGTAAAAGCACTGCGGAGTTCGTCATGGTGCTGGATGCTGACCACATCGCCATACCCGGTGCGCTTGATGCATTGCTCGGTTATTTTGATGACGCAGATGTTGCTCTCGCGCAGGCGCCGCAGGACTTCTACAACCTGAACAGCATCCAATTTGAAAATGCCGGAAACAAGTCAATCTGGCATGATCAAAGTTACTTCTATCATGTCTCTATGCCGAATGCGGACCGGTTCAACGGCGTGACCTGTGTGGGGACAGGGGTCGTCTATCGGCGTTCATCCCTCGATGCGATTGGTGGCATACCCACCGAAACCGTCACGGAAGATTTGCATACCTCGCTCAAAATGCACAAACGCGGGATGAAAACAGTCTTTCACCATGAAAGCGTGGCGTATGGGATCGGCGAAATAGGTCTTTCAGATTTTTACAATGTGCGTTTGCGTTGGGGGCATGGAAACATACATGCGATGCGGCTTGAGAATGTTTTATTTTGCCGGGGTTTGACTTGGCGGCAACGCATAAACTACTTGCTTATGGGCATTGGCTACCTCGAAGGGTGGCAGTATCTGATTTTTTACATGGTGCCGATCTACTCCCTGCTGACCGGGATCGCACCCTTTGAAATCACGCTTTTCAACATTGCCATCATCATGGCTTTCCCCCTCGTGACCTATTTGTTGGTTCAGGAGTTTGCCTGCGGATTTGGCCGTTTCTGGATCAACGAAGTATTCTCGATGAAGCGGTTTCCGATTGCTATTCTTGCCACATTTGCTGCCTTCCGGAACAAGCTCACATGGCGCAGATCTCGAAAAGAAAGCGACGGCAAGGTCGAATGGAGCATGGCCACGCCGCAGCTTCTCGTGATGGCAATGAGCCTGGGAGCTATTGCTTTCGGGATTACCGTCAACTGGGATGATCTTGCTCCAGGCCCTGCACTGCAGATATTAGCAGAGCCGGAAAGCATCACCGAGATCGATATTAATGAGCCGTTTGAGCGCGGATACAATCTGGACTTGCTCGTGATTGCGGGGCTTTGGTCGCTGCTGAATGTGGCACGGGTGATTTACTTCCTCGTTCGATTGAAAACCAGTTCCAAGGATATCGACGGGAATTATGCGTTTGAAATACCCACTCTGCTCAGGCTCACTGGCCCAGAGCAAAGGCCCCGTGACATAGAAGTATCGCAAATTTCGCTTTCACGGGTATTTCTAAAAGACCAAGAAAACCTTGCGGAAACCCTGTCGGGCGATACGAGTTGTAAAATCTTTTTCCCGAACGAGACTGTTGAGGCAAAACTCGGCATTCCCGACCATGGTGATGGGCTCACACTCTCGTTTCAAAACCAATCCGAGAAAGACAAACTCGAAAGACTTCTGTTTTCCGTGAAATGGCACCGCGACCTGTTTTACCGCGAAGCGAATTTTCAAACGCCGCTCGGGTTCTTTGCCAATCTGTTCAAGTGGAGATCAGATCGCGAACCTCCCGCGGTACAGCCGATGCTGACACATGAGGGAGAGCGCGAAATGCCAAGACTGGTTTATACGGAAATGGTAGATTGACAGGGAACGATGCTTGCCCCGCTCTGCTCAAGGCAACGGGACTGAGTCTCGAACTGCGCTAATCCAATTTTCGGGTGTGCCGTTTAACACATCGGCCATCGTGAAGAATTGCTAATGACACACGAGCGCTGAAACATAATGTTGGGCGATTTTTTAGGCTGGGAGACCTCACTATGACAATTTCGAAAATACTTCTTTCAATCTGCGTTGCAGCCAGTGTCACTGGGAGTGCCCATGCGGGTGCGTTCAAGGCAACCTTCGCCGCAACACCATCCAAAGCACCGGCATCCTCAATGGTTCACCAGGTATCTGGAAACTGGAGCGGTGTATCAGAGGTGTTCCATTCCGGTGGCCGGTTCATAAAGAATGGAAACCGCTGGACTGAGCGTGGAAACAATGGCGCACAATTTAACTTCATTGAGACGGGACGCGACAATAGTTCGATCTATTTGCGGGATAACAGCCGCGGCGTGAACCTTCGTCTGGATCTCAACACATACCAGATTTTCTACAGCGATGACTCAGGCGCGAATTTTCTTCTCTATAACATCTCCTCGGTTACGAATTCGAATTCTAACCAGGGCCAAATCGGATCGGCTGTGTGGTCGGAGCAGTATACCTGCAATGAAGGTATTCCGCTGGTTCTCGACTTCGAACAACGGGGCAATGATCTCTGGGTAAGCTGGACACATGACGGCTACCGGAGCCCGAACAAACTGCCACAAGTCATATCCGGTTCCGGCAACCGCTTTTCAGACGGGAGAAGCGAAGTTCAAACAAAAGGGCGAACAGCCGTTGTCTTCCTTGATGGCATCAATGATGTTTGTACGCGTCTATAAGCCAGTTTGAGACACGGCGGTCTTTGTTGCTCGGCATTTTGCCAGACGCGTTAGATACCGCCCTGCTCTTTCACAAACTTAATAATATCGTGGCAAGCCTCACCCCGTTTTGCATCTGTAAAGACGAACGGCTTGCCACCTCTGTTTGCGGTAGCGTCCCGCTCCATGACCGCCAAGTCAGCGCCCACATGAGGCGCGAGATCTTTTTTGTTGATAATCAATAAATCAGAACGGGTAATGCCAGGCCCGCCCTTGCGCGGAATTTCTTCTCCCTGACACACGGAGATCACATAGAGCGTGATGTCTGCAAGTTCCGGCGAGAAAGTCGCTGCCAGATTATCGCCGCCCGATTCTATGAAGACCACATCCAAATCACAGTGTGTGTTGTTTAGATCAGCGATGGCTCTCAGATTGATTGAGGCATCCTCGCGGATTGCCGTATGTGGACAGCCGCCCGTCTCGACGCCAATAATCCGGTCTGATGATAGCGCCTGCATCCGCACCAAGGCGTCACGGTCTTCTTGCGTGTAGATATCGTTTGTAACCACCCCAATGGAGAACTCATCCCGCATTGCCTTACACAGGGCTGCAGTGATCGTGGTTTTGCCGGAACCAACAGGGCCGCCAATTCCCACTCGCAAAGGGCCGTTCATTCGTCTTCTCCAAAGACTTCCAATGCTGAGTTCAGTCCATTGATCGCCGCAGGAAAACCACCATAGAGCGCCATCTGCCAGATCACTTCGCCAATCTCCCGCTGCGAGGCACCCGCCTTAAGAGCACCACTGATATTCACTTTCAGCTGTGGCCGTGTTTGCCCACCCAAAGCCGTCAAAGCAGCAATCGTTGCGAGATAGCGCGTCTTCAGATCAAGACCGTCCCGGGCGTATTGCTGGCCATAGGCAAAATCCACAACGGACTCCGCTAGCCCAGGCACGATCTCGCCGTAACGGGCTTTGAGTGCTTCTTCCATTCCCGGGTTTAGTTCCTCTGAGAGACGTTTTCCAATTTCGTAAGTGTCGGCACTCATGATCTGAAAATCCTGCTTTCCATGGTTTCGTGCTGCATGGCAGCGATATCAGCCATTGCCGTGCTGCTGCCGAGTTCTTCAAGGGATGAGACTGCGGCGCGTTGCGCGGTCTCTATGACTACGCTCTCAAGCGAAGCCAATATTTCCAGGCCTCCTTGCTGACCCAGCTTCATTAGCCGCAATGCGGCCTGTATCTGGTTTGACACATAGGCATGGAGATAGGTGCTCAAGGTATGTTCAAGGTCCACATCAAGCTTGCCTGCCACGGCGCCCACGGCCACCGGCAATGGGCAATCTTCTGGACCATCACGATCGCACCAGGCTCTACTCGCCAGCAGAAACGCGCTGCCCTGTGCGGTGGTTTCCAGATGCCGGGTGGCAGAAAAACTCACTGCTTTCGCAAGAGCTGCAACTTCTTCCATATCTCCGCCTTGACGCGCCACGCGCCAGCTTACAGACAGCAGAACCGCATCGTTCCAGCCCGGTCCACTCGTCAGCAAACATTCAAGCCAATCCGCCAACTCGTCGGCACCGGAAATCATGCTATTCCCAATCGCTGCTTCCAGACCATGACTGTAGCTGAATGCGCCCGTTGGGAAAGCTGGCGAAAGCCATGTTTGCAGACGGATGAGAGATTGCAGGTCAGCCATGGGAATGCCCGTGGCCATGGGAGTGAGCATGGGAATGAGCATGATCATGGGAATGCGCATTCCCGTAGGCTCCACCTTCGGGGTCGAACGAGGCAACAATCTCGGCCACATCCGCACCAAGCCCTTCAAGCATGTTCTTGATCACATGGTCCTGGCGAATGCGCAGGTGGTCTTCCATAATCTGTGTCGGCAAGTGCCGATTTCCCAACTGCCATGAAAGTTGCAACAGATGATGCGGGTCCCTTGCGCGCACCTCGTAAAGCGGCTCAGGTTCCGCAATCACCTCAATCACCCGCCCGTCCGATAATACAATCCCCTCCCCGTGGCGAAGCAGTCTCGCTTCCGGCAGATCGAGCAGAAACTCAATCCCATTGTCAGAAACCATCCTCATTCGTCGGCGGTGCCGCGCTGTCTCATCCAGCGTAATCGTTCCCGCCGGATCATGGGTGTGAGAATGGATAGTGGAAGCGGTGATCCTGTTCAAAACAAAAAATACCTTTGGGCCATTGGTACGACCTCAGCAGGCTCGCAGGTCAGCAACTCGCCATTGGCGCGAACCTCATAGGTTTCGGGGTGGACTTCGATTTCCGGGGTGGCATCGTTTAACACCATCGCAGATTTACCAATGCCTCCGCGCGTATTCTCCCCTGCCAGGGTGCGCTTATCAATGCCGAGCTTGGAGGCAAGATCATCCTCCTGTGCCGCTTTCGAAACAACCGTT
>CAWUJX010000083.1:0-13448 GCA_963922635.1 uncultured Hyphomicrobiales bacterium | reverse complement strand
CTCAGAAAAAACACCGGGATCAATCGGGCACTTTTCTAATCGAAGGGTTAAAGCTTGTGATTGATGCTGTAGAACGCGATTGGCAGATCGAGACTTTGATTTATGCGTCAGGTCAAATGCAGGAGAGCAAACTTGGCGATCTTGCCGCAAAACTACGCGTAGCCGGCACCGATCTATTGGAAGTCAGTGAAAAAGTCCTCACTTCCATCACGCGAAAAGACAATCCGCAGACAGTTCTTGCAGTGGTCAGGCAAAAATGGGGAACTGCGCCACAAGAAGCGCTGGAAAGGAGCACCGTATGGATTGGCCTCGACCGTATCCGTGATCCGGGAAATCTGGGAACGATCATCCGCACGGCGGACTCTGCGGGTGTTCAAGGCATTATTCTCATTGGCGAAACAACCGATCCCTTTTCGTTGGAAGCAACGCGGGCAACCATGGGTTCGATTTTTAATGTGGAACTGGTCCGCATGACTTTGGAAGAATTCATCAACTGGAGGCGTTCATGGTCTGGGCTTGTGATCGGAACGCACCTGGAAGGAGCCGTTGACTATCGGGCCGTTGATTATGCAGCTGACCCGGTATTGCTTGTCATGGGCAACGAACAGCAAGGCATGCCCGATGAATTAGCTTCCATATGTGACAGACTGGTACTCATACCCATGCATGGTTCGGCAGATTCCCTTAATCTAGCCATTGCCACGGGCGTGATGTTGTTCCACATGGGAAAAAGCCTGCCTGAACTTCAAATCACGATGGAAATACAAAGCTGATGCGGATTTTCTGGACTGCAATTGTTTCGCTGGCGATTGTACTCGATCAATTCAGTAAATGGTTGACTGAAACCATGCTGCCGCTTCAGCAGCAAATCCAATTGTTACCCTTCCTTAGTTTCTATCGAACTTACAACGAGGGCGTCGCATTCTCATTTCTATCAGGCACAAGTCATTATGTTCTGATCGGGATGACGTTTTTGATTATTGCCTTTGTGCTATGGCTCTGGCGCAGTCTTGAGCCTGGCCGCTTTATCTCCGCCCTTGGCTATGCGCTTGTGATTGGGGGTGCAATCGGGAACCTGATTGATCGCATATGGTTGGGAAAAGTGATCGATATGATTTTCTTCCATATCGATAGCATCGGCTTTCAATTTGCGATATTCAATCTAGCCGATACATTTATTACGCTGGGCGCAGCGGCAATCATACTGGACGAGTTTTTGCTCTGGAAGCGAAACCGGAATCAAGAAAAGGAAACCTAAAATGAGTTCATTCCGAGCAATCCAAATTTCACGAGATGACGAAAAGAAACAGTCCGTTGATGTAGTGGAAATCGGTCGCGAAGACCTCATGGAGGGCGACGTCACTGTGGCTGTGGAGGCGACCACTATCAATTATAAAGACGGTTTAGCAATCACAGGCAAAAGCCCCGTGGTGCGCCATTGGCCCATGGTACCGGGCATTGATTTGGCGGGGACGGTCGTGGAAAGCGCTTCGTCTGATTTCAAGGAAGGTGACGCAGTCCTTCTCAATGGTTTTGGTGTGGGCGAAGTCCACTGGGGTGCTTATGCGGGAGAAGCAAGGCTCAAATCTGATTGGTTGATCCCCATGCCAAAAGGACTTTCTGCAAAACAGGCGATGGGTGTGGGCACAGCCGGCTATACCGCAATGCTTTGCGTGATGGCGCTTGAGAAATACGGGATTAGCCCAGCTTCCGGACCTGTTGTTGTTACGGGCGCCAATGGCGGCGTGGGTACGGTGGCAATCGCCATTCTTTCAAAGCTTGGCTATGATGTAATCGCGTCCACTGGGCGGGTTAGTGAAGCTGATTTTCTTAAAGAACTCGGTGCCACAGAAATCATAGATCGCGCCGAACTGTCAGAAGCCGGTCGCCCGCTTGGAAAAGAACGTTGGGCTGCGGGTGTGGATGCCGTTGGGTCCCATACGCTTGCGAACGTTTTAGCGCAGACAAAATATGGCGGAGCGGTTGCTGCCTGTGGCCTGGCACAGGGATTTGACCTACCCGCCACGGTCATGCCGTTCATCTTGCGTGGCGTTGCGCTTTTGGGCGTGGACTCTGTGATGGCCTCCAAGGAATTGCGGCTGGAGGCATGGGGTCGTCTCGTATCTGATCTCGACATGTCGAAACTGGACGCCATAACCACAGAGATCGGTTTTGATGATATTATCAAAACCGCCACAGACCTAATCGATGGCAAGGTCCGTGGGCGCGTGGTGGTGGACATGACATCCTGATTTTTGGAGAGGAAAAGGCCGGGCATTTGTTTGGATGGTTTAATCAGCTTTTGAGGCTTGCCCATTATGCCCGCTGAATTTCCCGAACTGGCACGGGGTTCGCAGAGCCACAATCTGCGGTTGGAAACCATGGTCAAGACCCGCTGGCTGGCGGTGCTTGGTCAGACCATCGCCGTTTTGGTTGTTTGGCTTCTGCTAGAGTTCAAATTTGACCCCACCCTTTGCTTTGTCCTGATCATTATTTCGGCGCTGCTCAACGGGTATTTGAGCATTCGGTTTCCGCCGAACACGCGCTTGTCCCAGCGTTCATCTACGTTGTTGCTTGCCTATGATCTGGTGCAACTGTCTATCCTTCTGTTTTTGACTGGCGGTTTGGGAAACCCGTTTTCGCTTCTGCTTCTTGTGCCGGTTGTCATATCCGCCACCACGCTTTCGATACCCTCCACAGCGTTTTTGGGTGTGGTCGCGATTTCGCTTGCAAGCTTGTTGGCGTTTTTCTATTTCCCGCTTCCTTGGGGAACCCGAAGCGGCTTGGTTTTTCCTCCGGTCTATATTGCAGGGATGTGGTTTGCGATCATATCCAGCCTTTTGTTTACTTCGGTTTACGCATTTCGGGTTGCGGACGAGGCGCGCAAATTGTCGGATGCCTTATCAGCCACGGAGCTTGTGCTTCAACGCGAACAGCATCTTTCAAGTCTCGATGGTTTGGCGGCAGCTGCTGCTCACGAATTGGGCACACCGCTTGCCACAATCTCTCTGGTTTCCAAGGAAATGCTCCGCGAAGTGGACGAGGCTTCTCCATTATATGGTGATATCACTCTATTGCGCAGCCAGACCGAGCGATGCCGTGAAATCATGAAAACGCTCACTTCCCTCTCCACTGAGGGCGATGTATTGATCGGTATTGTGCCGTTTTCCGTTATCCTCGAAGAGGTATGCCAACCCCATCGCAATTTCGGGATAGACATAGAAATATTGTATCCCTCCAAAGGGCAGGCGCCCTTGTGCAGACGCAATCCGGGTATTCTCTACGGACTTGGTAATCTCGTTGAAAATGCGGTCGACCATGCGGCGAAGAAAGTGCAGTTGATTGCCGAATGGGATGACAAAGAAATCTCTTTGCAGATCATCGATGA
Organism: uncultured Hyphomicrobiales bacterium; assembly: GCA_963922635.1. Taxonomy (GTDB): domain Bacteria; phylum Pseudomonadota; class Alphaproteobacteria; order Rhizobiales; family Rhizobiaceae; genus JAALLB01. The sequence goes on along the minus strand of CAWUJX010000083.1, from coordinate 10,060 downwards.
TGGGCCCGGGTTCAAGGAGGAAATTCTCCAGAAGATCGGTGAGCCATTTGTGACCAATCGCTCCACCACCAAACGGGGTGGTGGCCTTGGTCTCGGTTTGTTTATCGCTAAAACCTTGCTTGAGCGCAGCGGTGCCAAATCGACGTTTGCGAACTCCTATGCACCTGCAAGACCGGGTGCGCGTGTGGAAATCACATGGGAACGCGCGAGTTTAGAGGCCCGTTCGCTTTCAATTGCACAATCTTAAGCATTTTCGCATACAAATTTTGACAATTGATAGCAGGTGACCCACATACCAGATGTCACGAGAAAACAACAAATGGCACGGTGTGTAATGACACAAGAGATTTTGGTAGACGAAAAATCTTTACTATTGGTCGATGATGATCGACCATTTCTCCAGCGTCTTTCGCGCGCCATGGAAAGCCGTGGATTTTTGGTGGAAATGGCTGAATCCGTTTCCGAAGGTCTAGCTAAAGTTAAAGCAAATCCACCGGCCCATGCGGTTGTGGACATGCGCTTGAACGACGGTAGCGGTTTGGACGTGATCGAAGAAATTCGCTCACGACGTCCCGATTGTAAGGCCATTATTCTGACTGGATACGGCAATATTGCCACCGCTGTTACAGCTGTAAAAATGGGTGCTGTTGATTATCTCGCAAAACCGGCTGACGCCGATGATGTCTACACAGCTCTTATGCGGGACCCTGAAGAAAAAGCTGATCCTCCGGAAAACCCAATGTCCGCAGATCGTGTTCGATGGGAGCATATCCAGCGGGTCTATGAATTGTGCGATCGTAACGTGTCGGAAACGGCTCGCCGGTTGAACATGCATCGCCGTACGCTGCAACGCATTCTCGCAAAACGCGCGCCGCGCTAAGGTAGGCGTTAGAGTAGTTCCGGCCCGTGAAAATCGACCATTCTGCGTAGCCTCATCATTGAAGCGCGAGCTATCTTGTGTGTGAGTGATTTTCTGGTCGCTGCTGCGATTTTGTTTGGCTCAGCTTCGCGGAGAACTTCACATCCGTGGCGATCCGACAGAATAAACCCTTCATTATCCGGGAAAATTTCCTGTGCTACACTGGGGTGACTTGCAAAATAAAATCGATCACACAGCGCTTTGTATTCCGGCCATTTTTGATCGGCATTATAATCTGCCACCGACGACTTAACCTCGATAATGATGATGGTGCCGTTCGGTTCGAGACCGATCAAATCCGCGCGCCGTCCCGTTGGCAGTGTAAATTCGGTTAGAAAAGTGATTCCCGCTTCGCCTAGGGTCGTGATGATTCCTCTCTGAACATCCAGAGCGGTACTTGATTGCCGGCCATCAATCGCCGGATCGCTGTCAAAATGGGTTACAAGTGGCATCTAAAATCCGCTCAATCCGTTGTATAATTGCAACATTCATGTGTTCTTGATGCGTTGATCAAATCAACTGTTGCGATTCATTCTCAGTTTGCTACCGAACGAATAACGAGAATCTTCTCTTCGCCCATTATACCGTTTCAAACGGTGGAGAACACTCATGAATAGACGTGCATTTACACTATCACTGCTTTCAACCGTTGCTATGGCCGGTTGTTCTTCCATCAGCCGTGATCCAACCCGACAGTTTCGAGCTTCTTATGGTGCGGTAACCGATGGGGGGTTTCGTGTGCCGGAAGTGCCGATCCGGAAAATTGACAAGCAGTTCCATCGTCAGATCGTGGATTACCCGACTAAGGAACGCGTTGGAACAATCATCGTCGATGTGCCAAATCGGTTCTTGTACTTAGTTGAGCCAGGTGGGAAAGCCGTTCGTTACGGCGTTGGTGTCGGCAAACAGGGTTTTGCCTGGTCAGGTAATGCCACGATCGGGTGGAAACGTGAATGGCCCACATGGACGCCTCCTACCAACATGATCCGCCGTCGCCCCGAACTGAAAAAATGGGCAGCCGGCATGCCTCCTGGCCTAAACAATCCTCTTGGGCCACGCGCGCTGTACCTAATGAAGGGTGGCCGCGATACCCTGTACCGTCTGCATGGTACGCCGGAATGGTGGTCGATCGGTAAAGCGGTGTCTTCCGGCTGTATCCGACTCCTCAACCAGGACATCATGGATCTCTATGACCGGGTTAAGCCGGGCGCGAAAGTGATTGTCCGGCAGACATAAATTTTGAGTCTATTGCTAAAGCAAAAAGCCCCGCAGGTTTTGCGGGGCTTTTTTTGTTCTGCTGATCCAGGTTATGCGATCTGTTTGAACTCCAGCCGTTTTCTGTGAAGTACAGGCTCGGTATAGCCGGATGGTTGCGCTTTCCCTTCGAAAACCAATTCGCAAGCTGCTTGAAAGGCGACTGAACTGTCAAAGTCAGGAGCCATGTTGCGATAGGCGGGATCTCCGGCATTTTGTTCGTCTACCACTGCTGCCATGCGCTTCAGCGTTTCGAGCGCTTGCTGTTTTGTGCAAATGCCATGTTCCAGCCAGTTGGCCATATGCTGGGTTGAGATCCGCAGTGTGGCGCGGTCTTCCATGAGGCCGACATTGTTAATGTCCGGCACTTTTGAGCAACCAACACCTTGCTCGACCCAGCGCACCATATAACCAAGAATACCCTGTGCATTGTTGTCGAGTTCATTCTGAATGTCTTCTGGTGTCCAGTTTGGACGGATAGCCACCGGGATCGTTAGGATGTCATCCAATTTGGCTTTCGTCCGGCTGGCAAGTTTGCTTTGTACCTCGGCCACGTTCACTTCATGATAGTGTGTGGCGTGAAGCGTTGCTGCCGTCGGCGATGGTACCCAGGCACAATTCGCGCCGGATTTAGGATGGGCAATTTTCTGCTCCAACATATCGGCCATCAGGTCTGGCATGGCCCACATGCCTTTACCGATTTGCGCATGCCCGGCCAGTCCGCATTCAAGGCCTGTGTCCACATTCCAGTCTTCATAAGCTTTGATCCATGCAGCGCCTTTCATGTCGCCTTTGCGCAGCATCGGCCCTGCCAGCATGGATGTGAAAATTTCATCGCCGGTCCGATCAAGAAATCCGGTATTGATGAAAACAACGCGTTCCCGTGCGGCGCGGACGCACTCTTTCAGGTTCACTGTGGTGCGACGCTCTTCGTCCATAATGCCCATTTTGAGTGTGTTGGGCTTCATGCCAAGCGCTTGTTCAACGCGCGAGAACAAAGTGCATGCAAACTCCACCTCTTCGGGCCCGTGCATTTTAGGTTTCACGATATACATGGAGCCTTCGCGTGAATTGCCGTTTCGCCCGTTGGGTCCAATGTCGTGCAAGGCGATCATGGCCGTCATCATGCAATCCATGATGCCTTCAGGAATCTCTTTTCCATCTTTGGTAATAGCCGGGTTTTTCATTAGATGGCCCACATTGCGCACAAGCAAAAGCGAGCGCCCAGCCAATGCAATGTCAGACCCGTTGGCAGCCGTATAGTGCCGGTCCGGGTTCAAGGTACGTGTGATCTGACGCCCACCTTTTTCAAACGTGTCCGCAAGATCGCCCTTCATGAGGCCTAGCCAATTCTTGTAAGCAAGCGTCTTGTCTTCGCCATCCACGGCGGCAACGGAGTCTTCGCAGTCACAGATGGTGGTCATGGCTGACTCGAGAACCACATCGGCTATGCCGGCTTGATCGGTCGAGCCAATGGGATGATCACGGTCGATGATGATGTCTGCATGTAGTCCATGCCGTTTAACAACAACAGAGGATGGATTGGATGCGTCTCCCGAGAAGCCGACAAACTGGGCAGGATTGGTGAGCCCAGATTGGGACCCGTCCGCCATGGTCAAATGCAGCTCACCGTCCTCGATTTTGATTGAAGTGACGCCAGCCCAGTTTCCGGTAATCGGAGCAGATTTATCCAGAAAGTCTCGTGCCCAGGCAATTACCTTTGCGCCGCGAGCCGGATTGTAGGCTCCACCCTTTTCGGCGCCATCCGCCTCGGAAATTGCATCGGTGCCGTAAAGTGCATCATATAGGGAGCCCCACCGACCATTGGCTGCGTTAAGTGCATATCGTGCATTCATGATCGGGACGACGAGCTGAGGCCCCGCGACCATGGCGATTTCAGGGTCGATGTTTGACGTCTCGACTGAGAATTTGCCACCCTCGGGGATTAGGTATCCGATTTCGGTCAGAAATGTTTTGTAAGCTTCGAGATCGTAATCGTTTCCGTGCTCCGCATACCAGTCGTTGAGTTTTGACTGCAGGTCGTCCCGTTTCTGCAGAAGGGCATCATTGATGGGTGCGAGATCGTCGAACAACGCTTCCAAATCAGACCAGAATTTGGATTGATCAATGCCGGTGTCTGGTAACGCCTCTTCATTGATGAAATTCAACAGCGTTGCATCAACACTCAATCCGCCGACTTGTACTCGATCCGACATTTCTCTCTCCAATCATGCAAAATGTGCCGTCTGGCTAGCAAATGAAGCAAAATTGTCAATTTTGATCAGATGACAAACATTATTTCTATTTTGGAAATAATCGGTGTCCAACCGGGAAATATTGAACCGGCGACCAAGCGTCCCCATATTTGTTTCAGGCAGAAAAAGGCGATGAGATGACGAGACTTTCCGGTTTTACAAACCCCCTCATGCTGGGATTTGACGAGCTCGAACGGGTTTTGGAGCGTGCCGCCAAATCCGGCAATGACGGATATCCGCCTTATAATATCGAGAAGTTACAGACGGAGCCGGGCCACAAAGGCGATATGCTCAGGATCACCCTGGCGGTCGCAGGGTTTTCCGAAGACGAACTCGATATCAGTATTGAGGAAAACCAGCTGACAATCTGCGGGAAGCAGGTGGATGATGAAGCGCGGGTGTATCTGCATCGTGGCATCGCTGCGCGCCAATTCAAAAAATCGTTTGTTCTGGCCGAAGGAATAGAAGTCAGCGGTGCAGAGCTTTCCAATGGATTATTGGCAATCGAGTTGGTTCGATTGCAGCCCGAACGTATCGTCCGCAAGATTTCAATCAAGTCCAAGGAGTAAACCCATGAACCATGATCATATTGCCCATCAATCGGATGCATACGGTCTCGCCGCCATGGGTTCCGATGCCGTCGCTTATATGAAACAGGTGAAAGCTAGCGAGTTTGCCGAGACGTTCTCCGCCGTGCCCGACATCAACCTCGATGCATCATATTGGGTTCTGTTCGCAGCTGATGGTACACCCCTGATGCTTGCAAGTGAGATGCATGAATTGGAAAGTTCTGCGTTTTACAATGATCTGATTGCCATCCGGCCAAATTGATCTTCGGAAGAAATCAGCTCGGGTCAATCCAGCCGATATTACCATCAGCCCGTCGGTAAACGACATTCGTCTTCCCGCTTCCCGCATTGGTGAATACCACAACCGGATTGTCGGCCCTATCCAGCTGCATCACGGCATCGGCCACGCTTTGCGTCGCGACGCTGGTAAGCGATTCTGCGATCACCACCGGATTATAATCTTCTGGGATTTCCTCGTCGGGATCGGGTTGTTCAAAAACGGAATAAGCCACTTCCAGCCGCGCTTCTTTTGAAGCATTTGCATGGTGGTCCTTTAACCGACGCTTGTATCGGCGCAAACGCTTTTCAACTTTTTCCGCTGCCGTTTCGAAGGCCGCTGTGGGGTCGGTTTCAATCGCAGTGCCTTGAAGATCAAACTTGCTGTCCAAATGGATCGTACAATCACAGGCATAGCGGCTGCCTTGTTTTTCAAGGGTCACGCGCCCTTGATATCCGCCTTGAAAATACTTGGCCACCGCCTCATCCAGCCGGTCTTGAATCCGGGTGGATAGGGCATCACCAACATTCATATGCTTGCCTGAAATTTGTAAACTCATGCTGTTCCTCTCTCCAAATAACACTCAAGCTTAGCTTGGAACTTTGGGAACGGCAATCACAACATGTTTCAGAAAACGTGTGAAATTTTGTTCTATGGAAGCGTCGTTGATTTTTCGCGTCGGCGCTGAACCGACGAAGGTATGCGCAAAGCTTCGCGGTATTTCGCAACGGTGCGCCTAGCAATTGCAATGCCCGTCTCTTGCAACATCGCCACGATCTTATCATCCGATAGAATTTTCTTTGGGCTTTCCCCATCAATCAATTGCTTGATTTTGAACTTGACGGTTTCGGCGGCGTGCACGTCTTCCCCATCCTTGCTTCCCAATGCCGAAGAGAAGAAATATCGTAACTCAAATATCCCCTGATCGCACATCAGATATTTGTTCGAAGTCACCCGACTAATTGTGGACTCATGCATTTTTATGGCATCTGCCACTGTTTGAAGATTGAGCGGCTTTAGATATTCGATACCTTTGGCAAAGAAAGCATCCTGTTGTTTGACGATTTCAACGCCAACTTTCAGAATAGTCTGTGCACGTTGATCGAGGCTTTTTGTCAACCAGTTTGCATTTCCGAGGCACTCCGCAATGAAGGCCTTGCCGTCCTCCGTATCAATCGCGCGTGATAGTTCCGCATGATAAGAATGGTTCACGAGGACCTTCGGAAGCGTTTCCGGGTTTAATTCAATGGACCAGCTACCGTCCGGCTTTTGCCCGATCAAAATATCAGGGATAACAGTCTCTGACAGAACCGGTGAGAATTGCGCTGCCGGCCGTGGATCGAGTGCTTTGATCTCGCGCACCATTTCATTGAAGTCATTGCGGGAAACGTCACACAGTTTCAGCAGTGTCTCAAACTCACGTTTGGCAAGCAGATTAAGGTTCTCAATGAAGATATCCATTGCCGGGTCCAATCGGTCCTTGTCGCGCAACTGTATCTTCAGGCATTCGACCAGATTTCGGGCGCCCACGCCTACGGGTTCAAGCGTTTGAAAGCGGTCCAAAACATGGAGAAGGGTTTCAAGATCGGTATCAAGGCGCTCTGCCGTCTCAATCATATCTTCACGGAAATATCCGTCCTGATCGAGAGCATGGGCGATATAGGTCGCTATTTCCCGTTCGCGCTGATATTTGAACGTTACGCCGATCTGGAACTCAAGATGTTGGGCTAGGGTTTTCGCTTCCGCTAATTGGCCAATCGAGTCGGTGTCATCACTGGCCGTGGATTTTGCCGATGGTGCGGATAAATTGCCGGGGGCTTCGGGCTTTGCTTTGGCTGATTGTTCTGCGCCTGCAATGCCTTCGTCGTAGACATTTTCGAAATTCGAATCGAGATCATTTACGGCGCTTCCAGCCTCCAGCGTCATTTCACTTTTTACGTGGTCGCTAAGGTCGCTGGCCTCATTTTGACTTTTGGCAGCTGTGTTGTTTGTTTCCTGGCGTTCCGTCCGTCGGTCTATTGGTTGGTCCGAAGTACCAATTTCCAAAAGTGGATTTTTCTCCACTTCCTCACGCACGAATTCAAGAAGGTCGGCATGGCTGAGCTGCAGCAATTTTATGGATTGCGCAAGCTTCGGCGTCATCACAATGGAATGCGACTGTACCTGCTGTAACCGGGGGGTTAGCGCCATTTTAACTCACCTGCTTTTTGCGAGCGGGCTTCTTTATTGGCCCACTTCTTGCATGCAAGTTAGCAAGAACACCTTCCTAAAGAGTAAATTGCTCACCCAGGTACAGGCGGCGCACATCCGGGTTCTCGATGATCTGTTGCGGATTTCCGTGGGTGAGCACGTTCCCCGCATGGATGATATAAGCGCGATCAATTAAGCCCAGCGTCTCTCGAACGTTGTGGTCCGTTATCAGCACGCCAATGCCGCGGCGCGTCAAATGGCGAACCAGATCCTGAATGTCGCCCACCGCAATTGGGTCGATGCCGGCAAAGGGTTCATCCAGCAACATGAAGGATGGCCGTGTTGCCAATGCCCGTGCAATTTCACAGCGTCGCCGCTCACCGCCTGACAAGGCAATTGAAGGGGATTTTCGCAGATGTGAAATGGAAAACTCTTCCAGCAGAGCATCCAGCTGTCGTTCCCGCGCTTTCTTGTCGGGTTCCACCACCTCCAGGACAGACCGAATATTGTTTTCCACGCTCAAACCCCTGAAAATCGAGGCTTCCTGTGGCAAATAGCCGATGCCTAGGCGCGCACGCCGATACATGGGCGTTTGTGTAATGTCATGGCCGTTTAGCTCAATTTTACCCGCGTCCGGACGCACGAGCCCGGTGATCATGTAAAAACTTGTGGTCTTTCCCGCACCGTTCGGACCAAGCAATCCAACCGCCTCTCCACGGCGGACACCAAGCGTCACATCCTGTACGACCATGCGGGATTTGTAGCTTTTCTGAATACCGGTCACCAGCAATACCCCATCGCGAGATCGCGGCTGGCGCGTATTGCCGGGCGCAGCGGGTTGTTGGTCCACTGACCCTGTCCCGGCATTCGCAGATGGCGGCACGCTTGCCCAATCCAATGCCTTGGATGGCGCACGTTTTGTCATCCGTTTGATAAGGTTTTTGAGACCCAAAGGTTCACTCTCCGCTTTAGAGCAGGAAATACCGATTATGATGAATAAAGTCTAACCAGAAGGCCAAATAACCTATTGGGTGTTGTTCCGGGATTTTGGATCAAGCAATAGTTTGATGCGCCCACTGCCGCTGGACGTGTTTCCGCAAGGTTTCACATTGGAAACATTGGTTTTCAGATTTACCGTAACGATGCAGCCTTGAACGATGTTTTGGCCCTGACTGATATAGACGTTGCCAGAAAGCGTGACAAACTCAGTCGTCATATCCACCGTGGCCTTGTCGGCCGTGGCGTGATTGTTGTCGGAGCGGACAGCCACTTTGCCGCTTGCTTCTATTTTCCGGATACCACTATTGGTTTCCCCGCGTTGATCATCCCGCAGATAAAACACTTTAATCTGCCGCGCCTTGAGGATTGTGGTGCCTTGAACCACACTCACATTCCCGGTCAGCAATGCGGTGTTCTGGTTGTCTATAATTTCGAGGCGATCTGCTTCGATCTGAATGGGTTCATCATTATCACCCATTCCCTGGAATGCACCGCCAAAGGATTGGGCTAGTGCGGAACCCGCCATAAATAATCCAATCCCGATGGCGCCGAGGACGATAAGAAAACGGCCAAGTTCGATTTTAGTCATTATTACTCTCGTTGCGTTGTCTCAGCGCCTTTGGGCGCAAGGTCATTCTCACATTGCCTTCGAAGATCAATCGCTCTCCGCTCTTGTCCACAATCATGCTGGATGATGCGATATCAGCTTCAGGGCTGGTTGCTTTGATAGGTGAATTTGTGGTCATCGCACCGGAGGCGATATCCACATCGGCATCCATCAATTCGATGCTCATCCCGTCGGAGGTTTGCACGGTCACCCGCTCTTTCAATTGGAGTGTTTTTGCTTCAGCATCATACACCCCATTTCCGGCCGTAATGTCTGCGGTTAGATTTTGCTCCATGGGGAGCGTGGCAATAATCCGCTGAAGTTCCACAACCGAAGGATTGCTCGCGTCCTGGATTGCGCGGTCAGCACTCAGATTGTAAGGCCGCTGATTTTGATCCACGCCGTTCAGTTTGGGGTTTTCCATGATCAGCTTCCCATCGTTCATTTCAATGTTGCCGATATCCAGATTTGGCAACATGAACTGACGTACAACAAGCGCACCTGCTATCAAAAGAATGATCAAAATCGCAAGGATGGGAAGAAAGATCTTCAAAAACCGGACAAGGCCGGAATGTGCTGCCGCTTTTTGGAATTCTAGCTCACCGCGTTCGCCCACTAGAAAATCAAGACCGTTCGCACTGGCTTGCCCATTGCCAACTACAGGAGCGTGACGAGGCACAGCACCTTGCCCGGCTGTCACCGGTGGTGCGATGTCTAGTGAAGGTCGATACGGCTGGTTCAAATCAAATCCGTGCGATGGTTTTTGTCTGTGCGGAGCGGTAAGGACGGTTCATGGTTTTTTTACGACGGGTTAGCGCTTCGATTGATTAAAGAACTGTCACCTCAGCTATGGGCGAATATGTCGGCATCCGGCCATCCTGCGAGATCGAGTTTGGCGCGGGTGGGTAGAAAGTCAAAACACGCTTTCGCCAGTTCTGTCCGGTCTTCGCGTGCCAGTCGCAAATCAAGATGCGCGCGTAACTCGTGTAG
>CAWUJX010000082.1:0-13523 GCA_963922635.1 uncultured Hyphomicrobiales bacterium | reverse complement strand
TATCGCCCGGTTCAACCACCGCATCGGGATTTTCCGGAGGCAGGATTGGGTCAACTTTTTGCTCGAGTGGATTTTCAGCCTCTTGAGAAGAAGCGTCTTTCATATCCATGCTTGGCACAATGATTACGCCAAGGCTGAATATCAGGCAGAAACGAAATAACCATGTCATACCCAAAACTTATCGCAGGTTTTGGAAACGTCAAACATGGAGTTTCGATTGCCCATGAAAAAAGGCCGCAGATGCGGCCTTCCCACATATCAACCAACGGGGTTTGACTAGCCTTGACGAGCCTTAAACCGAGGGTTTTGCTTGTTGATGACGTATACGCGGCCACGACGACGAACAATACGGTTTGCGCGATGGCGGCCTTTAAGAGACTTCAAAGAGTTTCTGATTTTCATGGTCTTTTCCTATTAAACTGAACCTGACTTTTGCAGATTTCAGGGGTTACGAACCTTCTTTTGCGGGTTCTTCCAATGATTTGTTCAAAAAAGAACGCGCCCACTAGCCTGCAGGCGCGCTCTTCGTGAGAGCGTAGTAAGTAGAAATAACGGAAAAGTCAAATCTCTGAAGCCCGCATAAACACTCCGTCGTTTACAACATCCCTACCGTCGCAAAGAGTCGCAACCTAATTTTGCTTTCGGAATTTATTGCAGACAATAAGTGCGATATTAATCGCGCCTTACTGAAATTCTGCAGGACGTTAAAGCATGCGCAAGTTTTCCGCATTTGCAGTGGCCAGAGAAGCCATGCGCGCCCACAAAGGCTGGGATAAGCAATGGCAAAATCCCGAGCCAAAATCGTCATATGATGTGATTATCGTGGGCGCAGGCGGACATGGCCTCGCTACGGCCTATTACCTGGCAAAAGAACACGGCATCACCAATGTGGCTGTTCTCGAAAAAGGATGGCTTGGAGGTGGAAACACGGGGCGCAACACCACGATCATCCGCTCAAACTATCTCTATGACGAGAGTGCGGGCATGTATAACCATGCAGTGAAATTGTGGGAAGGGCTCAGCCAAGAGCTTAACTACAACGTCATGTTCTCTCAGCGTGGCGTGATGATGATGGCGCATAACGTGCATGACGTGCAGGTCTCGAAACGCCATGTGCATGCCAACCGTCTCAACGGCGTGGATAACGAATGGATTACGCCAGAACAGGCAAAAGCGTTTTGCCCGCCGCTGAGTATCTCAAAATCAGCCCGTTATCCGGTAATGGGTGCCGCACTCCAGCGCAAAGGCGGCGTTGCCCGGCATGACGCAGTTGCATGGGGTTATGCCCGAAAAGCAGCGGCGATGGGTGTCCACATCATTCAACAATGCGAAGTGACCGGAATTAACCGTGACGCATCAGGCACGGTAACCGGTGTTAATACGTCCCGCGGCACGATCAACGCAAAAAAAGTGGGTGTGGTTGCTGCCGGGCATACATCAGTTTTGATGGAAATGGCTGGTGTTCAAATGCCGCTTGAAAGCTACCCGCTTCAAGCGCTCGTTTCTGAACCCGTAAAGCCGATTTTCCCCTGTGTGGTAATGTCCAACACAGTTCACGCTTATATTTCACAATCAGACAAGGGCGAATTGGTTATCGGCGCGGGCACCGATCAATATATTTCATACTCACAAACAGGCAGCATAAACATTTCCACTCATACACTTGAGGCCATATGTGAAATGTTCCCGATCTTTGGTCGCATGAAAATGCTGCGCTCATGGGGCGGTATTGTGGACGTTACCCCCGACCGTTCGCCGATCCTCGCAAAGACCCCGGTCAAAGGACTATACGTGAACTGTGGCTGGGGAACGGGAGGTTTCAAGGCGACGCCTGGCTCGGGCCATGTATTCGCACACACAATTGCGAAAGACGAACCCCACAAAATCAACGCCGGTCTCCATCTCGAACGGTTTAGAACCGGGCGACTAGTGGACGAAGCTGCAGCGGCAGCGGTCGCGCATTAAAGGAACACATCCATGCTACTAATCCGCTGCCCTTATTGCGAACAAGACTTACCCGAAACAGAATTCCGAGGCGAAGGCGAAGCTCATATTGCACGCCCGGAAAACATGGCTGACATTTCTGACGCAGACTTTGAAAAGTTTTTTTTCATACGCGAAAACCAGAAAGGTATCGTGTTCGAGCGTTGGCGTCATGTGCATGGTTGTGGCCGGTTCTTCAATGCAGCCCGGCACTCCGTATCCGACAAATTCATCAAGACCTACAAAGCGGGCGAGAAACAACCCAAACTCACACAAAAAGAAATCGAAGCAGTATTGCCGCCAGCGAAATCAACACCGGCAAACGAAGCTATTTGGACCGAGAAAGAAGAGACAAATAACGGAGACGCAAAATGAGTGGCGTTTCTGTTAAGACCGGCGCGAACCGCGTAAACGGCAAAGGTCGTCTTTCACCAGCAAAGACGGTGACATTCACCTTCGACGGAAAGACATACAATGCGCTTGAAGGCGATACGCTTGCTTCCGCGCTTTTGGCCAATGGCATCCATCTGGTGGGTCGTTCCTTCAAATACCATCGTCCCCGCGGCATTCTGGGAGCTGGCCCCGAAGAGCCAAATGCGCTCATTGATATTGCGCGTGATGCGTCACGCCGCCAACCAAATGTTCGCGCCACGTGCCAGGAAGTTTTCGATGGCATGCAAGCTAGAAGTCAGAACCGGTTTCCGTCACTGGAATTCGATATGGGTGCCATCAACGACGGCTTGGGTCGTTTTTTCCCCGCTGGCTTTTACTACAAAACCTTCATGTGGCCCGCAAAAGCCTGGGATAAATTGTATGAACCCATCATACGAAAAGCAGCAGGTCTGGGTGAAGCACCATCTGAACCAGACCCTGACCATTACGCAAACCGGTTTGCCCATTGTGAAGTTCTTGTCATTGGCGGCGGTGCAGCCGGACTGACGGCAGCGAAAGCTGCCGCTCAATCGGGCAGACGTGTGATCCTGGTCGATGAAAACCCGGTCATGGGTGGTGCACTCTTATCTGATGCAACCATCACACTCGACGGCAAATCCGGTCCCGAATGGGCAGAAGATACGGTCGCAGAATTGTCCGCAATGGAAAATGTGACGGTCTTACCACGCACGACGGCATTTGGATATTACAACCATAACATGTTGACGCTCGCTGAACGGGTCACTGAACACCTCACAAAACCCGATCCCGACCTTCCTCGGGAACGCATGTGGCAAGTGCGTGCCGGCAAAGTAATTCTAGCGACAGGAGCAATCGAACGTCATCTCGTTTTCCCGGACAATGACCGTCCCGGCATCATGATGGCGTCCGCTGCACAAACCTACCTGAACCAATACGGGGTTACGCCCGGCGCGAATGCCGCCGTCTACACATCCTGCGATTCAGCCTGGCAGGTGGCGTTTGATCTTAAACAGGCTGGCGTAAACATACCGGCGATTATCGATCTCCGAGACACCGTAGACGAAGGCCTGGAGGCGCAAGCAAAAGAGCTTGGCATTCGTGTTCTATTGGCACATGCGGTCACAGGCACCAAGGGGCGTCTGCGGGTGAAAGAAATCACTGTTGAACCCGTAAACGGCAGCTCAAGCGAGTCGGTTGCCGTAGACTGCGTACTTATGTCCGGGGGATGGACACCATCAATCCATCTTTTCTCGCAGTCGCGCGGACGGGTGAAATTCGACGAAGATACCGGAACATTTTTGCCGGATATCTACACAGAGAATTGTGTGTCCATTGGCTGCTGCAACGGCACGTTCGATATGGATGATGCCCTGGACGAAGCACTTACTGCTGCAAAAGATGCGGTGGGTGGCAAGGCGGCCAAAACACCTGCATTGAGCGGCACAACTTCAATGGCTGGCTACAAAATCGGCTCCGCCAAAGGTGCCGGACCCGATGACTTCACAAAGGCATTCGTGGATTTCCAGAACGACGTCACCGCAAAAGACATCAGACTTGCAGTGCGCGAAGGGTTTCAGTCAATCGAGCACGTGAAGCGCTACACCACGAATGGCATGGCATCCGACCAGGGTAAAATGTCGAACATGCACGGCTTGGCTATTGCAGCAGAGATGCTGGATAAGCCTATCCCGGAGGTTGGTCTCACCACGTTTCGTTCGCCATATACTCCCGTCACGTTTGGCACGTTGGTGGAACACAACAAGGGCGACCTTTTCGACGTCACACGCAAGACACCGATGTATGCGTGGGCCGAACAACACGGAGCCGCCTTTGAAGATGTCGGCAACTGGAAGCGAGCATGGTACTTCCCGAAAGCCGGCGAAGACATGAACGCGGCAGTAAATCGCGAATGCAAGGCAACCCGTGAAGCTGCCGGGATATTTGATGCTTCCACCCTCGGCAAGATTGAAGTGGTGGGTCCGGATGCCGTCAAGTTCATGAACATGATGTACACCAACCCATGGGACAAGCTAGCAGTCGGGCGGTGTCGCTACGGGATAATGTGTCGCGAAGACGGGTTCATTTATGACGATGGTGTCGTTGCACGTTTGGCGGAAGACCGCTTCCATGTGACGACAACCACCGGCGGCGCACCCCGTGTTCTGAACATGATGGAAGACTACCTCCAGACCGAATTCCCGGACTGGAATGTCTGGCTCACGTCAACATCAGAACAATGGGCAGTTATTGCGGTTCAAGGGCCTAAGGCAAAGGAAATTCTGGAACCACTGGTAGAGGGTATTGATCTTTCAAACGATGCAATGCCGCATATGTCCGTACGCGAAGGCAAGATCTGCGGTGTCCCTACCCGCTTGATGAAAGTGTCATTCACGGGTGAAGCCGGTTTCGAAATCAACGTGCCGGCAGATTATGGGCAAGCGGTTTGGGAAGCGATCTGGGAGCGCGGCAAACCAATGGGCCTCACTCCATATGGCACCGAAGCGATGCATGTGATGCGAGCCGAGAAAGGTTTCATCATTGTGGGGCAGGACACAGACGGAACAGTCACACCTCATGACGCGGCAGTCGGTTGGGCAATCGGCAAAAAGAAAAAAGACTTTGTGGGTATCAAAGGTCTGCAAAGACCGGACCTCGTCGCAGAAGGCCGGAGACAGCTAGTCGGGCTCAAGACGATTGATCCAAAAATCGTTCTCGAGGAAGGTGCGCAGATCGTGGATGATCCGAACCACCCAATCCCCATACCGATGATTGGGTTTGTCACTTCATCTTACTGGTCTGAATGCCTTGGCCATTCTATTGCAATGGCGTTGATTGAGAACGGCCACAATCGCATCGGCGAGACGGTTCATATCCCAATGCCGGACGAGCTTATCAAAGCAGAGATTTGTTCGCCGATTTTCTACGATGCGAATGGAGACAGATTAAATGGATAAAGTCGCTCAACGCATCCATCCTCTGAACGATCGTGTGTTCGCAGCCAATGGCGTGTCATTGTCACCGTTACAGCCTTGTGAACGGGTTTCTTTGCGGGCTGAAGAAAAGGCGATTGCTGCTTTAGGCAAGACAATCGGCGTATCGCTTCCCAGAAAACCACTTACAACTGCCACAAAAGCGGAGATATCCGCGCTGTGGATTGGACCCGACGAATGGCTCGTCACGGCACCTGAGGGAAGCGGACTTGAAGCAAAGTTGAACAAAGCAAAGACAGGACTTTTCTCGGTAGTGTCAATCGACCACCGGAACACGGGGATAAAGATCTCCGGCCCCAACGCAGTTCACGCGATCAACAGCGGGTGCGCACGCGACCTCTCATTGGACGCTTTTCCGATAGGTGCTGCGGCACGTACGGTGCTTTCGAAGGCAGAAATCGTACTCTGGCGCTTGGACGAACACGAATTCCGGATCGAATGCTGGCGCTCTTTTTCCGATTATGTCTGGAAATATCTAATGGTTGCAGCCCGCAGCGCGTAGTAATTCAAAGTACGATCGCAAAAACGACGCCTTCGAATTCAATTATCGATTATATGGGTTTAGTCTACGCGGAAGAATACAATCACTCAACTCTGACACTGAATAATTAAATCCAAACCTGGCAAATATTTTAAATTCGACGTGGGCTGATATCCTCAATTTATCCGGACTATAGGAATATGCTTTCGCCTTTCCTTTAGCAAATTGAAATTTATGTTGCACAGTTTGTTTATCGATACTCTTATCTAAATTTTGAAAGAAGATTTCTTTTGATGCAATTTCGGCTAATTCAATTTTGCTCACTCGTGTAATTCTATCAAGTGCAGTAATAACAGATTCACAAAGCGAACGTTGAATATATTTCTTTTGACTCCGATATCGATCGTATTCAAATAGAAAAGAAAAAACACAGACTGTAAAAATAAATACAAGAAACCAATTCTTTAAATTCATAGAAATCACGATTTTATGAATAATGTAGAAACAGTATTTAACAATGTACTAACATTCACTTAATGCGGACAATAAGATTGGTGGATAGAGTTAGCAAACAGCACGCGCGATTATAGCAACTTTACCCAGTAACACGTCCAATGCGACAAAACAGTTTGAACATGATAAACGCGCTTAACTTATGCAGCTTTTGATTCCCGATGGTCGCTTCCATGCCTCAAAAACTCAACCGACTGGTTCTGAATTTTCCCGGTTTTGAGACGACGACCGCCGTTCACCAGATCGAGCGCCTCACTGCTGGTGGTTTGAAAACGGCGAAACTTTGGGATTTTGATTTGAAGCCGGAAGAGATTTCGGAAAATCCGGATGCCCACAAAACAGTTACGCACTTCTCAAGTTCAGGAAACGACTGGCAGAGCGTTACCCGTTACGTTCATTTTTCCTGGGGCGATATTATTGCGAGATACGAAAACGTTCCCTACCCCCAAAGCCTGATCAGCCATTTGCCAGCGTACCTCGCCTTTTTTCTCGACGGCACGATCCGCAAATACCGCAAGGCAAGTATTCGTTATTGGGCTTTTACGCTTTACCCGCTCTTGTTGATGATTTTGTTCGCAATCGTCGCTTGGTATGTGAGTTCGTCAATTGCAGAACTTACGGGAGGCGGCGCGTTCGTTAAAGTGCCGGGAACAATTGGCCTCTTTCTTTTGCTCTGCAAGTTTCCCGGCGATAAGCTATATGTCAACCTCTCGGTCAATGACTGGGCCTTCGCCAGAGACATGTCTTACAGCATTAATCCGGCCATCGACGAGCGCTATGAGCTCTTTGCCAAAGAAATTACGCACGAAATTGAAACACAAAACCCCGATGAAATTCTGATCGTCGGGCATAGTTTCGGTTCAGTGTGGGCGGTTATGGCATTACACCTTGCCGTTGCTTCCAAGCCCGATTTGTTGAACGGCAAGCGTGTGACCTTTCTTGCCATGGGTTCCAGCCTATTGAAAATTGCATTGGTAAAAAAGGCGCAATTCCTGAAGCTTGCCACTGCGCATGTATTATCTCTGCCGGGGCTAGTGTGGCACGAAATCCAGACCAAGACAGATTTTGTTTCGTTCTACAAATCTGATCCATTTGCGCCAATGGAAGTTGAACCAACTGGCGCAGACGTAATTGTACATCGCGTCAATTTCAAAAATGCGCTTTCAAAGGAACGACATCGCAAGATGAAAAAATCCATGTATCTTGCACATCGGCAATATATTCTCTATTGCGACAAACGTGTTCACCACGACTATCAACTACGTGTATTTGGTCCGTTCTTTGCCGACGATTTGGCACGGGATCAGAAACACGCATTCAACAGCCCCTTGATTCAAACAGGCGAAGCGGCATGACATTTGATCTGGAACTGAAAGCCAAAATTATCTGGTGTTTATTCATTGTTCTATGGGCAGCCATCCGGTGGCGTCCAAACGTGAAGTCACGCAAGATCAATAAAACTGTTGTATCGCGCACGTTGAAAGAGCGCTTCTCAATGGTCGTTTCGTCGCTCGGCCTCGGATACATTCCCGCAGTCTGGATATTCACAGACTTCCTCGACGGCTTTGATTACACACCAAACCTGATACTCACATGCATCGGCGCGATAATTCTGTTCTTTTCGCTTCGCATGTTCCGTCTTACCCACAAGGCGCTCGGTAAGATGTGGTCGCACAGCCTTGATCTTCGCGAAGGGCATAAACTGGTGACTAAAGGTGTGTATGAAAAAGTACGTCATCCCATGTATACCGCATTTTGGGCATGGGCGCTGGGAGCCGCTTTCCTGTTACCAAATTTCGTTGCAGGCTTCGCTGGGCTGGTCGGTTTCGGCACCCTGTTTTTCCTGCGTGTCGGTCAGGAAGAAGACATGATGCGTAAAGAATTCGGCAATGAATACGATGAGTACATGAAACGCACAAAACGCATATTACCCGGCATATATTGATCGGCGCATCGTCTTTTTAAGTTGGATTGAAATGACCCACCGCTACTGCGCGGCATTCATGCAACATTCACAGAAAATATTTTATGCATAGCCGAATTGTTTAGTTGGTTTTGCGCGTCTCACCGTTGAACCTTAGAAAAAAATTAAGCATAAGCTATTTCACTTGCTGGGTAAGCAAAGACATATACAGGCCTCCGCAAATGCCCTTTCGTCCATCATTTTTGAGCACTATCGCGCTCGTCATATCCACACTTGTTTTAAGCGCTTGCTCGCCGTCAAACTCGACAGCCCAGCGTGCCATCTCAGAAAATGAACGCCCTATTGTTTCAGCATCACTTAGCCAACGCCCGAGTGAAATAATCCTAGATGTAAAGGGCAAAGTCAGCCGTTCTGGTGAGATTTATCTCCTGCGGGGTCTTGCCAATGTTTTCTCTCGCGGCATGGACACTTTGGGTGCAAAAATGGTTCGCGCCGGTCTCGATGCGCGCGTTTACAATCATGCCGCGTGGCGGGAATTGGCAGATAACATCATCGCCCGATCCAAGAAAAAACAGGTCTCTTATCCAATCGTGATCATGGGCCATTCGTTGGGTGCGAACGCGTCAACTATGATGGCGAAATATTTAGGCGATCGTGGTGTGCCCGTGCAGTATGTGGTTCAGTTTGACCCCACAGTGACCACCTTTGTCGGGAAAAACGTGAAACGGGTCATCAACTTCTACCTGCCGCTGGAAGACAACCGCAATGTGGTAAAACGCGGTCCGGGCTTCAAAGGCGTTATTAAAAACATCAACGTGCGCGGTGTGAGAAATCTCAAGCATACCACTGTGGAAAAAGACGCAAACTTCCACTCTCAGGTTTTGAAACGAACATTGAGTTACACGAAGAAGCTACGAAAAGCCCGCGGTTGATCAACAAAAAAGTTAGGTGGATGCGAATCTAAACACCCACATATTGTTGGATGGTTGCTTCATCCAGAGAAGCTATAGCCCCGTCCCAAACTGTTTTACCCCGCTCAATGATGGAAGCGCGGTCACAGATCTGACGAAGCTCTTTCAGAGACTTGTCAATCACCAGAATTGACAACCCGCTTTCAGCTTTCAAACGTTTGATCACATCCCAGATTTCCTGCCTGACCACTGGCGCCAGCCCTTCGGTTGCTTCATCAAGGATAAGCAGTTTCGGGTTCGTCATAAGAGCACGGCCGATAGCAAGCATCTGCTGCTCGCCTCCGGAAAGTGATGAAGCTCTTTGTGACTGGCGTTCCGCGAGCTTTGGAAACAGTGCATAAATCGATGCAAGGTCCCATGCTCCTTTACGGCTTGCCGCAATCAAATTCTCCTCAACGCTCAAAGCGGCGAAACAACGCCGACCTTCTGGAACGAGGCCAATACCCAAAGCCCCCACTTGATGACTAGGCATGGAACCGATTGCCTGACCGTTAAACCTCAATTCGCCCGATGAGGAAATCATCCGGCAGATTGACTTAACCGTCGTGGTTTTGCCCATGCCGTTTCGCCCCAGCAAAGCTACCGCTTCACCTTCCGCCACCCTAAAATTGACATCAAACAAAGCCTGACTTGACCCATAATAAGCGGACAGATTTTGCACGGAAAGGAGGCTCATTCACCCTCTCCCAAATAGGCTTGCTGCACATCACTATTCGAACGGATTTCATCAACGCTCCCCGTTGCAATGATCTTTCCGTAAACCAAGACACTGATCCGGTCCGCAAGGGTGAAAACCGCATCCATGTCATGTTCGACCAAAAGGATGGGAGCTTCCTCGCGCAACTTATTGAGAAAACCCGTCATTACCTTCGAACCCTCAGCGCCAAGACCCGCCATAGGTTCATCCATAACAAAAGCTTTCGGTTCAAGGGTCAGCGCCACCGCAACTTCCAACTGGCGTCTTTGGCCATGGCTGAGTTCTGATGTGCGCATATTCTGCAAGTCTTCAAGTCCAACGCGCTCCAATGCATGCTGCGCCCTCGGAACCAGGTCAGTTTCTTTCAAGACTGGCTTGAAAAACCGCCAGGGCGCTCCGCTTGCACCAAGCACACCAAGCACAACGTTTTGAAGGACTGTATCCTCCATTGCCAAGGCGGAAATCTGAAACGTACGACCAAGTCCGCTCCTTGCACGCGCCTGAACCGGCATCGCAGTCACATCCTGGCCAAGCAATTCCACGCTTCCCGCATCCGGCTTCAACGCGCCACAGATTTGCGCAATGAGCGTTGATTTGCCCGCACCATTGGGGCCGATCACAGCGTGAATTTCACCCGGTTGAAGATCAATGGAAACGTCGTCGGTTGCAAGCAACGCACCAAACCGCTTCGTGAGCGCTTGTGTTTTCAATACAGGAATGTGCGTCTCACTAACCATTTACCCGCTCCCGACCACACACCATTCCGATGACACCGCCTCTCCCGAACAGAACAACGAGCAATAGCAGCAACCCCAAATAGATCAGCCAGAAATCTGACAATCCACCGAGAACATGCTCCAGGAAAACGAACAATAACGCACCGACTACCGGACCAAAGAGGCGCCCAACGCCACCAAGAATCACAAAGACAATAATCTCGCCGCTTAACTGCCAACTGAACATGGTTGGACTGACAAACCGATTGAGATCGGCAAACAATGCCCCGGCGAGGCCAGTAATGGCTCCGGATATGACAAACGCAATTAGCTTTAACCGCATGGGATTTAGCCCAACCGTTTCCACTCGTTGCGGCGTTTGGCGCGAGGCATTCAGCGCCAATCCGAAAGGCGACTTCATCAGGCGATTTGTGAAAAACAATGCAATGCAGAGAATGATAAGGCACAGCCCGTAATACTGAGCAGGGTCGAGGGTGTTCGAACCCGGGAATCCATTGCGCACATAGATCGACAGGCCATCTTCCCCGCCATACGCGGGCCAGCTGATTGAAAAGAAGAAAAACATCTGACCAAAAGCCAGTGTGATCATGATGAAATAAACGCCGGAGGTTCGCAGCGACAAGACACCCACCAACACTGCTGCAAGGGATGAAACCACAATCGCCACGATCCAGATTACAGGCATGGATTTGGTGCCTTCAATGAGGAATGGCCATTCAATCAAAGGTTCGAAGATCTGCGCGTGGTGGGCAAGAATGCCCATCGCATACCCACCAAGGCCGAAAAAAATCGCATGACCGAGGCTCACCAAGCCACCAAGACCAAGCGCAATATTCAGGCCAACCGCCGCAAGTGCAAAAACCACGGCCCGGGTCATGAGCGTAAGCGTAAACGGTTCATCCATCACGATTGCCCAAACAGGCACTAAAAGGAAAAGCGCCAGGACGCTTACATTAAAACTACGCTCCGAGATCACAATTTTGCCCCGTAAAGCCCGGTGGGGCGCCAGATCAAAACAGCCCCCATAAGGATATAAATCGCCATGGACGCCAAAGATGACCCGACTGCATTGGCAGCTGATGGATCAAAAACCGTAGAGAACAGTTGCGGCAGTAAAACACCACCCAATGTATCGGTGAGACCAACCAGAATACTGCCGATCAGCGCACCTTTGATGGAGCCTATTCCACCAATCACAATCACCACAAACGCGAGAATGAGCACCGGTTCGCCCATCCCCACTTGAACCGATTGGAGCGTGCCCACAAGCGCGCCGGCAAGTCCCGCCAACGCTGCCCCCAACGCGAATACAAGCGTGTAGAGTTTGGAAATATCCACTCCCAGCGCTGCAATCATTTCGCGGTCGTTTTCACCCGCTCTGATCTGGATACCGATGCGGGTCTTCGTGATCATCAAACCAAGCCCCGCCGCAACCAGCAAGCCTACAAGGATCAACACCAAGCGATAGAGCGGATATTGGATGCCGCCCGGCAAGGTGACGGGACCGGCAAGAAAATCCGGCACGCTCAAATATAACGGGAAAGAGCCGAACACAAAGCGCGTGCCTTCAGAGAAAATCAGGATCAGGGCAAACGTAGCCAGCACCTGATCCAAATGATCTTTGTCGTAGAGCCTGCGGATCACCAGCAGTTCCACCAATGCACCCGCAACAGCGGCAGCGGTAAGGGACGCGATCAGCGCAAGCACAAAGGAGCCCGTCCAACCGGCCACGGCGGCGGCGGCAAAAGCACCCACCATATAGAGAGAACCATGAGCCAAATTGATAAGACCCATCACACCAAAGATTAGCGTAAGGCCAGCCGCCATCAAAAAAAGCATGATACCGAACTGCAGTCCGTTAAGCACCTGCTCTGCAAAGAGAATAAAAGACATCCAGCCGACCGTATCTCAAAAACTCTGTTTCAAGCCTGTATACCGGACGGCATTCACAAATCCATCACTTGATTGGTAAAACCACAAAATGGTGGGCGATACTGGGATTGAACCAGTGACCCCTACAATGTCAATGTAGTGCTCTCCCGCTGAGCTAATCGCCCATCTCACCCTGCAAATCGGCAGTTGTGATTGGTCCGCTGCATACACCATAAACAACCAAGAGCGTCAATATGAGATTTGCGCGTCTAAAGTCCTTACACTGCTGCTTATGTGTCTGCTAAATTTCAGAGTGCGCGCCTTACGCGGCAGCAAGCATTTTCTCGACCTCATCCACCAGATCGCGGAGGTGAAACGGCTTTGAAAGAACTTTGGCGTCTTTTGGCGCGTCTGAGTCCGGGTTTAACGCAACCGCTGCAAAGCCGGTTATGAACATCACTTTCATGTCAGGGTCGATTTCCGTTGCCCGTCTGGCAAGTTCAATCCCGTCCATCTCGGGCATTACAATGTCCGTGAGCAGAAGGGTAAACGGCTCTTCCCGAAGACGATCATACGCGCTCGCACCATTGTCATAAGCGACCACTTGATACCCGGCATTATCGAGCGCACGCTCCAAAAACCGACGCATGTCATTATCATCTTCAGCGAGGAGAATTTTGCTCATATGAGATCACCAACAAAGCTTTTCGAATTTGTGCCATAAGACCGGATAGAGGTAAATATGCAGTGAATATGTTCAATTCCACACCCGGTTTCCACCCTTGGGCTGGACTCGAGACAAAACACGCTTAAATTCGATCACTGTTGCAATCACTCATCTGTTTTATGACCCAACCATTCAATCAGACGGACAACCCTGCCTTTGACGTGTTTTCGCCCCATGAGAACACCGTTCCCTATGTGTTGAATTCACCTCACAG